>NZ_JBFAMH010000003.1:0-508293 GCF_040656475.1 Streptomyces sp. NPDC049915
CGCTTCGGCCGGGCCTGGCGCCGCAAGGCCCCGGTGGAATCCCTGATGCCGCTGCGCCTCGCCCGCTACGGCGTACCGCTGTCGGAGACCGCCCCGGCAGGCCTCGCCGCGGCCGGGATCGGCGCAGGGGCCGGCCGCGCCGAAGCCGGGGGCCCGGCGCCCGCCGTCCCCGTGGCCGAGGCGGTACGCCGCGTCCGCCGGGGCGCGGCCGACCTCCGGATCGCGCTGCCCGAGCCGCCGGCCGCCGCCGACCCGGTCGACGAGCCCGTGCAGCCCGAGTCGCCGCTGCGTCCGGGGGAGACGCCGGAAGCGGCAGCGGACCGGTTCGCGGACGCCTACCGGGCCTTCGTCGACCAGTTCCGCGTCGCACCGACCACCGCACAGTGGGCCTTCTGGCTGCACGACCGGTACGGCACGTCCACCACGTCGGGCAGCCCGTTCCCGGAGGCGTCCCTGGGCCCGCTGCTGCAAGTCCTGCGCCGACGCCACGGGGCTTCCCCCGAGGACACGGCGCCCGGTACCCCAGCGGCCACGACGCCCGCCGGACACCATCGCGCCTACGCCGAGGCCCGACGGTAGTCCTCCACCACGGCGGCGGGAACGACCCGGCCGGACCGGCCGGCCTTTCCCGCAGTCGCTCACAGAGGGACCCTGGTGACGGGCGGAGAGGCGCGCCCTGCGCTCGAGCCGACCGCCGAGGCGGGCCGAGGCAGGCCTGTCCGTCGCGCACGCACCGGATGACCAGGGAGGTGAGGGCCGTGATCAGGTCGGTCGTGGCCGGCGTGGACGATTCACGGGAGGGCAGCGCGGCGGCGGACTGGGCGGCCCGGGAGGCCCTGCGGCGAGACGTGCCGCTCCGCCTCGTGTGCGCCTGGGAAAGGGGCCTGCCCGAGGGCGGCACCGAGACCGCCGTGCCCGGACTGCGGGCTCCGCAACAGCACGCCCGCCAGGTCCTGCACACCGCGCTGGCGCAGCTGGGCCGGCGGTATCCGGGGCTGGCCGTCTCCGCCGAGCAGGTCGCCGGGCCGCCCGTTCCCGCACTGCTCGCCGAGGCTCAGGGCGCCG
This sequence comes from Streptomyces sp. NPDC049915, assembly GCF_040656475.1. Taxonomy (NCBI): domain Bacteria; kingdom Bacillati; phylum Actinomycetota; class Actinomycetes; order Kitasatosporales; family Streptomycetaceae; genus Streptomyces; species Streptomyces sp. NPDC049915. Next base: position 1,066 of record NZ_JBFAMH010000003.1, read on the forward strand.
ATCTCCTCGTCATCGGCAGCCAGGGAAGCAGCGGGCTGAGCGGGTTCGTCTCCGGGGCGGTCGCCATGGCCGCCGTGGCCCGTATGGAGCGGCCGATCGTGCTGGTCCGGTCCGACGAGACCGCGGAGACCGAGCATCTGCGCGCCGCCGACGGGCAGCCGTCGGTCCGCACCCCGTTCCGCGACGTCGCCGTCGCCGTCGACGTCGAGGGGTCCTACGACGAAGTGCTGGACTTCGCTTTCCGCGCCGCCGAGCTGCGCCGGGCGCCGCTGCGGGCGGTGCACGCCTGGCACGTGCCGTACTCCCCGGGCCTCGCGGCCACCGAGCAGCGCGCCCGTGTCAGGGCGGTCGCCGAAGAGGAACTGACGCGGCTGCTCGCGCCCTGGCGGACGAAGTATCCGGCGGTGGCCGTCCGGGAGAACCTCCACGAAGGGCGGCCGGCCCATGTGCTCGTCCGGGCCGCGGGCGGAGCGGGACTGGTGGTCGCGGGCATCCGCAGGAGCCGCACCCCCGGCCCCCCGCGCACCGGGCCGGTCGCGCACGCGCTGATCCACCACGTGCGGTGCCCCGTCGCGCTGGTCCCGCACGCCTGAGCGCCGCCGCGGCCTGCGCCGAACCCCCGGCGGGCGGCTCCCCGGACCCGAGCCGCGGCCCTCGACCATGGTCCGCGCGTCACAGGCGGGCCGCGTGATCGGGGACGTAGGTCTGCAAGTCGCGCGGCGGGCGCTCGTACCCGGTGGACGACGGCCGCTCGGGCAGCTCGATCGAGGGCTCCGGCACGCCGTGGTACGGCACCGAGTCGAGCAGGTGGGCGATCATGTTCAGCCGGGCCCGCCGCTTGTCGTCGCTCTCGACGACGAACCAGGGCGCCTCCGGGATGTCGGTGTGCACCATCATGTCGTCCTTGGCCCGTGAGTACGCCTCCCAGTGCGTGATGGACTCCAGATCCATCGGGGAGAGCTTCCACCGGCGCAGCGGGTCCTCCAGCCGCTTGCGGAACCGCTCCTGCTGCTCGGTGTCGCTCACCGAGAACCAGTACTTGCGCAGCAGGATGCCGTCCTCCACCAGCATCCGCTCGAAGATGGGGCACTGGTGCAGGAAGCGCTGGTGCTCCTCCTTGGTGCAGAAGCCCATCACATGCTCCACACCGGCGCGGTTGTACCAGGACCGGTCGAACAGGACGATCTCCCCGGCGGCGGGCAGCTGCGCCACGTACCGCTGGAAGTACCACTGGGTGCGCTCGCGTTCGGTCGGCGTCGGCAGGGCCGCGATGCGGGCGACGCGCGGGTTGAGATGCTCGGTGACCCGTTTGATGGTGCCACCCTTGCCGGCCGCGTCCCGGCCCTCGAAGACGACCACCAGCCGGGCGCCCTGCGCCCGCACCCACTCCTGCAGCCGCACCAACTCCGTCTGCAAACGCAGCAGTTCCTGCTCGTAGACCTTGCGCGGCACCTTCGCCGTCTGCCCGCCGGCCATGTCGCCCGCCTTCCTGGCCCCTGCCCGGGACCCGCTGCCGTGGACGCTCGCAGTGTAGGCACCCGGGCCGCGCCGGCGCCCGCGGGAGGCCACCGGAACCTCCGGCCGGCGACCCGCCTGTGGGGCGCGGCCGGCGGTGCGCGCCGTGGGCGACGGCGATGGCAGGATCGGCCGGATGAGCAAGGATCAAGAGGATCGGCCCGTCGCCCTGGTCACCGGGTCCACGTCGGGGATCGGGGAGGCCGTCGCGCGCAGGCTGGCGGCGGACGGCATGCGGGTCGTGGTGCACTCACGGCGCAGCACACGGGAGGGGGAGGAACTGGCGGCCGGGCTCGGCGGGACATACCTGCGCGCCGACCTGGCCGTGGAGCACGAGGCCCGGGGCCTGGTGGAGGCGGCCCTCGACCGGTACGGGCGGCTGGACGTGCTGGTGAACAACGCCGGCATCAGCCGGCCCGTCCCGCACCACGACCTGGCCGCGGCCGCCCCGGAGGAATGGCGGGAGGTGCTCGAGGTCAATCTGATCGCACCGTGGGTGCTGTGCACCGCGGCGCTTCCGGCGCTGCAGGCGTCACCGGGCGGCGGCAGCATCGTGAACATCACCAGCCACGCCGGAGTGCGCCCCAAGGGCTCGTCGGTGCCGTACGCGGCGAGCAAGGCCGCGCTGAACCACGTGACCCGGCTGCTCGCGGCCGCGCTCGCCCCCGGCGTGCGGGTCAACGCGGTGGCGCCGGGCCTGGTGGACACGCCGATGACGAAGGACTGGGCCGACGCCCACGCACTCTGGCGGGAGCGCGCACCCATGGGCCGGCCGGCCCGGCCCGCCGACGTGGCCGACCTGGTGGCATCGGTGATCGCCCACAGCTATCTCACCGGCGAGGTCATCGTGCTCGACGGCGGCCTGAACCTGACCTGACGGGGGAAGGCAAGAGGCAGGTGCGCCTTGACAGTTGGAAGTCGTCAAGGCGTACTTGCCTCATGCCTCTGGTCGAGGACTACGGCGAGCACTGCCGGACGCACGGCAGTTCGTGGGCCGGCATCGGCGTGGCCTTCGGCGCGGAGTCGGCCGGTGTCGCGCCCGGGACGGTCCACGAGGCGGTCGGCGCCCGGCTGCGCAGGGGAGCCTCGCAGGCCGCCGCACGGATCGCCTGGACGCCGTACTCCCGCAAGGCGATGGCCACCGCCGAAGCGCGCGCCGGGCAGGCCGCGCTCCGCGACGAGTCCGACGAGGTGACGCGATGACGGCACCCGGTACGGCCGATGCCGAGCGGGTCAACGCCGGGATGTGGCACGCCTATGGGGCGCACCACCTCGGCCGGGCCACGCCCCTGCCCGAGGTGGACGGCATCGACTGGGGACCGTCGGGGACCGGGCCGGGGGACGGTGTTCTCGGTGACCTCACCGGCCTGCGCGTGCTCGACCTCGGCTGCGGTCCGGGGCGGCACGCCGCCCACCTGGCCCGCGCCCACCGCGCCGCCGTGGACGCCGTCGACGTCTCACCGACCCAGATCGACCGCGCGCGGGCGCGCTACGGCGACCTGCCGGGCCTGCGGTTGATCCAGGCCGACGCCGTCGCGCATCTGCGCGCATCGGCGCCGTACGACGTGATCTACTCCCTGTCCGCCATCCACTTCATCGACCCGCACCGACTGCTGCCCGTCCTGTCCGCGGCCCTCAAGCCCGGTGGGCGGCTGTACTTCACCGTGCTGCACACCAACTCGTCCGGACACGGGCCCTCTTCGGAGGTGAAACCGCGCCCGGAGATCCTGCGCCTGGCCGGCGGCGGTGAACTGACCGGACACATGTGGGTGCTCACCCCGAAGCTGTGGACGGAGCTGCTCGCGCACCACGGGCTGCGCGTCGAGGAGGTCACCGCGCTGGACGCGCCCGAGGACGGCAACCAGGCCTCCTACCGGCTCTTCCAGGTCCGCAGGCCCGCCCGGATCACGTCCCGTCCCCGTACGGCTCAGCCGCCCGTCGCGCACGCGGCGGCCGGGGTCGGCGCCGTGCTGGTGGGACCGCGCGGTCTGCTGCTGGGCCGCCACCGGCGGGGGACCGTCGAGCTGCCCGGCGGCACGGTGGAGCCGGGCGAGTCGCTGGAGGAGACGGTCGTGCGCGAACTGGCCGAGGAGACCGGCCTGCACGCGGACCCTGCCGACGTCCGCCTGCTGGGCATGCTCCTGGACCAGGTCGGCGGCGTCGTCCGCATCACGTTCGGCGCGCTCGTCACGCGGTGGCGCGGCGAGCCCGCCGACCAGCCGGGCGAGCGCGTCGGCGACTGGGGCTGGTGGCCGCTGGACGCGCTGCCGGCGGGCCTGTTCGAGTGCAGCGCCCAGATCCTCACCGCCTGGCGCCCCGACCTGCCCATCGACCATCCGCCCGCCCGCTTCACGCCCTTCGCCCAGCCACACGGCGGCGAGCCGCCCCGCCCTGGTCCGGACGCCGTCGGTCAGGCCGGGAAGTAGCCGCTCAGCACGCAGCCGTCGACGAGCGCCTTCTCCGTGCGGTGGCCGCTCGGCGGCGAGAAGTCCGGGTCGCAGGTCAGGAAGGCGAGTCCGGACGGCGACAGGGCCTCGATCTGGTCGTCGCCGACGGGTACGACCGCGTAGTTCCTGCCGATGGCGGACAGGTCGTTGTTCTTCTTGGCCGCGGTCTGGAACTTCCGCATGTCCGACACCAGCAGCAGAGCGATGGGATGCCGGAAGTCCTTGCAGACCGCGCGCTCCTTGATGCCCCAGGAGGGGTCCGCCGCCTCCTGCGTACCCCAGGCGGTGTCCTCGGCGCCGTGTCCGGCGTCGTACTCCGCGCCCGGCACCACGTCCTTGCAGGAGGTGAACACGTCGATGTAGCGGGAGAGCGTGTCCATGTCCGAGGCCTCGGACAGATCACCGCCGAAGCCCTGCTCGGTCGCACCCTCGCCGCCCGCCCCGGCCGGGCCGGCCGAGGACGACCCGGGCACGGCCTGCTCGGCGCCCGAAGCGGCGGAGGTGCCGCCGCCGCACCCCGCCGTCGCCGCGAGCGCCATCAGGGAGGCGGCGGCCGCGAGTGCTCGCTTGACGTGGATGATGTCCGTTCTTTGTCGGAGACATGATCGTCAGGTCCCTAGCCGAACGAACCTCCCGCCTCCCACGCCCGCCGATCTCCGTGGCCGACCGCGATCCCCCGGTGTCGACAGCGGGGCTCCCCTGCGGCTATTTTTTTTACATGTATAAAAAAACGCGAGGACAGCCGGGAATGGTGCTGGCAGCCGTGGCCGTCCCCCAGTTCGCCGTCGCCCTGGACCTGTCGGTGGTCAACGTCGCCCTGCCCGCGATCCGCACCGCGCTGGGGTTCGCCCCACTCGACCTGGCGTGGGTCGTGCACGTCTACGCGCTCACGCTCGGCGGATTTCTGCTGCTGGGTGGCCGCGCATGCGACCTGTACGGCCGGCGCCGGCTCTTTGTGGTGGGCCTGGCCGTCTTCGGGCTGTGCTCCCTGGCGGGCGGGCGGGCTGGCCCAGGCGCCCTGGCAGCTGATCGCCGCCCGCGCCGGTCAGGGCTTGGGAGCCGCCGCGGCCACCCCGGCCACGCTGGCGATGCTCACCACCACGTTCCCCGAGGGGCCGCGGCGCGTACGCGCGCTCGGGGTGTGGAGCGGGGTGAACGCCGCAGGAGGAGCACTGGGCGTGCTGGCGGGTGGCCTGCTGACCCAGTACGCGGGCTGGCGCGGGGTGATGCTGATCAATCTGCCCATCGTGGCGACGGCGCTCGCGCTGGTTCTCGCAGGCGTGCCCGTCGACGCACGTCCCGCCCGGCGCGAGAGGCTGGATGTGCTCGGTGCCGTCCTGGCCACGGGCGGAGCCGGGCTGCTGGTGATCGGTGTCGTGCGCACCGACACCCAAGGGTGGGGCTCACCGGCCACATGGGCCATGCTCGTCGCCGCGGCCACGCTCCTGGCCGCCTTCGTTCACGCCGAATCCCGGTCTCCCGCACCGCTGTTGCGCCTCGGCCTGCTGCGCAGCCGCTGGGTCGCCGGCGCCAACGTGCTGGTCTTCTTCTCCACGGCCGGGCAGTTCGCGGCCTTCTACTTCGTGTCCCTGTACATGCAGCAGGTGCTGGGCATGGGTGCCGCAGCAACCGGTGCCGCGTTCTTGCCCTTCTCCGTGAGTCTGGTCGCGGGCAGCGTCGTCGCGACCCGGGTCACCGCGGCACGCACCCCCCGTGCCTCCCTGGTCCCCGGCGCCCTGCTCGCCGCCGCGGGCCTGGCATGGTTCGCCTGCATCAGCCCCGACGGCCGCTTCCTCACGGACGTACTCGGCCCCTGCGTCATCACCGGAGTCGGCGTCGGACTGGTCATCGCCCCGATCGTCGCCGCCGCGACCACTGGCGTCGCCCCCCATGAGGCCGGTATGGCCTCCGGCCTCATGAACAGTTCCCGCCAACTCGGCGGCTGCGTCGGCCTGGCCGCCCTGGCCACCATCGCCGCGCACCGCACCGGCACGGCCACCGACCCAGCCGCGCTCAACGCCGGCTACGCCCTGGGTCTGGCCATCGCCGCCGCGCTTTTCCTGCTCGCGGCGGTCGTGGCGATCGGCGTACTGCCACGCCGCCAGGCCGGAACACCTGCCCCGCAATCCGCCCCCACCAGGGAGAACCGGCTGGAAGGAACGCCGTCATGACGCCTTCCCGGGCGTCGTCCGACGGGGTACGTGCTCCCGGGCGTCCGAGCCCCTTGCCCCGCAGGGGAGTTCACCTGTCGGACGGCAACCGCCCCCGCGTGGCGCGTGCTCAGCGGTGGGCCGTCGCGGTGAGGCGGCGGAGCGCGGCCTGGGCCGGTGGCCCCCAGGTGGGCTTGCCGCCGGGGCGCCCGCGCACACCCGCCTCGCCGATGAGGACGCCACCCAGGGCGCGCATCACGGCCCAGCCGCGGGCACGGCGCAGGGTCGCCGGGTCCGGGGCCGGGCGGTAGGCGTCGTGGCAGAGGTCCACGGCGCCGTCCGGCAGCAGGATCCACGCCGCCGCGAGATCGCAGGCCGGATCGCCCGCGCAGAGATCGCCGAAGTCGATGACACCGCAGAAAGTGCCGTCCGCGGTGAGGACGTTGGCCGGATGCAGGTCGCCGTGGAGCCACAGGGCCGGGCCCGTCCAGACGGGTGCGGCAAGGGCGTCCTCCCAGACGGCGCGGACCGCGTCCGGGTCGGGCAGCAGCCCCAGTTCGGTGGCCGAGGCCAGGCCCTCGGCGACCTGCTCGGCCAGGTCGGCCAGCGGTCCACCGCGGTGATGGCCGGCCGGTGCCCCGGCGGGGGCCGGCCGGTGCAGCGCCGTCAGGAAGCCGGCCAAGGTGCGGGCCGCCTCCGCGGCACGGGTGGCGGGGGCGAGGTCGGCGGGCGTACCCGGCACCCAGGTGGTGACGATCCAGTGCCGGGGGAACCGCTCGGAGGGCTCGCCGAGCCGCTGCGGGACCGGGACCGGCAGCGGAAGGTGCGGCGCCAGGGCGGGCAGCCAGGCGTGCTCCTTGCGCAGCAGCACATCCGCTCTCGGCGTCGCCCAGGGCATCCGCACGGCGAGGTCGTCACCGAGCCGCCACAGCTGGTTGTCCCAGCCGCGCGCGCCGAGCCGCACGGGGTGTTCGGCGAGGTCGGGGTGCTGGTCGCGCAGCAGACTGCGTACCAAGTCCGCCGTGATCTCCGGCATGAGGTGCGTCATGCCGGCCCACCCTAGGGCGTGGCGGTGACGAGGACCCGGCACGGTAGCGTGGTGATCATGGTGGACTGGGTGCTGCGCCCGGCGTCGACGGCGGACATCGACGCGGCGGCGGAACTGCGTGAGGCGGCGATGAGGCCGGATCTGGAGCGCCTGGGGCGGTACGACGAGCACCGGGTGCGGCAACGCCTGCGCGACCGGTTCGAGCCTGCGCACACCTGGGTCATCGAGGTGGGTGGCGCGATGGCCGGCTGTGTGGCGCTGCGGCCGGCCGAGGACGCCCACTGGCTGGAGCACTTCTTCCTCGCCCCGGATCTGCACGGTCACGGCATAGGCTCCGCCGTGCTGCGACGGTTGCTGGAGCGGACCGACCACGCGGGCGCCCTCGTCCGGCTGAACGTGCTGCGAGGCAGTGCGGCCCGACGGCTCTACGAGCGGCACGGGTTCACCGTGGAGAGCGAGGACCCCGTCGACGTCTGGATGGTGCGCAGGCCCGACCGGACCCCGGTCCGCCCCTGACAGGACGTCAGGCGAGGTCGCCCACGACCTCCCAGGTGCGCAGCCGGTCGTCCGGGCCGCCGAGCTCACTGGCGGTGACGACGACCTCCGTGGCCCCGGCGTCGCGGTAACGGCGTACCGTCTCGGCGAGGTGCTTGTCGTCGCCGATGGCCGCGAGGTCCACGGGGTGTGCGGCGCCGGACTGCTCGATGACCCGGGCGTAGGACGGGATCTGCTGGTAGAAGCCGAGCGCCTCGTGCGCGGTGGCGCGGACCCGGTCGGGGTCGCCGGTGACGACACCCGGCACGAACGCGACGACCCGCGGGCGGGGCCGTCCCGCCTCCTCGGCGGCGCGGGTGAGCGCCGGCACGATGTGCTGCTCCAGAGCCCGCGGCCCGGCCAGATACGGCAGGATCCCGTCGGCGAGCCGGCCGGCGACGCGCAGCGCCTGCGGCCCCATCGCGGCCACGAGCAGCGGTACGACGGGCTCGGCACCCGGCACGGACGCGGGCAGCGGCGTGCGCGCCGTGATCAGTTCCCCCTCGAAGTCCGCCCGCCCGGTCTCGGTCAACTGCCGCAGCGCCAGCAGGAATTCCCGAAGCCGGCCCACGGGCCGTTCGAAGGGCAGCCCGAAGGCCCCCTCCGTGAACAGCTTCGTGCCGAGGGCCAGGCCGAGGTGGTAGCGCCCGCCGGTGGCGGCCTGCACCGTCTGCGCCTGGCTGGAGACGAGCAGCGGATGCCGGCCGAACACCGGAAGCGCGGAACTGCCGAGGTGGATGTCGGGCACCTCGCGGCCCACCACCGCCGCGAGCGTGGGGGAGTCGTAGCCGAAGGTCTGGCCGAACCAGACGCTCTTGACGCCGGACGCCCGTGCCTCGCGAGCCTGCCGCACCACCTCGTCGACGGTCAGCGCGGCACCGGGCGTGTCGATGGTCACTCCTACAGTCATGACGACGTCAACTTGCCGTCACCGCAGCGAATTCCGTGACGGTCGTGAACTCCGTGTGTCGTCCCGGGCCGACTCGGGCGTACGGATGGTGCCGCCGTACCAGGTAGATGGATGTCCGCGCCGCGGCGGCCCGGTTCGCGCGACGCGGCCCGCCGTGCCCACGCCCCCGGCACGGTCGTACCCGGTGAAGCGCCCATGTCCCGGGCCTCGTCCGGTGTGCAGGAGTACTAGTGTCCGTGTCATGACCGAAGACTCCCTGCGCTCCGTCACCGTCGAGCGAACCGGCACCGGGCACTTCACCGCGACGAACGCCCGCGGCGGGACGATCAGCTTCGCCACCGAGGGCGCCGCCTTCACCCCGGTCGAGCTGCTGCTCGCCGCGATCGGCGGCTGCACGGCGGTCGACGTCGACGTCGCCACCACCCGCCACGCCGAGCCGGACCGCTTCGCCGTCACCGTGACGGGTCACAAGGTCAGCGACGAGCAGGGCAACCGCCTGACCGATCTCGCCGTCACGTTCTCCGTCGCCTTCCCGGACGGCGAGGCGGCCGAGCGCGCCCGCGCGATCCTGCCGCGCGCGGTCAAGGCCTCCCACGACCGGCTCTGCACGGTCAGCCGCACGGTCGAGACCGGCACGCCCGTCACCGCGACGATCGAGGAGGCGTGACTGCGGAAAGGGATCCCCGCGACGGCCGATGAGTTTTCCCGCGATCGGCAGTCGAAGAAGACGGCTGGTGCGCACGGCCTCCGCGAACGCGGCGCGCGCACCGCACGCATCCGCTGAGCACACGACCCGAAGGAACGACCATGCGCACCCTGATCAGCACCGCCTTCATCTCGCTCGACGGTGTCGTGGAGGCCCCCGGTGGCGAGTCCGGCTACCGCAATGCCGGCTGGACCTTCAAGGACGTCGAGTTCGTCCCCGAGGCGTACGCCCTCAAGGGCCAGGAGCAGCAGGAGGCCACCGCGATGCTGCTGGGCCGGGTCAGCTACCAGGCGTTCAGCCCGGTGTGGCCGGACATGGCGGACTTCGCCGACTACAAGGTGATGCCCAAGTACGTCGTCTCCACCACCCTCACCGAGGGCGACCTCGTCACCGACTGGGGTGAGACCACGATCCTGCGCTCGCTCGACGAGGTCGCCGCGCTGAAGGAGACCGAGGGCGGCCCGATCATCGTCCACGGCAGCGCCGAACTGAACCACAGCCTGTCGGACGCCGGCCTGATCGACCGCTACCACCTGCTCGTCTTCCCGCTGCTGCTCGGTGCCGGCAAGCGCCTGTTCAGCGCCACCGACAAGGACGCCCAGAAGCTGAAGCTGGTCGAGCACGAGGCGTACGCCAACGGGCTGCAGAAGCAGATCTTCGACGTCGTCCGCTGACGGGCCGTCGGGTCGGCTGTCATCCTGTGACGAGGGCGGAGTTGTGCCACGTGATCACGTGCGCATAGGTTCCGCCCCATGGACATGACACGCAGGGCGATTCTCAAGGGCATGGCCGCGGCGCCGTTCGTCACCGCCGCGGGCAGCGCGCTCTTCCCGGCCGTCGCTCAGGCGGCCACCATCGACGCGAGCCAGTTCGGGCTCACCTACCGGACCGGCAACAGCCACGGCGCCTACGCCGACCTCGTAGCCGGGCTCGCCACCAAGCTCCCCACCGTCGACGCCACGGCCGTCATCGCCGACACCAACCGCAGCGCCACCCGCCTCACCAGCGCGCCCGGCACCGTGCAGGCGTTCGCGGCCGGCTTCACCTGGGAGAGCGGCGACCAGACCGTCGACTACTGGATCCCCCAGGGCGTCACCACCAGCGCCGACGCCTACGCCGACGGCCTCTACCCGTCGAACGGCTCCAAGCGCGTGGTCGCGGTCTCCTGGTACTTCGAGACCGACCCGGACGGTGACGGCGTCGACGAGTACCCGATCGACAAGGGCGTACGGCTTTCGTTCGTCGACACCACCAACGCCTCCGCACCCACCTACCGTCACGTCCTGCTGGTCGAGCCGGCCAAGACGTCCTCCGGGGAGTACTCCTTCAACCCCGTCCGCCGGCACGCCGGCGGCATCATGTGGTACGGCGACCTGCTCTACATGGTCGACACCTTCAAGGGGCTGCGGGTCTTCGACCTGACCAAGATGTTCACGGTCGACACCGCCGAGAAGGACGTCTGCGGCCTGCACACCGACGGCAAGTACTACGGCTACTCCTACCAGTACGTCCTGCCGCAGGCCGCCGCCTACGACAACACCGGCAAGTACGTGCGCTACAGCGCGATCGGCCTCGACCGCGCCAGCAGCCCCGACTCCCTCGTGGTCAGCGAGTACTCCGTCTCCGGCAGCGTCGACTACACGGACGGCACCTTCAGCGGCAGCGGCGTCGCCACCACCACGCCCAAGGTGGTGCGCTGGAACCTCGACTACACCAACCGGCAGATCTCCTCGCCCACCGCGTCCGAGGCCGTGACCGTCGCCCAGCAGAAGATCCAGGGCGTCGTGTCCCAGAACAGCAAGCACTACCTCGCGGCCAGCAACGGCTCCTCCGCGGGATCCCTGCGCACCTTCACCTCCGGCGCCTCCACCGCGAGCGCCGTGTGCAACCTGGCCGTCGGCTGCGAGGACCTCAGCTTCCACAGCAGCGCCACCACGGGCTGGGCCTACAGCGAGTCCGTGATCTGGAACCTCAGCGAGTACGCCGGAAAGCGGTACGTCTACGCCGTCCACGCCGACGGCTCGTAACCACGGTTCCGTCCTGGGGTGGCGCGGCCCGCGCCACCCCGTCGGGGCGTCGTCGCGTCAGTGCACCGCCCGCTTCACCAGCTCGGCGAGACGCGCCTCGTCGGCGGCGCTCAGCCCGGTCAGGGCGTACGACGCCGGCCACATGCTGCCCTCGTCGAGGTGCGCCTGGTCGCTGAAGCCGAACGTCGCGTACCGGGACTTGAACTTCTCCGCGCTCTGGAAGAAACAGACGACCTTGCCGTCCAGGGCGTACGCGGGCATCCCGTACCAGAGCTTCGGCGCGAGCTGCGGCGCACTCTCCTTGACGACGGCGTGCACCCGCTCGGCCATGACCCGGTCCGACTCCTGCATCTCGGCGATCTTCGCCAGCACCGCGGCCTCGTCCTCGGCGGCCTTCGCGGCCTTGGAGGCGCGGCGCCCGGAGGCCCTGACCTCCTTGGCGCGCTCCTTCATCGCGGCCCGCTCCTCCGCCGTGAACCCCTCCGCCGGCTCGTCGGCGGCCGTGGCGCTCTTCGCAGACTTCTGGGTGTCCTTCACTGCGGGTTCCCTCCTGGAACATGGATCACGATGGGCCTCGGTATGGGGGGAGTTGCCGGCCCGTCCCGGCCGGCGAAGCGACGTCATCCCCAGGTGCCGGCGATCTGCCGGGTCGTGGCGTTGAGCCGGTTGAACAGGTTCGTGACGCCGATCATCAGCACGATCGCGGCCAGCTGCTTCTCGTCGAAGTAGGTGGCGGCCGTGTCCCAGATCTCGTCGCTCACCGCGTCGGGACGGTCGGCCAGGCGCGTCGCCGCCTCGGCCAGGGCGAGGGCCGCCCGCTCCTCGTCGGAGAAGTACGGCGCCTCCCGCCAGGCCACGACCGTGGCCAGCCGCTCGTCGCTCAGGCCCGCCTTGCGGGCGGTCCTGGCGCCGCCGTCGACGCAGGCGCTGCAGCCGTTGATCTGGCTGACCCGCAGATGCACCAGCTCCAGGATCTGCACGTCCACACCACCGGAGTGCACGGCCTTGAAGAGCTGCTGGACGGGCTGCATGGCATCGGACAGGACGACGGCGGGGTTCTGCATACGGGGCTGCATCTCGGGCTCCTTCGCCGGTTCGGTGCCCCGCTGGCGTCGGGGCGTGACTCCATCACAGACCGGCCCGCGCGTCCGGGCCACGGCGATGGGACACCATGGGACAGCTGAAACAGCCTTGACCAGCGGCTACTTGGCCGGGAAGACTTCTGCGGCCACGGGACGCGAAGGCGGGGGGAACACGGTGGAGGTACGCGAACGGGCGGCGCAGGCCGAACCGCAGGACGAACTGGCGGCACGGCTGCGCCTGCTGCAGGAACTGTCCGGACTCGGCGTGCGGGCCCTCGCCCGCGACACCGGCCTCAGCTCCTCCTCCCTCTCGCGCTACCTCAGCGGACAGACCGTGCCGCCCTGGCCCGCCGTGGTCGCGCTGTGCCGTCTCGTCAAACGCGACCCGCGCCCCCTGCGCCCCCTGTGGGAGCGCACCTCCAACCCGCTGCCGGCGCCCCCGAAGAGCAGCCGCCAGGGCCGGCCCCGGCCCCGCAACGACCTGCCGCGCGACGTCCCCGACTTCACCGGACGCCAGGACCAGCTCACCGCCCTGCTCGACGCGGTCGCCACCCACCGCGCGGTCTGCGTCGACGGCATGGCGGGCGTCGGAAAGACCTCCCTCGCGGTGCACGCCGCCCACCGGCTCGCCGCCGACTTCCCCGACGCCCAGCTCTATGTCGACCTGCACGGCTTCACCGAGGGCCGTCCCCCGCTCGACCCCGACTCCGCGCTGCGCATGCTGCTCGGCGCCCTCGACGTCCCCTCCGAGCGCGTCCCGCAGGACGGCCTGGAACAACTTGCCGCCTGCTGGCGGTCCGAACTCGCCCACCGCCGGGTCGTCGTGGTCCTCGACAACGCCGCCGACGCCGAGCAGGTCCGCCCGCTCCTGCCCGGCGCCGGAGACTCCGTCGCGCTGATCACCAGCCGCAACCGGCTCCTCGGCCTGGACGAGGTGCCCCCGCTCTCGCTCGGCGTGCTCAGCCCCGAGGAGAGCGCCGAACTGCTCGCCCGCGCCAGCGGCGACGGGGGCGGCCCCGACGGGCGCCTCGCCCGCGACCCCGAGTCGGCCGCCGAAGTGCTGCGGCTGTGCGGCCATCTGCCGCTCGCCCTGCGGCTCGCCGGAGCACGGCTGCGGCACCGGCCGGGCTGGACCGTGGGCATCCTCGTCGAGCGGATGGCCGGGGGCACGAGCGAGTTCGACACCGCGTTCGCCATGTCCGTACGGCAGCTCGACCGCGCGCAGGCGCGCCTGTTCCGCATGCTGGGCCTGCTGCCCGGCGAGTCCTTCGACGAGTACCTGGCGGCCGCGCTGGCCGACGTGCCGCTGCGCACCGCGCAGGCGATGCTCGAGGACCTGCTCGACGCCCACCTCGTCCAGCAGCCGACAGCCGGCCGTTACCGGCTGCACGACCTGGTGCACCAGCACGCGCGCCGCGCCGCCGCCGAACAGGACTCGGCGGCCGAGCGGGAACGGGCCCTCGGCCGTGTGCTCGGGTACTACGTGCACGCGGCGGCCGCCGCCGACGCCGCGATGCCGTTCCTGTCGCCGGGCCGGGCGGCCACCGCCGGCCCGCCCCCGGCCGTCCTGCCCCGGTTCGCGGACAAGAACGCCGCCTTCGCCTGGCTGGTGACGGAGTACGCCAACCTGATCGCCGCCTTCGAAACGGCGGCCGCCGTCGGCGCCGACGTTCATGTGTGCGAGCTGCCGCGCTTCCTGCGCGCCTACTTCGCCCGCCGCTGCGGCACCATGCACCTGAACTTCCTCTTCGAGCGGTCACTGGCCGCCGCCGAGCGCCTCGGCGACCCGCTGCAACTCGCCGAGGCGCACAGCGACCTGGGCTTCGCGCGCTACAACGCCGGCCGGCTGCCGGAGGCCGCCGACGCCTACGAAACCGCCCGCACCCTGGTGGCCCGGGCCGGCGATCCCCGCACCGAGGCCGAACTCGCCCTGCGGCGCGGCTACTTGAGCTGGGACGCCGGGGATGTCGAGGAACCGCTCGAACTCTTCCGGCTGGCCGGGACGTTGTACGAGCAGGCCGGTTTCCCGACCGGCGCCGCCGACGCCGCCGCGGCGGAGGCCTGGGCGATGCTCCAGCTGGGACACCGCGAGGAAGCCGCGCGGCGCGCCCGCGACGTGCTCGCCGTCCCGCACACCGACCCGGCCTGGCCGCCCGCCCTGACCGCCCGCATCACCCTCGGCGTGGCCATCGCGGAGGAGGCGCCCGACGAGGCGGCCGCACACCTGGAGCAGGCGCTCGCGGTGGCCCGCGCCGACGGACATCTGCACAACCAGGCCTGGTGCCTGAACTGCCGGGGTGTCGCGCTGCGGCGGATGGGCCGCTACGAGGAGGCGCTGGCCAGCCATCGGGAGGCGTTCGCGCTGCTCGACGAGTTGTTCGAGGAGCACTGGAAGATCCACTTCCTCAACGGCTACGCCGAGACCTGCCGGCGCGCGGGCCTGCCCGAGGAGGCCCTGCGGCTGCACCGGCAGGCGCTGGAACTGGCCCCGGGGCTCGGCAACCGCTACGAGGAGGCGCTGGCCCACGACGGCATAGCGGCTCTGCTCGACGGGGCCGACCCGACAGCGGCCGAGGAACACCGCGCGGCGGGTCGGACACTGCTGCGGGAGCTGCGGGCGGGGTGACGGAGGGCGGGCGGCTGCCGTGTCAGAGGTGCGCGCCGACCGGTCAGGCGGCTGTCGTACGGGAGGCGAGGGCGTCGATGAGCTGGTCTCGGCTCATCTTCGAGCGGCCCGGGATGTCCCGGTCGGTGGCCCGCTGGTAGAGCTCGGCCTTGCTCAGCCCGGCCAGCTCGCGCTTCGAGCCCTGGGAGCGGCGGGTGCTCCCGGCCCCGGTGCTGCGGCCGGTGCCCTTCGCGCCAGCGCCGCGGCCGGCGCTCTTCGCGCGCGTGCCGCCGCCGGTGTTCTTGGGGCCGGTGCTCTTGGCGCCCGCGCCGCGGCCACCCCTCCCCGACGCCTTGTCGCGGCCGGACGGCGCCCCGCGGGACCTGCCGGCCCCGGCCTGCCGTTTACGGCCGCTGCCGCTGCCGCTGCCGCTGCCGCTGCCGCTGCCGCTGCCGCTGCCGCTGCCGCTGCCGCCGCCGGACGAGCGGGCGTTGTCCAGGCTGCTCTCCAGCGCCTTCATCAGGTCGATGACGTTGGTCGCCTCGGGCGCCTCCTCGGCGAGGGCGACCTCCTCGCCCTGCGCCTTGGCCTGCACCAGTTCCCGTACCTTCTCCTGGTACGTGTCGTGATAGCGGCCCGGCTCCCACGGGGCGCTCAGGGCGTCGACGAGCTGCAGCGCGACATCCAGCTCCTTGCCGCGCGCGGCTCGCCCGGACGGCAGTTCCGGCAGCTCCTTGCGGGGGTCGCGCACCTCGTCGGCCCAGTGCAGGGTCTGCAGCACCACGGCCTTGTCCTCGGCCCGCAGCGCGGTCAGATACTCCTTGCCACGCATGACGAAGGTCGCGATGCCGGCCTTGTTCGCCTCGGCGAGCGCGGCGCGCAGCAGCTCGTACACCTTCTGGTACTCCTTGCCGCGCGGGCCCACATAGTAGGTACGGGCGAAGTACACCGGCTCGATGGCGTCCAGGTCGACGAAGTCACTGATCTCGATCACCTGGGAGCGGCCCGGCGCGATCTCGTCCAGCTCGTCGGGCTCGACGATCACATACTCGCCCTCGGACACCTCGTACCCCTTGACGATGTCGTCGGTGTCGACCTCCTTGCCGGTGCGCTCGTTCACCCGCCGGTTGCGGATGCGGTCCGCTGTGCCGCGCTGGAGCTGGTGGAAGTGGACGGTGTGGTCCTCGGTCGCGGAGTACAGGCCGACGGGCACGGTGACCAGCCCGA
The DNA here is from genome assembly GCF_040656475.1 of Streptomyces sp. NPDC049915. Lineage (NCBI taxonomy): Bacteria > Bacillati > Actinomycetota > Actinomycetes > Kitasatosporales > Streptomycetaceae > Streptomyces > Streptomyces sp. NPDC049915. The sequence continues at coordinate 17,317 of NZ_JBFAMH010000003.1, forward strand.
ACGTGATCACACCCGTCCAGATCGCGCGCGCCATGACCGACCCTTCCGTCCCGGACCGCCCCACCGGGTGTCTGTGCCACGGTGGCTTCTGCCGTCCACGCTGACACCGCCGGGCCCGCGGCGCGCGCCGAGTGCGGCCCGTGTGTCACGCCGCGGCGGCCGGATCTAAGTCGATGATCTCCAGCTGCGCGTCGGGGCGGCAGTGGATGCAGGCGGGCAGGCCACCGGCCAGCAGTCGGCGGGCCTCCTCCCGGCCGACCGGGCGGTGGCGCGAACCGGCCATCCGGCAGTCGCCGGTGTGCACCTGAAGAGGCGGGCGTCCGGCGCCGATGCCGAGCTGGACGATCCAATCCGGCCGCGCGGGCCGGTTGCGCCGGCCGCGTTCCTGTTCGGCCTGGCGCCGCTGGAGCGCCGCGATCTTGCGGTCGATGCGCTCGAGCCACAGGGCGTGCCACACCCGCAGGGTGTGCAGGCGGTCGAGGTCGGGCGGCAGGTCATCGAACACAGTTTTGATTCTAGGCCCAAGATCCACCCTCGTGCACTCGCGTGTTCGATTTTTCGTTCGATATCGTGGTGGTGGGAGGTGAGATCCATGAACGCCGACGTTCCCGCACGTCAGACGGCGACGGTCATGCACGTGCGCTGTCCGGACCGGCTGCCGGAGGAGACCTACCGGCAGGTCCTGGAGCAGCTCACGGAGCTGTCGCCGGTCGTGCAGGCCCTGCCGCCCTCCGCGGCCCTGGTCGAACTCAGGGGCGCGCTGCGCTACCACGGCGCCGACCCGCGCCGGCTCGGCGAGATGCTGCGGGTGCGGACCATCTCCCGCCTCGGCGTCGACGTCCGCGTCGGCGTCGGACCGTCCATCACCGTCGCCGCCACCGCCTCCGGACAGATCGCCCCACCCGGCGGCGTCCTCGCCGTCGCTGCGGACCAGGTGACCGACTGGCTCGGCCCGCTCCCCGTCGAGGCCCTGCACGGCATCGGCCCCCGCCAGGCGCAGGTTCTGCGCGACTACGGCATCCACTGCGTCGGCCTGCTCGCCGCCGCCCCGCCCGCCACCGTGCAGCGGCTGCTCGGCGGCCGCGCCGGCCGGCTGGCGGCGGACCGCGCCCGCGGTGTCGACCCACGCCCCGTCGTCCCGCGCGCACTGCCCGCCTCGGCGAGCGTGCGGCACACCTTTCCGCGCGAGGCGCTGGACGGCGCCGACGTCCGCTCCGCCCTCCTGGAACTGGTCGTCCGCCTCGGGATGCTGCTGCGCCGCCGGGGCCAGGCTGCCCGCGCCCTGACCCTGCAGCTGTCCTTCGCCGCCGGCGGCAGCTGGGAGAAGACCCGCCGCCTGGCCGAACCCTCCGCGCACGACGACGACCTGCGCGTCCTCGCCTACCAGCTGATGGACGCCGCGGGCCTGCAACGGGGCCGGCTCACGCGGATCACACTCAAGGGCGAGGACCTCGTCGACGCCGACCGGGTCGCCCGGCAGCTCAGCCTGGAGACCGGCCGTGAGGCGCGGCTGATGGCCGAGGGCGCGATCGACCGCATCCGCGACCGGTTCGGCCCCGGCGTCATCGGCCCCGCGGCGATCTTCCGCAACGCCTCCTGACCGCCCACGCGGGCCGCCCACCCGGGCGGCCCCCGCCCGGGTCGCACCGGCCGACCGACGTGCATCAGCGCGCGGCCGGGCTGTTCGTCGCCCTCCCGCCTCGCCTGGCACCGGCCGGGGTGATGCTGAACCAGCGGCAGGGCGTGGCCTCACCCCTCCCGAGGACCGGAGCTGATCCGCGCCAGGTCCGCGGTCAGCGACTCCAGCCACGACACCGTCGCGTAGTACAGCCGCGGCGTGTCCGGCGGCTCGGCGGCGAACTCCGCGAAGATCACATCGATCGACGGCACGGGCGCGCTCGGTGTGTCCCCGCCGGGATCCAGCGCCGCCGAGACCAGCAGCATCCGCCCGGCCACGCGCTCCCCGACCCCGGCGAGCGCCTCGGCCGCCACCGGGCCCAGCACGGCGTGCGGCGGCTCCAGCAGCCGCTGCGACCCCCACAGGGTGTGATGGCCGGCCATCAGCGTCGCCTGCCAGTCCACCGCGGCCGGCACCGCCGCGGGGGCCCGGCCCCCGAAGTGCGTCGGCTCGCTCTGGAACTGCGCGTACGCGGACTCCGCGAGGATGACCGAGCGATGCAGCGACCGGTGCCCGGCCGGCACTCCCGACGGAGCGGCCACCGGTGTGCCGTGCGCGGCCGAGGCACTGGTCGCCACGACGATCTCCGCCGCCCTGCGCAACAGCTCCGCGGCCGCGTAGCGCAGCTCGTCGTGGGCGCCGCGCGGCCACGCCAGCACCCCGAAGATCGCGCCGATCACGCTGCCGACCAGCACGTCCAGCATCCGCACCTCCGCCAGGTGCCACGTCGGCGGCGCGAGCTGAGCGAAGACCAGCGCCACGAGCACGGTGAACAGGCCCTGCGCCCAGCCGACGCCCCGGACCGGCCCGACGGTGAAGGCGATCAGCATCCACACCGGCAGCAGCACCGCGTAGAAGCGGGTGTCCGTCCCGGCCAGCGCCAAGATCCCGGCGGTCACCAGCGCACCGGCCAAGGTGCCCGACAGTGCCAGGCGGACGGTGTGCCAGGTCGCGTCCATGGTCGTCCTGGTGAGCGTGAGCGTCGCCAGCATGGCCCAGAAACCGTGGGGCAGTGTGTCCACCCCGGCCACGACCCGCGCGGCCGTCAGCGCCAGGGCGATGCGCACCGCGTTCTGGAAGAAAACCGACCGGCGGCCTGCGTGCCCGCGCAGCCGGTGCCCCCACAACAGCGGCGCCGACGTCGTGGCGTACCAGAAACGGCCCGGCGGCACCGGCAGAGCCGCATGCCGGCCCCGTACGGCCAGATCGGCGGCGACCCCCATGGCCAGCGCCGCGTCGGCGACCTCCAGCACGGCGGCGTGGCCGCGCAGCACCGCCGGAGCGAAGCTCAGCACGCCGGTGCCGCGGCACGGCCCGGCGGAGACGGCCGACAGGCGGGCGCGCGCGGTGACCAGCGCCTCGTACGGCGCCAGGGCCGACGACCCGGACCGCAGACAGCCGGCCGTCGCCCCGGCCAGCTCCGCCACCGCGCGCAGCACGGCCGTGACCTCCGGGTCCGGCTCGCCGCGGCCGGTGCCCAGCGCCGCCAGACGGCTCAGCAGGGTGCGGATGGCCAGGCCGGTGTGCGCGAGGGCGCGCGCCCGCCTGCCCGGCCCCGCCGGGCGTTCCGCCTCCGGCACGTGCAGCGGCCGCAGCGCCTGCCCGGCCTCCCACGCCGCCGCCCGGTCCGCGCCGGTCAGGGCGTGCGGCGGTGCGGCGAGGCGCCGAGCGCACTGCGCGGCGTTCCGCGCGGCCCCCGCGGCCCGCTCCTCGTAGGACGGCGGGGCGCGCTCGGCCAGGAGCAGCGCCTCCGCCGCGACGAGCAGGGCGACACCCGCGCTCGTCCCGATCAGGCGGTCGCCGAGCGACCCCGGATCGTACGGAGGGAATGACGGCAGGATGTACAGCAGTTGCAGGCCCGGTGCCGCCCCCGCCGCGCGCGGGCCGCCCACGGCGGAGAAGGCCAGGGTGAAGCCGACCACCAGCATGCCGGCGGCGGCGCTCCAGGTGCGGACCGACAGAGCGGTGCCGACCACCACCAGGACCCAGCACAGTGGCACGGCCCGCAGCAGTACGGCCGCGCGCTGCCGCCCGGTGCCGGGGATCCGCGACAGCCCGCCCAGCGCGATGGCGGTGAACAGCGCGTAGGTCGCCGCCACGGGGCGGTCCAGGCCGTAGCGGAAGACGTAGAAGCCGGTCGCCGCGACCAGTGACACCCGCACGGCTCGGCGGCCCGAGGCGGCGTAGGCCGCCGGGCTCCACCACCGGGCAACGACACCCCGCACCCCTTCAGCATCACGCACACCACCGGACCCGGCACCCGCCCGCGCCCCGCACCGCCCGGAAGGCCGGCCGCTGCCGGCCGCTCAGTACGGGCTGTTCATGGCCGCGCGTACCTCGGCGAGCGTGGCGTCGGCCACGGCCCGGGCGCGCTCGTTCCCCTCGCGCAGGATCTCGCGGACGTGGGCGCGGTCCTGGGCGTAGGCGGCTCGCCGCGCCCTGATCGGGGCCAGGTACTCGTTGACCGCCTCGGTCACCGTCTTCTTCAGCGCGGCGGCACCCGCCGAGCCGATGTCGTCGGCGACCTCCTCGGGGGTGCGCTGCCGGCAGAGGGCCGCCAGCAGAAGGAGGGAGGACACCTCGGGGCGCGTGACCGGGTCGTAGGCGATGTGGCGCTCGGAGTCGGTCTTGGCGCCCTTGATCAGGCGGGCGGTCTCGTCGGCGTCGGCGGCCAGGGTGATGGCGTTGCGGCGGCTCTTGCTCATCTTGGTGCCGTCCGTGCCGAGCAGCAGCGGCGCGCTCGACAGCAGCGCCTCCGGCTGCGGGAAGACGGCGGCGCCGTCGCCGTAGCGGTCGTTGAAGCGGCGGGCGATCGTGCGGGTGATCTCCAGGTGGGGAAGCTGGTCCTGGCCGACCGGTACCAGGTTGGCCTTGCAGAAGAGGATGTCGGCCGCCTGGTGGACGGGATAGGTGAACATCAGGCCGCTGACCGCGGACTGGCGCGAGTGCGCGATCTCGTCCTTGACGGTGGGGTTGCGGCCCAGCTCGGCGACGGAGACGAGGCTGAGAAAGGGCAGCATCAGCTGGTTGAGGGCGGGCACCGCGCTGTGCGTGAAGATCGTGCTGCGGGCCGGGTCGACGCCGATGGCGAGATGGTCCAGGACCAGGTCCTCGACGTGCCCGGCCAGGTTGTCCGCCACATCACGGTCGGTCAGCACCTGGTAGTCCGCGACCAGTACGAACAGCTCCACGCCGAGGTCCTGGAGCCGGACCCGGTTGTGCAGCGTGCCGAAGTAGTGCCCCAGATGCAGCCGTCCGGTGGGGCGGTCGCCGGTCAGGACCCGGAACTGCCCGGGTTCCTTGCGGATCAGCGCCTCCAGCACCGCGCTGCGGGCCCGGGCGGCGGACACCCCGAGAGCGTCGGGGGAGGGAGCGGTGGCGGTGGGAAGGGTGGTGTCCATGAGATCTCCTGGTGAGTGCTGGACGCCGTCGGACGACACAAGCCCTGTTCCAGGGGACACAAAAAGGGCCGTTCGTCCGAACGGCCCTTGTCATGCGTGTGAGGCGGCCGCTCCTAGGAGGAGCGCCACCAGCTCAGACACGCGAAACGATGCATGCGCACATCATACCGTCGGCCGCGTCGGCCCGAGAGGACTTCGACACGACCCGCCGTCCCCTCCGACGCGGTGCGGGGAGGGGACGGCTGGTGCGGCCGGTGAATCCCACGGCCGGCGGGGGGCTACGGCTTGCGGGCGAGCCCCCCGTGCTCGGCGACGATCTCCGGGGTGCTGCCCGGCTCCGGACGCCACTGCGTGACCGGCACCACGCCGGGCTCGACCAGCTCGAGACCGTCGAAGTACGCGGCGATCTCGTCGACCGTACGCAGGTTGTACGGCACGGCGCCGCTGCTGTTGTACGCGTCCTGGGCCGCTTCGAAGACGGGGTCGATGCCGAGCGAACCGTCGTTGACCGCGAGGTAGCTGCCCGACGGCAGGGCTGCCATCAGCCGCGTGACGATGGCGCGTGCCTGCTCGTGGTCACCGACGTGGCCCAGGATGTTGCTGAGGATGAGCGCGGTGGGCCGACCGAGGTCCAGCGTCTTCTCGGCGGAGGCGAGGATGCGCTCCGGGTCCGTCACATCGGCGTCGATGTAGGAGGTCGCGCCCTCGGGGGAGGAGTACAGCAGGGCACGGGCGTGGGCCAGGACCAGCGGGTCGTTGTCGACGTACACGATCCGCGTCTCGGGGGCGAGCCGCTGGGCCACCTCATGGGTGTTCTCGGCGGTCGGCAGACCCGTGCCGACGTCCAGGAACTGCCGGATGCCCGCCTCGCGGACCAGATACGTGATGGTGCGGCGCAGGAACGCTCGGCTGCTGCGGGCGATGGTGACGATGCCGGGGAAGACGGCGGTGTAGGCGTCGCCGGCCTCCTCGTCGACGGGGTAGTTGTCCTTGCCGCCGAGCCAGTAGTTCCAGATGCGGGCGGAGTGCGGCACCGACGTGTCGATCTTCTGGTGCGTCGTCGCGGGGTCGGTCATGGGTCCTAACCGTCTTTCAGCCGAGGCGTGGATCATTCACCGCACAACCTACGTCCGAACCTCCCCCTCCCACCCGCCAGTTCGACCTTTCCCGTGGTGGCGGACCGCCCGGCGCCGCGCCCCGTCCCGGAGCGCCGATTCCGGGCCCGCTGCTCAGCCGGGACGGCCGGGTCGACACGGTCGTCGCGGTGCGCGTCGGCGACGGCCTCATCGCCGGCCCGGACGCCGTGCGCAACCCCGCCGAGCTGTCGCGCGTCGACCGGGAGACCGTGGTGATCCGTTGAGGAAAAGAGCTGAGGAAAAGACGAAGGCAAGGAGGAAAAAACCACTCCTTGCCACTCTCAAGGTATAGCGCACAGGGGGGCTTGCGGCAAGGCCCCCCTCGTGCCGCAGAATCGCCCGGCGAAGCCAAAACCAGCGAAAACGGGGACTTTTGATGATCGATGTGCTCATTGCCGGCGGCGGCCCGACCGGCCTGATGCTCGCCGCCGAGCTGCGGCTGCACCATGTGCGGGTGGTCGTGCTGGAGAAGCTGGCCGAGCCGACCGAGGAGTCCCGCGGGCGTGGCCTGCATGTGCGCAGCGTCGAGATGATGGACCAGCGCGGCCTGCTCGACCGGTTCCTCGCGGTCGGTGAGAAGTTCCAGGTCGGCGGCTTCTTCGGGGGCATCCACAAGCCGTGGCCGCAGGGCGTGGACACGACCCATCCGTACGGCCTCTCCATCCTGCAGCCGGTCACCGAGCGGCTGCTGCGCGAGCGGGCACTCGAACTCGGCGCCGAGCTGAGGCTCGGCTGCGAAGTGGTCGGGGTGAGCCAGGACGCGGACGGGGTGATCGCCGAACTGGCCGACGGCACGCGGCTGCGCTCGCGCCATCTGGTCGGCTGCGACGGCGGCCGCAGCACCGTGCGCAGGCAGCTCGGCGTCGCGTTCCCCGGCGAACCCGCCAAGGTCGAGACGCTGCTGGGCGACGTGGAGATGACCGCGGACCCGGACACGGTCGCCGCCGTCGTCGCCGAAGTCCGCAAGACGCAGCTGCGGTTCGGCGTCATCCCCAACGGCGACGGGGTGTTCCGCGTCGGCATGCCCGCGGCGAAGGTGTCCGAGGAGGATGCGGGCCCGCCGACTCTGGAGGAGTTCAAGGCGCAGCTGCGGGCCGTCGCGGGCACCGACTTCGGCGTGCACTCGCCGCGCTGGCTGTCCCGGTTCGGCGACGCCACCCGGCAGGCCGAGCGCTACCGGGTCGGCCGGGTGCTGCTGGCCGGCGACGCCGCCCACATCCACCCGCCGACCGGCGGGCAGGGGCTGAACCTGGGCATCCAGGACGCGTTCAACCTCGGCTGGAAGCTGGCAGCCGAGGTGCACGGCTGGGCGCCGCGGGGACTGCTGGACAGCTACCACGCCGAACGGCATCCGGTCGGCGCGGCCGTGGTGGCCAACACCCGTGCCCAGATGACGCTGCTGGGGACCGACGCGGGGGCCGTGGCGCTGCGCGCGCTGCTGTCGAAGCTCATGGACTTCAACGAGGTGAACCGGTACATGACCGAGACGGCCTTCGCGGTCGGCGTGCGCTACGACCTCGGCGAGGGCCACCAGTTGCTCGGCCGGCGGCTGCGGGACGTGCAGTTGAAGGGAGGCCGGCTGTACGAGTTGATGCACAGCGGCCGGGGGCTGCTGCTCGACGGTACCGGCACGCTGTCGGTGGCCGGCTGGGAGGACCGCGTCGACCACGTCGTCGACGTCGGCGAGGAGCTGGACGTACCCGCCGTGCTGCTGAGGCCGGACGGCCACGTCGCGTGGGCAGGCGAGGACCAGCAGGCCCTTCTCGGCCCGCTGCGGACGTGGTTCGGCGACCCTACCGACTGATCAATCGGTCGGTTACGGGCTTTCGTCGGAGCGCCGAGCCGGTGGGCGTACCAGACCGGACCGGCCTACCGTTTCCGTCCATACGCGGGACATCCGTGCAACGGCGCCCCGTCCGGGCGCCGTTGCCCTTGAGGGGGCCCCACGGGGGCCAACTCCTACCTGCTCCTGCGCCCTTCCGGCAGGGGCGCGGACGCCGACCAGGTGATCCGCGAGATGTCCGGCCGGCTGCACACGCCGGCCGGACGCACTCGACTGCTGCGGCCCCGGCCCGTCGACTTCACGGCCGTGCGCTGGTGACCGGGCCCGAGCCGGTGAGGACGACGAGCTGCCCCGTGGCCCGGGTCATCGCCACATAGCGGTCGACGGCCCCTGTGACGCCCGTGCCGAACTCCTCCGGGTCGACGAGGACGACCAGGTCGAACTCCAGCCCCTTCGCCAGCTCCGGCGTCAGCGACCGCACACGCGGCCGCTCACGGAACGAAGGGGCGCCGATCACGCAGGCGATCCCCTCGGCATGGGCGGCGAGCCAGCCGTCCAGGACCGGCTCCAGCTCCGACGTCGAGCCGTGCACGACGGGCAGGCCGTTGCTGCGCACCGAGACCGGCACGTTGGCGTCCGGCAGCGCGGCCCGGATGACCGGCTCCGCCTCCGCCATGATCTCCCGCGGCGTGCGGTAGTTGATGGTGAGGGAGGCCAGGGTGACCCGGTCCAGCCCGACCCGCTCCAGCCGCTCCCGCCACGACTCGGTGAAGCCGTGCCGGGCCTGGGCGCGGTCCCCGACGATGGTGAAGCTGCGCGACGGGCACCGCAGGAGCAGCATCTGCCACTCCGCGTCGGTCAGTTCCTGCGCCTCGTCCACGACGACGTGCGCGAACGGGCCGGCCAGCAGATCCGGGTCGGCGGTCGCCAGTTCCGACTCGTCGACCAGGCTGACCCGGGCGTCCTCGCCGCCGAGCATCCGCACCAGCCCCTCGCCGTCGTCACCGTCGGCGCCCGAGTCGGCCACGGCCGCGATCAGGTTGTCCACGACCCGCGCCATGCGCTCGCGCTGGGCGGCGAGCACGGCCACGCGCCGCTGCGCGCGCCGTGCCGCCTCCGGGTCGCCCAGGCGCTGGCGTGCCGCGTCCAGCAGCGGCAGATCGGACACCGTCCAGGCCTGTGGGTCGGCGCGCTGCAGCGTGCGCACCTCGTCGCGGCTCAGCCAGGGCGCGCACATGCGCAGATAGGCGGGCACCGACCACAGGTCCGCGACCAGGTCGGCGGCCTCCAGCAGCGGCCACGCGCGATGGAAGGCCGTCAGCAGCTCCCGGTGCTTGCGCAGCCATGTGCGCAGCTCCTCGGGGGAGGCGTCGCCCTCGTGCTTGTCCACCAGGATGGTGAGCAGTTCCTCCCGGACCTGCTCGCGGGCCTCGTTGTGCGGTGTGCCCGGTTCCGCCGCGTCGAACGCGGCCGCCCAGTCACCGGCCGTGAGCCGGATGTCGGACCAGGGCGTGGTGACCGTCATGCCCTCGGTCGGCGGCTCCTCGTAGAACCGGACGGCCTTCTCGATCGCGCCGACCATGGCCGCGGACGACTTGAGCCGGGCCACCTCGGGATCGGCCTCGACACCCGCCGTCGCTCCCTCGGTCACCAGGTCGCGCAGGATGCAGGTCTGCACGCCCTCCTCGCCGAGACTGGGCAGGACGTCGGAGACGTACGACAGATAGGGCCGGTGCGGGCCGACGAACAGCACGCCGCCGCGGCGGTGACCGAGACGCGGATCGGAGTGGAGGAGGTAGGCGGAGCGGTGCAGGGCGACGACGGTCTTGCCGGTGCCCGGCCCGCCGTCGACGACGAGGGCGCCACGGGATCCGGCGCGGATGATGGCGTCCTGGTCGGCCTGGAGGGTGGCGAGCACGTCCCGCATCCGCGACGACCGGGCGCCGCCCAGAGCGACGATGAACGCCGACTGATCGTCGAGCGCCGCGTGCCCTTCCAGCCCGTCGGCGGTGAACACCTCGTCCCAGTAGTCGCTGATCCGGCCACCGGTCCAGCGGTAGCGGCGCCGGGCGGCCAGCCCCATCGGGTCGGCGTGGGTGGCCCCGAAGAACGGCTCGGCCGCCGGGGAGCGCCAGTCGAGCAGCAGCCGGTGGCCGGTGCTGTCGGTCAGCCCGAGCCGTCCGACGTACACCGGCTCGCCGCCGTCCGCGCCGACCATGCGGCCCAGGCACAGGTCCAGGCCGAAGCGGTGCAGGGTGCGCAGGCGGGTGGTCAGCCGGTGGATCTCGGTGTCCCGGTCCATCGCCGCCCGGCCCATGCCTCCGGGCGCCCTGCGCATGGCGGCGAGACGGTCGGACAGTTCGGCGATCGACTGCTCGAGGCAGGCGGCGACGGCCGCGAAGTGCCGCTCGTCGTCGGCGATCAGTTCCGGGTCGGCCTTCGCGGACAGCCGCTCGGGCAGGTCGAAGGCACTGCTGGTCAGGGGGGTCAAGGTCAGCTCCGTTCACATGCTGGCGCGCGGGGTGTGCCGGTCGGCCCGCGCCGGTCGGTGCCCGGCCGCGGCAGGGTGCGCCGCCGGGCCGGGGGCACCGGGCGTTGGTGGTTGCTCGGGTGGTGGGCGGGGCCCGGGCGGCTGGTGCCCTCGCCTGGGCGTGGCGGGCAGCCGGGTGGGTGCACCGGGCGTTTGTGGTTGCTCGTGGGGCGGACGGTGCCCCGGCTGTCTCAGCCGATCGCGTCGAGCAGGAGCTTCGCCGCCACCACCGTACCGTCGTCGGTGCGGACCACGGCGGCCACCTCGCTCCCCTTGGTGCGGGTCGTGGGGGCAGGGGCCGTGTCCGGCGCGGCCGACGGGGTCGCCACGGCCGGCGTCGGACCGTCGTGCGCCGCGCCGACGCGCTCGTCGTCGATCGATGTCAGGTCGGCCCGGCCGCGGACGACGAGCACGCGGCGTCCCTGCGCCCGGATCGCCTCACCCGCCACCCGGGCGACGTCCGTCGGCGCGTGCATCGGCCTGCTGCCGAAGCCCACGTACATCGGTGGCTCACCGGCCTCCAGGAACGCCGCCGGCCCGGCCGGCAATGGGCGCGCGCCCGGCGTGAGCCGCGCGCCGGTCCGGACGACGTCGAGGCCCGGCGTCTCGTGCCACGGGCCCCCCAGCACCGGGTCCGTCGCCGTCCACGGCCGGCCGTCCACGGCGTAGTCGCGGACGCGCCCCGCCGGGGTCAGGCCGATCACCGTCCGGTGGGTGTTCGGCGCCTCGCCGAAGAGCGCGTCGATGTCGTCGGCCGCCGCCGGACACATGCCGGTCGCCACCCGAACGTCACCTCCCCCGGCCGCCGAGATCACCGACTCCGTCCGAGCGGCGATCACTTGGGCCGCGCGCCGGGGCAGGGGTGAGGCGGGCGCCGCCGCCCTCGTCGGGGCGCGTGCCGACGGGGCGAGCGGCACCAGCGGCACACCGACACCGCCCGGCCACCGTGCGAAGGCCTCGCCCGGCGGCGCGCCCACCCGCACCTGAGCACCGTGTTCCCGCAGCTGGACCGCGAGCCTCGCCGGCGGTTCCACGTCCCGTCGGGACTCATAAGTAGACAAAACCACACGCACTGCGCGACTCCCCCTGTTTCGACCGTTCCTGGCTCCGGCCGTCGATTCTGCGCCAGGAGGGGGGCCTTGCGGCAAGCCCCCCGATGCGCTATAGGTTGAGAGTGGAAAGGAGCTGACGGCGTCCTTTCCTTTTTTTGTGCGCCGAGCACGCAACGCTCTTTCCGGAGCGCGCAGCTCCCTTTCCTGTACGCGTGACTCCCCTGTGTGCGCCTTCACGCCCCTTCCGGACCACGGAACTCCGGCTTTCCCTCGGCAAGTCGCGAATCGCCACACCGTCCATCATTTATGCTCGATCGGTGAATCAGCCTGTTGGGGGCCTGACCAGGGCGGACATCGACCGCAATCCGGTCGGACCCACAATGCTTTTCACATGATCTGCATGGGGGGGGGAATCCCGTGAAGGGGTCGTACACACCACTGGTATCCGTCGTGTTACCGGTCTACAACGCGCTGCCCTATCTGGAGCAGACACTCGCCTCGATCGCCCAGCAATCGATTGGCATGGACGCGCTAGAAATCATCGCCGTCGACGACGGCAGCACGGACGGCAGCGGCGAGCGGCTCGACGCTTGGGCGACGGACCGGCCCTGGCGGATGAAGGTGATCCACCAAGAGGCGTCGGGCGGCCCGAGCCGGCCGCGCAACGTCGGGCTCGACCACGCCAGTGGCACCTATGTGTTCTTCCTCGACGGCGACGACTGCCTCGGCCCCGAGGCGCTGGAGCGGCTGGTCGCCATGGCGGAGAAGAACAGCTCCGACGTGGTCCTCGCCAAACTCGTCGGCGTCGGACGGCGCGTGCCGCGGCAGGTGTTCGCCAAGAACGTCGACAAGGCCGACCTGTCGAAAGGCGACGTCTACTACACGCTGATGCCGTTCAAGCTGTTCCGGCGCAGCATGCTCGAGGCGCACGGCATCCGCTTCCCGGAGCACATGCGCATCAGCGAGGACCAGCACTTCGTCGCACGCGCCTATCTGCACAGCAAGGTCATCTCGATCGTCGGCGACTACGACTGCTACTACGTCGTCAAGCGGGGCGACGAGGGGAACATCACCGCGAACGGCCTGGAGCTGAGCGCCGTCCTGCAACAGGCGGACGAAATGGTCCGGTTGGTCACGGACATGACCGAACCCGGGCCGCTGCGCAACCATCTGATCACTCGTCACGTCCGGGTGGAGATGGTGCGCCGCTTCGACCGCCGATTCCTCGACGCCGACGCCGCGACCCGCAGGGAACTGGTCGAGCTGGCCCGCCCGTACGCCCGCAAGTGGATCACGCCCGCGGTGCTGGCCGAGTTCGTCCTCCACGAGCGGCTCGTCAGCCACTGCCTGCGCGAGGGGCTGGCGGACGAACTCGCCGCGGTCGTCGAGTGGGAGCTCGCCGACCGCCCCGGCAAGGCGCTCACGAGGAACGGCAGGCTGTACGCCGCGCCGCCGTACCCCACCGCGGATTCCCCCGTGTACGAGGACCTCTGCGAGATCACCTCCGACATGCTCAAGGTCAGCCCGCGCCGCCGGCTCGACCACCTCCTCTGGCGGGGCAGCGTCCTCGAACTGGGCGGCTACGGCTACCTCGACCAGGTGGACACCGATGACCTGGTCACCGAACTGGTCCTGCGCCACGCCCGCAGCGGCAAGGAGATCGCCGTCCGGTGCGAGCAGGTGCCCTCCCCGCACCTGACCGTCGCGCGCGGCAAGGAGACGTACGACTACGGGCGGGCCTGCTTCCGGGCCCGTATCGACCTGGCGAGCGTCGACGACGGACGTGCCCTGCCCTCCGGTGACTGGCATCTGTCGCTGCGCTGCACCGCGCACGGCATGAGCGCGCGCGGCGCTCTCGGCGGAGCGCTCGGCAACGGCGTCGGCCGCCGCGGCCCGCACGCCCTCTCCCTGCCCGGGAACGGCAAACGCGTCCACACCGCCCGGATCCTGCCCGACGACGGGCAGCTCGTCCTGCAACTGCGGCCCGCCCCGTCGGCCGTCACGGCCTACGCCTTCAGCGTCACCGGCAAGGCCGCCCGCGCACTGCGCGCCCGCCTCACCTAGCCCTGTCGTCTGCCGTTCCTCCGCGCGGTCACCGGCGCGAAGGAGAGGAACGCGCCGCCGTCCGCGGTGAGCATGTCGAGCACCGGCCGGTAGCCCGGGCCGTCCGGCCGGTGCCCGGCGCACGCCTGCGTCCGCAGCGGCCCGTCGCACCGGGTCGCAACCGGAGGAACGCGGCTACCGGGCGGGGTTTACGAGTCGATCCAGGGCAGTCCCCTGCGACGGTCCGACCGGTCCACCGATACCGCGGCAACTGCTGTCGTTCCGCGCGCACTTGCTAGGGTTGACCCGGCGCGGGACACGTGCGCCCACGGGACGCGGGAGGTTGATGAATATGGCCGTCACCGGCTGTCTTCGGCATGCCCTCATCCGGCCCGCGTGCTGACACGCCCGGGGCCGGTCGTTCCCACGACCAGGAGTCACCTGTGTCTTCCTCAACCTCCCTGCCGCTGACCACCGACCGTCTCGTCCTGCGGCCCTGGACCCCGCCCGAGGTCACCGCGGTCCTCACCGGCACCCGCCCGGCGCACTGGGCGGAGGACTTCCCCGCCGACGGCGACCATGTCATCGTCGGCCTCCTCGAGCAGAACCCGGCCTGGCTCGGCGCCCACGGCCACCGGCTGATCGTCGAACGCGACAGCGGCCAGGTGGTGGGCTCCATCGGCCTGTTCTGGCCGCCCACCGACGCAACCGTCGAGATCGGCTACGGCGTCGTGGCCTCCCGCCGGGGCCGGGGCTACGCCACCGAGGCCACCCGGGCCCTGGCCGCCTTCGCCCTCGCGGCACCCGAGGTGCACACCGTGGCGGCGGGCGCGGAGATCGCCAACCCCGCCTCCCTGCGCGTCCTGGAGAAGGCCGGCTTCCGCCGGCACGCCACCGAGGGCGGCATCGCCCGTTTCCTGCTCACCGCCCCTGACCACCAGGAGCAGTGACCCCGGGGGCCGGCGGACGCACCGCCGGCCCCACCTCTGCGGCGACTTCGTGGGAGGCGGCGTGCCGGACCGCCGGGACATCGGGAACACTGGGCGCACGCAGCGTAGGAGGAGAACAGCCGCCGATGACCGAACCCCGCCCGGCCTCCGCGTCCCGTCAGCCGACGATCGCCGATGTGGCACGCGCCGCCGGTGTGTCGCGTACGACCGTCTCGCACGCGCTCAACGGGCTGGGCAAGGTCGACCCGCGCACCCGTGAACGCGTCAAGCGGGTCGCCGAGGAACTGGGCTACCGGCCCAACCTGCGCGCCCAGCGGCTGCGGCGCGGCGAGGCGAGGGCGATCGCCCTGCTGTCGTCGATGCCGCTGGCCGTGGCCGGGGGGCCGTCCCGGCTGGGCTTCTACATGGAGGTCGCGGCCGCCGCCGCCGAACACGCGCTGGCGCACGGATTCGCGCTGGTGCTGCTGCCGCCGGGGGAGTCCGGCGCGGGACTGCGCACCGTCGACGTCGACGGCGCCATCGTCGTGGAGCCGCGGGAGGACGATCCGGTCGTCGCCGAGCTGCGCGGACGCGGCCTGCCATGGGTGGCGCTCGGCCGGCCGGTGCCGGACGCCGCGCAGGCGCCGTACGTCGACCTCAACGGCGAGGCGGTCACCGAACTGCTGCTGGACCACCTGGCGCGTGCGGGCGCCCGCCGGCCCGCGCTGCTCACCGCGCCGGGCACCCGCTCCTCGGCCGTGGACGCCCGGGAGGCCTACGCCAAGGCCGCCGAACGGCACGGCTGGCCGCCGGTGACGGCCGTCGCCGAGGAGTCCGGCGGGGAACAGGCGGGATACGAGGCGTGCGCCGCCCTGCTGCGCGAACACCCCGGCATCGACGCGCTGTGCGTCATGGTCGACGCGTTCGCGGTGGGCGCGGTGCGCGCCCTGCACGACAGCGGCCGCGCGGTGCCGGACGACGTCCTGGTCGTCACGCGCTACGACGGGGTGCGGGCGCGGACCTGCATGCCCCCGCTGACCGCGGTGGACCTGCACCTGGAACAGGCCGCCGCGCAGGCGCTCGGCCTCCTGCTGCGGCGGCTGCGCGGCGGCGCGGACGACACGGGCACGGACCCGTCCCCGTCAGTGCCGGCCCCGCGCCTGGTGCCCCGCGCGTCCTCCGTGCGGGCGCCCGGGGGGACCCTCTGACGCCGGGCGCCGTGGCCCACCCGCAAGGGGCGCGGGGAACCGCGCGACCGGCTTCCCAGCGGCCCGCACCCGAAAGACCAGCACACGCGGGCAGCGAAGGCGCAGGGGGCTCAGATCCCCAGCATCAGCACCAGGCCCGACACCAGCGCGAACACCAGCACCCCCAGCCGCAGGCGCCGCGCGTCGAGCCGGTGGTGCACCAGCCGGCTCAGAGCCGCCCCCGCGGCCAGCGCGGGCAGCATCCACAGCGCCGTACCCACGTGGTCCAGGTGGGCGCGTCCCGTGCAGAACAGCAGGACCAGGGAGGCGGCCTCGCCGAGCAGGAAGCACACGGCGACCGTGGCGCGCAGCTCCGGCGGCGGCCGGTGCTGATAGACCAGCGCGAGCGGCGGGCCGCCCACGCCGGTGGCCGTCTCGGTGATCCCGGTGACCAGACCGGCGCCCACGTATGCGGCACGGCCCGGGGCGAACGCCGGCGCGGCGAGGCTCACCAGCGCGGCGAGCACGGTCGCGACGCCCACCAGGAGTCCGAGATCGTGCTCGGGGACGGCGGCGAGCAGCACCAGCCCCGCTGGGGTGGCCGCGAGGCGGGCGCCGGTGATCCATCCGGCGCCGCGCAGATCGATGCTGGAGCGTTCCCGCCAGGCCACGTACAGGTTCAGCGGGATCATCGACGCGAGCAGGAAGACGGGCAGCAGCCCCGGGTCCGCGAGCCCGGCCACCGGCGCGACGATGAGGGCGTAACCGAGGCCGCTGGAACCCTGCACGAAGGCGGCGACGGCCACGGTCACGGCGAGCAGGGCGAGGGTGTCGCCGCTCATGCGCTCACCTCCCGCGCGATCTCGACGCCGATCATCGGGCGGCCTCCGTGGAGGGCCGGTGCACCCGGACGATGGGGGCCCGCCGCACGACCTCGGCGGCGAGTTCCCGGGCCCGCGCCACGAGGGCCCGGCCGTCCCAGGTCAGGGGCGAGCCGTGCCACAGCCGCAGGCGCCCGGCCGTGAACACCGCCGTGATCTGGTCGCGGTTGCCGCGGCGCAGCAGCTCCCAGGGCAGATCGTGCGAGGCGGCCAGTTCGGGGACGGTGAGGTCGACGAGCAGGAAGTCGGCCGCCGCGCCCGTGGCCACCACCCCCGTACGCACGCCCGCGACACCGGCCTTGGAACCCAGGCCGACCGCGTCGGCGCCCAGCCGGGTGCCGTGCTCCAGCCAGGTCCAGCCGCCGCCGCACGAGGAGTCGCCGGTGGCCATCCCGTGGGTGAGGCGCTGGGCGGTCTCGGCGGCGTCGAGCAGCCGGAAGGCGTCGCCGCGCGTGCCGTCGGTGCCGAGGCCGAAGCGGATGCCCTCCTCGGCCATGAGCAGCGCGGGCGCCACGGCGTTGCCCTTCCAGGCGCTGGCCACCGGGTTGTAGCTGACGGCGGTGCCGGTGTCGCGCAGCAGGGCGAGTTCACGGGGCGTCAGCAGGGTGGCGTGGGCGGCGAGCAGGTGCGGCCCGAGGACCCCGAGCCGGTGCAGATGCTCCAGCGGGCGCAGTCCGTGCCGTACGAGGGAGCGCTCGACGGAGGCCAGGTGTTCGTTGACGTGGATCTGGAGGACCGCGCCCGCCTCGGCGGCGAGGCGGGCCAGACTTGCGAGGGTGGCCTCCGTGGCCGCCTCCGGGATGGAGACGGCCACGGACGGGTGCACCAGCGGGTCGCCCGCGTAGCGGGAGAGGTGCTTGCCGGCGCGGGCGATCACGTCGTCCGCGCCGCTGACGTCGACGTCGTTGCAGATCGCGCCCAGGACGCAGCGCAGGCCCGCGTCGCGTGCGGCGCTCGCCACGGCCTCCACGTCGATCGGCGCGCGTGTTCCGGCGTCGGCGACGGTCGTGAAGCCGCCGCGCAGCGCCTCCCACGCGGCGAGTTTCGCCGCCACGTACGCCGATTCCTCGTCGAGCGCGTTCTCCAGCGGCACCCACACCCGCCGGAAGATCTCCGAGGGTTCACCGAAGGCCAGCGCGGCGCCGAAGCTCTGGGTGAGGTGGTGGTGGGCGTCGACGAAGCCGGGCAGCAGGGCGCGGCCGGGCAGCCGTACGGGGCTGAGTGCGGGATGGTCGCGCAGCACGCGGGCGGTCGGTCCCACGTCGGTGAAGGCGGTGCCGGTCACCACGACGGCATGGTCCTCGGCGGGTCCGTCGGGCAGCAGCACGGTGTCGGGGACCAGCAGCAGCGGTGCGTCGTCGCGCAGCAGTGGCCCGGGGTCGGGGCTGGGCAGGGGGTGCATGGTGTCCTTGTCGTCGAGGTGTGTGGGGGGCTCAGGGGCGGTGCTGGTCCGGGGGAGCGTCACCTGCCGGGGCTGCCGCGGGGACGGGCCCGGCGGGGGCCGGCTTGAGGGAACGCGAGACCCAGGGCGTCCGGTGGAAGAGCGCGTGCAGCAGGGCCGCGGTGAACGCCCCGACGGCGACGCCGCTTTCCAGGAGGATGCGCGGGGTGGGCGGGAGCTGGGCGTAGACGCCGGGCACGAGGATCGGGAGCAGTCCGGCGGCCAGGGCCACGGCGACGATAAAGGTGTCGGTGTGGTCGTCCAGGCCGCTGCGGCCGAGGAGTTGGATGCCGAGCACCGTGATGACGCCGAAGACGACCAGCGCGGTGCCGCCCACCACGGGGGCGGGGATGGCGTTGACGAGCCGGGCCACGGGTGCGAGGAACCCGATGACGATCAGTACGAGTCCGGCGGCCACCGTGACGAAGCGGCTGCGTACGCCGGTGAGTTTGACGATGCCGATGTTCTCGCCGCTGGTCACCATCAGGGGCAGGCCGAAGAAGCCGCCCGCCAGCGACACGAGCGCGTCACCGCGGATGGTCCGGGGCGCGTCCCGGCGGGCGTCGGGTTCCAGGCCGACGGCCTCGCTGTTGACCACGGTCTGCCCCGTCGCCTCGGCCATCGAGGCCAGGCTGTAGACCAGCAGGGGGAGCGCGGCGACGAGGTTGAACTGCGGGGTGCCGAACGGCATCAGCTCCGGCGCGTGCAGCAGTCCCCCGCCGCCCGCCACATGCACGCGGCCGAGCAGGGCGGCGAGCACGGTGCCGGCCAGCAGGCCGAGCATGACGGAGAGTTGGCGCAGGGTGCCGCGCAGCAGCCCGTAGGCGACGACGGTGAAGCCGACGGTGGCCAGACCCAGCACCAGGGCGCCCGGTTCGCCGAAGCCGCTGGTTCCGGGGCGGCCGGTGACCAGCAGGGCGCCGACCTTCACCAGGTTCACGCCGACGATGGTGATCATCGTGCCGATGACCAGGGTGGGGAAGAACTTCAGCAGCCGTGAGAACACCGGCAGGACGACGAAGTAGAAGGCGGCCGTGATGATCACCGCCCCGGTCGCCGTCCGCACTCCGTGCTGGTCGGCGATGGAGAGGAACAGCACGAGCGGCGCGCCGCCGGGCAGCATGACGAACGGCAGCCGTGCCCCGATGCCCCACGGTCCCAGGGACTGCACCAGGGAGCCGAGGCCGGAGAGCACGAAGGCGGCGGCCAGCAGGTTGGCGGTCAGGTCGGGCGTGAGGTGCAGCGTCGTGCTGACCAGGAAGACGCTGGAGATCGGGGTGGCGGCCATGACCAGCACGTGCTGGATGCCGAACAGCAGCATCCGGTGCACGGGACGGCAGGCGTCGACGGGGTGGTGGCGCCGGTCGTCGGCGTGCGCGCTGGTGTCGCGGTCCGGGGCGGGGAGTGGAGCGGTGCGTAGCGACACGGGGGACTCCGTTTCGGGGTCGACTCGCTCGGTGGTTCGGCCTTCACGATGGGCCCGGACGGCGGCCAAATCGATTTGGCCAAATCGATTTGGCCGTCAGTATGGAAGGGGCGGCGGGGGGAGTCAAGAGCGTGCGGCGATCCGGTGGGGAAGGGGTGCGCGGGCAGGCGGGCGTGCGTTCCGCTCCCGGCCCGCCGCAGCCTTCAGGAACGCCGCCGCCGCGGCATGTGGACGACCGCGAGGGAGGCCGCCGCGGCGGCGAAGCCGAGGACCCCGCCGGCCGCCACGTCGCCGGGGTAGTGCACGCCGGTGTGGACCCGGGCGTAACCGACGGCGACCGCCAGCGCCCCGAGCGGCACCGCCGCGGCGGGCAGCACGACGCCCACGGCGGTGGCGAACGCGGTCGCCGACGCCGTGTGACCCGACGGGAAGGACGCCGACTTCGGCATGGGGACGTGCCGGTCCAGGATCACCCGGGCCTCTTCGCGGTCGGGCCGCCGCCGGCGGACCATCCGCTTGCCGCACAGGTTCGCCGCCGCCGACGCCAGCGCGACCGCGCCCACCCCGGCCAGCGCCGCCCGACGGGAGCGGCCCGGCCCGAGCGCGAGGAGCCCCGCGACGGTGAGCGAGATCTTCGAGTGGTCGGCCGCGTACGACAGCCGCCGCAGCGCGCGGTCCAGGGTGGGCGTGGGAGTGGCGGCCACCGCCGCGTACAGCGCCCCGTCGATCGCGCGGAGGTCGCCGAGCACGGCGGCGCCGGCCCGTGCCACGGTCCGGCGGACCGCTGCGGCGGGCGGGACGTGGATACGGTCGGCCACGGTCGTCTCCTCACTGCGGTGCACGGCGCTCTGCCCGGCCCGCGCACCGCTCGCTCCGTCGCCCGCCGTGGGCGCTGCCGTGCCCAGCCTGCGCACCGCCGCGGCGCAGAGCGCCCCGGCCGGTCCGTACGGGTGAGTCACGCACCGCACGCCCGCCGCGCCCGCGGGAGGGGAACCCCCTGGTGACCCGTCACGGCCGTACGTCCTCCCGGGCCGGCGTGTGTTCCGCCGCCCGGCCGGCCGGGCGGCGGCCCTCCCGGTCCACGACGAGGGCGACCAGGCCCGCGGTCAGCGACAGCACACCGCCGACGACGAACCCGGCGCGGGCGCCCCAGCGCTCGCTCAGCCAGCCGACGCACAGCGCGCCGAGCGGCGTCGAGCCCTGCATCACCAGCGTGTACAGCGCCAGCACCCGGCCGCGGTAGCGCGGGTCGCTGCCCAGCTGGATGCGGTGATTGGCGGCCTGGGCGAAGTAGATCGTGGCGAGGCCGGTGAGGAAGAGCAGGACGACGGCGGCGGAGGGCGCGGGCGCCCAGCCGACCGCCGCCTCCAGCAGCCCGAACCCGATCCCGGCGCCCGTGACGAGCCGCGCGGACGGCCGGCCGCTGCGCCCACTGGTGGCGAGGGCGCCGAGCAGGGACCCGGCCGCGAAGACCGTGGTCAGCAGGCCGAAGGAGGAGGCGCCGGTGTGGAACACCGTCTTCGCCAGCAGCGGCAGGGTGAGCTGGAAGTTCAGCCCGACCAGTCCGATCACGGCGACGAGCGCCATGGGGACGGCCAGGTCGGGCCTGTCCAGCGTGTAGCGCAGCCCGTCGACCACCCGGGCGCGGCCTTCCTCGCGGGGCGCCCGGAGCAGTTCGGCGGGCCGCATCAACCGCAGTCCGGCCACGGTCGCCAGATAGCTGAGGGCATTGACCAGCATCACCCAGCCGATGCCGAACGCGGTGAGGAGCAGCCCGGCGAGCGCCGGCCCGAGCACCCGGGCCACGTTGAAGTACGCGGCGCTCATCGCGGAGGCGTTCGGCACCACGCTCGGGGCGACGAGCTCGCTGATGAACGCGAGGCGGGCCGGTACCTCCACGGCGTTCACCAGGCCGACGCCGAGCGCGAACAGGTGGATGTGCCACAGGGCCACCGCGTCCGCGAACACCATCAGCGACAGCACCAGCGCGAGCACCGCCGACACGAGATTGGCCACGGTCAGCAGCGTCCGCTTGTCGCGGCTGTCGGCCAGCCGGCCGCCGTACAGCGTGAACAGCATGGGCGTGAACTGCAGCGCCGTCACCGTCCCCAGGGCGACGGCGGAGTCACCGGTCAGACCGAGCACGAGCCAGTCCTGCGCGACGACCATCATCCAGGTGCCGGCCACGGACACGATCTGCCCGGCCGCGAAGAGACGGAAGTTACGGGTGCGCAGGGCGCGGAAGCGGTACGACAGGGGAGCGATCACGCCCGTCATCGTGCGGGAGGGCTCATGAGCGCGGCTCGAGGTACACGCTGCGCCACCACACCGGGCGCTCACCCGGACCCGTACGGCCGAAGCGATGATTCACCGGCGGTCAGCCGGTCATCCCTTCGTCTGAAGGAAGCGAAGGGAGATCCGTCATGCCGGAACACAGGGCCGCCCGGCCGCCCGTCACCGAACTCGACGCCCGCTACAGCTCCGCGCTCAACCCCCGCCCGGGCGCCGCGGACGTCACCGCCACCGAGTGGGCCGAAGCCGAGCGCCGTCTGGAGGCCGCCGAGATCTTCTGGGTGTCCACGGTGCGCCCCGACGGCCGGCTGCACGTCACCCCCGTGATCGCCGCCTGGCACGACGGAGTGCTGTACTTCGCCACCGGCCCGGCGGAGCAGAAGGCGCGCAACCTCGCCCATCACGCGCACTGCGCCCTCACCACCGGCGGCAACTCCCTCACCTCGGGCCTCGACCTCGTCGTCGAGGGCAGGGCGGAGCGGGTCGCCGATCAGGCGCTGCTGGAGGAGGTGATCGCGGCGTACGAGGAGAAGTACGGCGCGCACATCACCTCGGCCGAGGGCACCTTCCACGGCCTGGGCGACGCCCTGCGCAAGGGCGACGTGACGGCGTTCGCGGTCGCCCCGGCGACGGCGTACGGCTTCGGGCGCGACGGCGGGGTGTAGTCCCACACACGGTGGTCGTTCTGAACGCAGGCGTCAGCCGTCCCGCAGGCGACGGGCCGCCGCCACCAGATCGGCGGGCAGACCGGGACCGGCGCAGGCGACGTCGAGCAGCAGGTTCCGGTACGGAGAGCCGGCGAGCTGCGGCGCCACCGCGAGGAGTTCGCTCAGGTCGGCCGGCGAACCGCTGAGCCGTGCGCGGTAGGCGGCGCCGGCGGCCCGCAGGGTGGGCTCGGTCGGCTCGCACATCAGCCCTTGGTCCGCCAGCCGCACCGCGGCGGCGAAATCACCCTGCTCGGCCCGCAGGTCCGCGAGGTCGAGGTGCAGCGACCAGTTGCCGGGGTCCAGGGCGAGCGCCCGCTCGAACGCCGCCGCGGCCCGGTGGCGATCGCCCAGCTTGCGCCAGGTGCCCGCGCGCACGACCTCCGTCAGCATGCTCGGCTCGACGGAGTCCGCGCGGTCGCAGAGGGCGAAGGACGCGTCCGCGAGACCGCAGGCCCGCAGCAGTATCGCCGTCTTGGCCAGCGGTTCGGGTGCCGGGGTGGGCCGGCGGGAGGCGACCGCGTCGACGGCGCGGAACCAGGGCCGGAACCGCTCCCGCATGGTGTCGCCGTCCAGGTCGTGGCCGTGGTCCATCGTCCGCATCGCGGCCTCGGCCAGGGCCTCGGCGCTCACCGCGCCGAGAAAGCGGTCGTCACCGAACCAGGGGGCGCCGGCCCAGCCGATGTCCGGTCGCACGCCCGTGACCGATCCGATGGCCAGCACCGCGGTGTCCATGTCGCCGTCGAGGAAGCCGAGGTAGGACCGCGCCAGTACGTTCCTCAGGGAACCGCCGTCCTCGACGGCTGCGGCCAGCTCCGCCCGGCTGTCCCTCCACAGCTCGGCCAGGACCGCGTAGGGTTCCGGGTCCTCGGGTGCGGAGGCGATGGCACCCGCGAGGAAGTTCACCGCCGCCGCCGGGCTGCCCCCGCAGTGCGCCATGACCCGGGCGAGAGCGATACCGGCCGTCACTCCTCGATTCGACACGGCGCGAGAATATCCCCGCCCTGATCACCGGCGGAGGGCGCAGTGGGTTCCCTGGTCGGGGCACCGGCGGGAATGCCCGGGAGGCCACCACGGTTACACCTCTCGTGACTGACATGCACTGACCAAGATCGTGGTGGTGTCGGTCCGGGAAAGGAGACCCCCATGGCACGCAGCACCGTGCGTCCCGTCGTCCGGCTGACGTCGACGGCCGGGACCGGTGTCACCTACGTGACGCGCAAGAACCGGCAGAACGACCCCGACCGGCTGGTCCTGCGCAAGTACGACCCGGTGGCCGGGCAGCACGTTCTGTTCCGCGAAGAGCGCTAGCACCAGCGCGCGGCAGGCGCCGACGGGCCGGGGTCTCACACGAGGCCCCGGCCCGTCGATGTTTCCTACGATCCCTACAGGGGCTCGAGGCGACCGAGGCGACGTGCATCACCGGCCAGGCTCTGCTGCCGTGCCCGATGTAGGACGGAAACCGACCTAGATGCCGCGTACCGTCCTTCCATCGGCGTCATCGACGAGAGGAAGCCCGTGTCCCAGCAGAGCAGCCCCGCACCGGACGGCTACACCACCGTCGCGCCCTGGGTCGTCACCGAGGACACGGGGGCGTTTCTCGACTTTGTCGCGGAGGTGTTCGGCGGCGTGGAACTGGCCCGGGTGCGCACCGGGGACGGGTTGATCGGGCACGGTGAGATCCGGGTCGGCGACACCGTCGTCCTCGCCTTCGACCGGCACGCGGACTGGCCCCTGCTGCCCAGCCTGCTGCGCGTGTTCGTCGCCGACGCGGACGAGGTGTTCGCGCGGGCGGTCGCGGCCGGCGCCCACGTGGTCACGCCCGTGTCGGACGACGCGTTCGGCCGGCGCGGCGGACGCGTCAAGGACCCCTTCGGCAACGTGTGGTGGGTCGTCGCCCCCGTGGAGGACGTACCCGAGGACGAGATGTGGAAGCGGCTGCAAGAGCCCCGGTACGCCGAGTCCATGCGGGTGGCGCAGGAGACCCTCGACGCCGAGCTGAGCGGGCGGCCGCAGGGGCGCAGCAGCGCGCCGGTACGGACGACCGGCTGACCGCCGGGGCCGCGGACGGTCCCGGCTCCCGCCCGGGTCGGGCCGCGGCCCGTTCCACCGCCGCGACCACGGCCTCCACGGCCGTGTCGTACAGCGCCTTCGGATCGACGGCGCCCAACTGCTCCGGCGCACACGGGGGTTCAGGCGCCGCGGACCCCAACTGAGCACGGACGAGGAGACGGGCACCGCCCGGCCCGCGGCGGAATCGGTGGTGGCACCTGAGACAAGCATCCGGTAACGATCCACCTGCGCACCTTGTGGCAGGTTGCCCCCCTTCTAGCATCCGACCATGCCCTTCTTCTCGACTCGCGGCCGCACCCCGCGTCTCGCTCCCGAACTTGGCGACGCCGACCTCGGCAAGCTGCTGAAACGCCTGCTTTCCGCTTCGAGGTTGAGCATGGCCGGGGAAACGGAGATCTGCGTGGCCCAGATCGCCCAGGTCCTGGAACAGGACTCCCAGAACACCGACCGCAGGGCACACCGTCTGTCCGTCCTCGCCGAGTTCCTCGCGGAGTCCCATCTGCCGGGCGCCTGGGCGAAGTGGGAGCCGCGCAACGCCCGCGCGCTGGCGCTCCAGGCCTGGTCGGAACTCGAACGGGGCCGCGGCAACGGCCGTATGACCGATGCCGCGGCCACCTGGAAGGCGTGCCTGCTGGCCGCCGAACTCGATCCGGCGGACCCCTCGCCCTGGGTGGTCATGCTGGGCATCGCCCGCCTGGAGCGCTATGCCGAGCGTGAGGTCTTCGCCGTCTGGAACGAGATCGTGGCCCGGGACCGCTGGAACCGCGAGGCGTATCTCAGCATGCTGGCCCATCTCAGCCCGCAGGAGGCGGGTTCTCTCGCCCAGGTCCTCGAATTCGTCGGCACGCTGCGCACCCGGATGCCGGCGAACGCCCCCTGCGCGTCCGTCGAACTCGCGGCGCACGTCATGCAGTACCACTCCGCCGTGGCGCGCGGCGGGACGGAGGCGCTGCTGGCGCGCAATCACTGGAACGGCGAGGGGGCGGCGCAGTTCCTGGACCGCGCGCTGGCCACCTGGCCCAGCCCGGCGTTCTTCTCCCACGCCGCGGCCGTCGCGGACCTCAACCTGCTCGCCTACGCCCTGACGGCGGCCGGCGGTCCCCGGGAGGCCGCCCCGGTGTTCGACGCCATTGGCGGAAAGGTCACCAGCTGGCCCTGGCGCGTCGACGGCGACCCCGTCCTCGCGTTCGAGACGGCCCGCAGCAAGGCGCGCTGAACCGCTGCCGCGAGCAGCCGCAAGGCCCGGACCCGCACCGGTCCGGGCCTTCCTCTTCGGCGTCTCCAGGCCGCCGGGTCACCCAGATTTGTGGAGACAGCAGGCGGGTGAGGAACCGCGCCATCCGGCAGTCGTAGCGGCGCTACCCGGTGCGCCGCGGTGGAACACCGTCGTCCGTCCCGAGTGCCGTCATGGTGCCGATGGGCCGTTTCGGGCTGTTGTCGTCCCCTTTGCCCCTGGCCTCTTGCCGATGCCTTGACATTCTGTTCGGTCGAGGTTCAACCAACTGCCCCCGCCCGAGCCGTGTGCCGTCCCTAAGGTCCCTGAGCGTTGCGGAAGAAGGGACTCATGGGCACACACCTCGTGGTCCAGGCTCGCGGGATCACCAAGTGCTTCGGCGATGTCGTCGCCCTCGACGGCGTCGACCTCGATGTGACGCAAGGTCAGATCCACGGCCTGGTCGGACCGAACGGCGCCGGCAAGACGACCCTGCTCGGCCTCCTGCTGGGCCTGGCCGTCGCCGACAGCGGCAGCCTGCGCATCCTCGGCACACCCGTCGGCCGGGCGCTCGCCGCACCCGACGGGGTCGCCGGCTTCGTGGACGGGCCCGGGCTCTACCCGTCGCTCACCGCACGGCAGAACCTCGCCACCCTGGCCGCTCTGCGCGGCCAGGGCGCCCGGACGGCAGGCATCACCGACGTCCTGGACCAGGTAGGGCTGGCCGATGTCGCCGACGACCGGGTCCGCGGCTTCTCCCTCGGTATGCGGCAACGGCTCGGGCTCGCCGCCGCCTTGCTCACCCGCCCCCGGCTCCTGGTGCTCGACGAACCCGCCAACGGCCTCGACCCGGCGGGCACCCGGCACGTGCGCGGCGTGCTCACCGCCCTCGCGGCCGAGGGCACCGCCGTCGTCCTCTCCAGCCACCGCATGGACGACCTGGAAGCCCTGTGCTCCGAGGTCACCATCCTCGCCACCGGACGCGTCGTCTTCTCCGGCCCGCTCGGCAAACTCGCCGCCGAGAACAGCGCCCTCGACTACCGGCTGCTGACCTCCGACCCGCGCACCGCCCGCCGGCTGGCCGCCGCGACCGCCGGGGTCCACGTCGCCGACGACGCCGTGGTCCGGCCCGACGGGGAGGCGATCGTCGTGCGCGCCGCCGTGCCCGCCCTGGACGCGCTGGTCTCGGCCCTCGTGCACGCCGGCGTCGCGGTACGCGAACTCGCCCCCGTGGTCTCGCCGCTGGAAGCCGCCTTCCTCGCCCTGACCGAGCAGCAGCAGGAGGCCGGACGATGACCGCGACCATCGCCCGTGACAGCGTTGCCATCACCGCCCGTGCGTCCGTGCCGCGCGCCTACCGCTTCGAACTGGTCAAACTCCTCTCGCAGTGGCGGATCCGCCTGCTCGTCCTCGCCTGCTGGCTGGCGCCGGGGCTCTTCGTCGCCGCGGTGAGCCGGCAGAGCACCCTCCCCGTCGACACCCTCTTCGGCCGATGGATGCACGCCACCGGCTGGGCCGGGCCCCTGGTCCTGCTCGGCTTCGCGGGCACCTGGGCACTGCCGCTGCTGACCTCCGTCGTCGCCGGTGACGTGTTCGCCGCCGAGGACCGGCTCGGCACCTGGCGCCATCTGCTCGTGGCCGTGCGCTCCCCCCGGCGGATCTTCGCCGCCAAGGCACTGGCCGGTCTCAGCGTCATCCTGCTGACGGTGGCCGGGCTGGTCGCCTCCAGCATCCTCGGCGGACTGCTGGCGGTCGGCAACCAGCCGCTGGTCGGCCTCGACGGCCATCTGCTGACCCCGGGCGACGCCGCCGTCAAGGTCCTGCTCGCCTGGGCCTGCGCCCTCGCACCGACCCTGGCCCTCGCGGCGATCGGCCTGCTCGGCTCCGTCCTGCTGGGCCGCTCCCCGATGGGCCTCCTGCTGCCCGCACTGGTCGCCCTGGCGATGCAGCTCGCCCAGATGCTCCCGCTGCCCGTGGCGGTACGCCTCGCCCTGCCCGGATACGCCTTCATCTCGTTCAGCGGCCTGTTCACCAGCCCCACCCAGCCGGCCCCGCTGCTCATCGGCGTCGCCGTCAGCCTGGTGTGGGCGGTGACCGCGACGGTGCTGGCCCATGTCCTGTTCGTACGGCGGGACTTCACCAACCCGGCCTACGACGGATCGGCCCGCCGCGCGGTCACCGCCGGTGTCCTGCCGCTCGCCCTGCTGGTCGCCGCGGGCGCGGCCGTCGTCGCCGCGACGACCGGCGCCACCGGCTCCGGCATAGACCAGGACAAGCTGCAGCGGTCCCTGGCCACGGAGTTCGCGCATCTGTACCGGATGCAGACCGAGCAGCTCAACCGGCCCGACGTCACCGAGGCCGCGCTGAAGGCCACCGCGGCCTGCACCAAGGGCAGCCTCAAGGACGCCGCCGAGGGGCCCGGCAACGACTGGCGCTGCGTCGTCACCTGGCACCTGCCCGGCATCCAGGCCGCAGGCACGGCCGTCTACCAACTGGACGTCACCGCGGACGGCCGCTTCATGGCCGACGGCGACGGACCGAAGGAAGTCAACGGCTACTTCCTGGTGCGCACCGAGACCGGTGACGCGCCGAACCCCCTCTGGCAGTTCGACGGCAACGTCGAGCTTCTCCCCGCCACCTCGAAGGGATGACTCCATGCAGGTAACACGCCGTCGTCGGCGTGTCGAGAAGGACGCCCCCGGCCTTCTCGCCAGACGCCTTGGCCGCCGCATACCCCTGGTCACTGCAGGCACCACCGCTCTCGCCGTCGTGGCCGCGGGCGTCGCCTACGCCCAGACCCACCAGTTCGGCACCGACCAGGTCGGCCAGAACACCGATCAGGGCCAGGTCATCTCCAGCGACCAGTACATCGCCCCCTACGGCGAACGTCTCGTCATCAACGACGGCAAGATCATGTCGTCGGCCCTCAGCCCGGACGGCACCCACCTCGCCGCCGCCGTCACCGACGGCGGCAGCGCGCTGGCCCTCGTCGACCTGAAGACCTACAAGGTCCAGCAGGTCGTCGGTACCGCCGCCGCCTCGAACCCGCGCCTGAAGAGCAACAGCGTGGGCCAGGAAGGCCCCACCTACTCACCCGACGGCAAGCAGCTGTGGCTGGGCCAGACCGACGGCTACACCCGCTTCACGGTGAACCCCGACGGCACCGTCGCGGCCCCGACGTCCGTCCCCATCCCGGCGGACGGCGCCCAGCACGCGCTCGTCGGGGAGCCGGTCTTCTCGGCCGACGGCTCCACCGTGTACGCCGCGGTCAACGGCCAGAACCGGGTGGTCGCCCTCGACGCGGCGACCGGTACGATCCGGCAGAGCTGGGCCGTGGGCAACGCGCCGCGCGACATGGTCCGGGTCGGCGACAAGCTCTACGTCGGCAACGAGGGCGGACGCCCGGCGAAGCCCGGCGAGACGACCATGAACTCCTACGGCACCCAGGTGCCCGCCGACCCGAAGACCGGCGCCACCACCACGGGCACGGTCAGCGTCATCGACCTGGCCCACCCGGCCGCCGCCCCCGGCAGCATCGACGTCGGCCTGCACCCGACCGCCCTGTACGCCAAGAAGGGCGCGCTGTTCGTCACCAACACGGCCACCAACGACGTGTCGGTCATCGACACCGCCCGTGACAAGGTCGTCCAGACCATCGCCACCCAGCCGTGGCCCGAGGCGTCCGTGGGCTACGAGCCCGACGCGGTCACCCTCACCGACGACGGCCACCTGCTGGTGACGCTCGGCCGCGCCAACGCGGTCGCCGTGTACCGGTACACCACCGCGCAGGAGCCGGTGAGTTACGTCGGTCTGCTCCCGACGGACTACTTCCCCTCCGAGATCGCCACCGTGGGCGACCAGGTGTACGTCTCCAACACCCGCGGCATCGACGCCCGCCGCCCCACCACCAAGGCCGGGCACGCCACCCACGACACCACATCGAGCGTGCAGCGGTTCACGCTGCCCGACGACAGCGTCACCCGCGCGCAGACGGCCAAGGTGTTCCGGCAGAACGGCTGGAGCGGCGGCAGGGTCGCCTTCAGCCGGCCCCGCAGCAGTTCCCGGCCGGTACCGGTGCCCACGCGGCTCGGCGACCCCTCGGCGATCAAGCACGTCTTCCTCATCGTCAAGGAGAACCGGACCTACGACCAGGTGTTCGGCGACATGCCGCAGGGCAACGGCGACGCGTCGGTGACCCAGTTCGGCGAGAACGTGACGCCGAACCAGCACGCCCTGGCCCGCCAGTTCGGCCTGTACGACAACACCTACGACATCGGCACGAACTCCGCCGAGGGCCACAACTGGCTGATGCAGGCCGACGATCCGGAGTACACCGAGTCCTCGGCCGGTGAGTACCAGCGCAGCTACGACACCGAGAACGACGCCCTCGGCCACCAGAAGTCCGGATTCCTCTGGACGGGTGCGCAGGCGGCCGGCAAGTCCGTGCGCGACTTCGGCGAGTTCCAGTCGGTCGAGAGCAAGCCGGCCGGCGCGACCTGGCAGAACCTGTACTGCGACGCCAAGGACATGGCCGCCACCGGCAAGCCCACCGCGTACCCCATCCAGACCGGCTCCGCGATCCCGTCGCTGAACGCCGTCTCGGCGCCCGGCTTCCCGATGTTCGACCTCGACGTCCCCGACGTCTACAAGTACGAGATCTGGAAGCAGGACTTCGAGAAGAACGGCCCGGCGAACCTGAACATGTTCTGGTTCTCCAACGACCACACCGGCGGCCCGGCGAGCGCGACCGCGCAGGTGGCCGACAACGACCTCGCGGTCGGCAGGATGGTCGACAAGATCTCCCACAGCAAGTACTGGAAGGACTCGGCGATCTTCGTCGTCGAGGACGACTCCCAGGCCGGTCTCGACCACGTCGACGGCCACCGCGCCCCGATCCAGATCATCAGCCCCTGGGCCCGGCACGGTGTGGTCGACAGCCACTACTACACCCAGATCACGATGATCCGCACCATCGAGCAGATCCTCGGGATCCACCCGATGAACCAGAAGGACAGCGCGGCCACCCCGATGCGCGGCGCCTTCACCCCGCGCGCGGACCTCACGCCGTTCAAGGCGCTGCCCAACCGGGCGTCGCTGACCGACGGTCTGAAGACCCCGCCGACCTGCGGCACGGACACCCCGGCACCGCAGAACCCGCAGGCGGCGGCCGTGCCGTCGGCGAAGGTCCCGGCGGACAAGCGGCAGCTCGCGGCGCAGTGGGACACGTGGAAGGCGAAGCAGCGCCTGACCGGCCCGCACGCCGTGCCGGACTTCGCCAACCCCGCGCAGATGAACCACTTCACGTGGTACCAGACGCACGAGTGGAAGAAGCCCTACCCGGGCGAGAGCAAGATCTACGCCCCGCAGGACGTGCCCGGCGCCTTCATCCCGTCGGCGGAGTCCGACGGCTGACGCGGTCCACCCCTGCGAACAGGGCCCCCGGCCGGCAGCATCGCCGGCCGGGGGCCTCGTCATCGGGGGGCGGTGGACCGGTCAGGGGTGCCGGGCGTGCACCGGGTCGTGGGCGACCTCGTCCGGGCACTTCCCGTGCGCCCCGCGTGTGCACCGGTCGCGCCGCCAGTCGACCGTCGCCAGCGCCAGCGACGCGAGCATGCCCGTGAGGGCCGCGACCAGCGCGGTGACCACGGCCCGGCGGTAGTCGTCGCTCTTGCCCAGCACCAGGTAGAACAGGCCCGGCAGGGCGGCGGTGCCCACGGCCGCGCCGAGCCGCTGTCCCGTCTGAAGGGCTCCGCCCGCCGCACCGGCCATCCGCACCGGCACGTCCCGCAGCGTCAGGGTGATGTTGGGGGAGACGACCAGACCACTGCCGACGCCACCGACGAGCAGCAGCGGGGCGGCGAGCCAGGGAGCGACGTCCAGGGGAGCGAGGAGCAGCAGCAGCGCCGTGCCGCCCAGGCCGACGATCACACCGGCGAGGCCGCACACGGTGAGCAGCCGCCCGAACCGGTCCACCAGCCGGCCGGAGCCCACCGCTGCGCACGCCGAGCCGAACGCGAAGGGCGTCACGGCCAGCCCCGAGTGCAGCGGCGAGAAGCCGAGTCCGCGCTGGTAGAAGAGGGCGAAGACCAGAAAGACGCCGCTGAAGCCGACGAAGTAGAGCGTGCCCACGGCGGCGCCCGCGGCGTACCCGCGCACGGTCGTGAACAGCCGCGGATCGAGCAGCGGCTGGGCGCCTCGCGCGACGAGCCGGTGCTGCCACCAGGTGAAGACGGCGAGGACCGCGGCACCGGCCGGGAACAGCCACCACACCCGGCCGATCCCGCCGGAGTCCGCCTGCACCAGCGGATACATCAGCGCCAGCACACCGAGCCCGAGGAGCGCCACTCCCGGCCAGTCCACCCGCCCCCGGCCCGAGCGGCGGGTGCGCGGCAGCAGACGGCGGCCGAGCAGCACGGCGAGGATGCCGATGGGCACGTTGACGTAGAAGATCCACCGCCAGCCCTGCGCGCCGGACGCCAGGGCCAGGATGGCGCCGCCCGTGATCGGGCCGGCGGCGGCCGAGACACCGACGGTCGCGCCGAAGAAGCCGAAGGCGCGTCCGCGTTCGGCACCGCGGAACATCTGCTGGATCAGAGCGGAGTTCTGCGGCGCCATGAAGCCGGCCGCCAGGCCCTGGGCGAGGCGGGCCACCACCAGCAGCGTGATGTCGGGGGCCGCCCCGCAAGCCGCGCTGAAGACGACGAAGCCGCTCAGGGCCAGCAGGAAGATCCGGCGCCGGTCCAGGGCGTCGCCGAGGCGGCCGGCGGTGACGAGGGCGAGGGCGAAGGTGAGGGCGTACCCGGACACCACCCACTGCACCTGCGCCGGGGAGGCGCGCAGGTCGTGCTGGATCGTGGGCAGGGCGACCGCCACGATCGTCACGTCGAGCAGACTCATGAATCCGGCCACCAGAGTGACCCACAGGGCCCGCCAGCGGTGCGGGTCCGGCCGGTACCCGGCGTCCGGGTTCCGGTCGCTCGCCGCTGACACCTGCGCTGTCACAAGGGCTCCTCTCACCGGGGGCCGTGTCGGAGACGAATCAGGTTCCCCCACCGGAGTACGGGCACACACCGGTGCCCGCAACCCGGGACGCCGACTTCCCGATCATCGGCTGTGGATGGCCGCGGTGGTGAAGAAGCCGGTGGCCGCGGCGGAGATCAGGGCGCAGACGGCGAGCAGTGCGGTACGTCGCATGGACGGGTTCCTTCCTGGTGAGGGGCAGAGGAGGTGACGGACCTGCACAACGCCGGTCCCTGCCGTCCCGCATCGCCGCGGCGGCGGCCTCCACTCGAACGGACGCGCCGTTCGGGCCCGCCGTCCACCGGCGCAGCCCGATGTGACCTGCTTCCTTGCACGCGGGGCGTCCGATGCGGTGACCTCTCTTCGCACGTCTGGGCGAAAACCGTTATCCGGCGCTCCCTCCGGGATCTCCCATGTGACGGACCACGACGTTCGACGTCGACGACAGGGGAGCTGGGCATGAACACACGGCACACGATCGATCCCGCGGCACTGGTGACCGCCGCCCGGGACGGCGACCAGGCGGCCCAGGACGCGCTGGTCGGCGCGTTCCTGCCGCTGGTCTACAACATCGTGGGCCGTGCGCTGAACGGTTCGGTGGACGTGGACGACGTCGTCCAGGACACCATGCTCCGGGCGCTCGACGCCCTGGACGACCTGCGCGACCCCGCGCGCTTCCGCTCCTGGCTGGTCGCCATCGCGATGAACCAGGTGCGCGCCCACTGGCACACGCGGCAGCCCGCCCAGGGGCCGGTGGAGGACGCGTGGGACGTCGCCGACCCCGGTGCCGACTTCGTCGACCTGACGATCGTGCGGTTGCAGCTGTCCGGCCAGCGGCAGGAGACCGCGCGCGCCACCCGCTGGCTGGAGCCCGGCGACCGGGGGCTGCTGTCGCTGTGGTGGCTGGAGACCGCCGGTGAACTGACCCGGGCCGAGGTCGCCGCGGCGCTGGAACTGTCCCCGCAGCACGCGGCGGTGCGGGTGCAGCGGATGAAGGCCCAGCTGGAGGCGGCACGGGTGGTGGTGCGGGCGCTGGACGCGCGGCCGCGCTGCCCGCAGCTGCACACCGACCTGACCGGCTGGGACGGCCTGCCCTCGGCGCTGTGGCGCAAGCGCATCGCCCGGCACGCCCGCGGCTGTGCGCGCTGCTCGGGCCTGTGGAGCGGTCTGATGCCCGCGGAGGGCCTGCTGGCGGGTCTGGCGCTCGTCCCGGTCGCCCCCGTGCTCCTGGACCGGGTCCGCGCCGCCGGGGACACCGTGGCCCTGGCCGCGACGGCCGACACGGTGTCCGTGCGTCCGGGCAGGCAGGGCGGGACGAGGCCCGGCTCCCGTGGTGCGGCGCGTCGCAGGCGGCGGCTGCGCCGACGGGCGGTCGGCGGCGCGGTCGTGGCGGTCTGCCTGGCCGGCGGCGGCCTGGTCTACCTCACCATCCTGCCCGGCGGCGGTACGCGGGAGGGGGCCGCGTCGGCCCGGAGCGTGGAGCCGGCGATCGTGCCGGAGCAGGCCACGGCCGCCCCCGGCGCGCACACCTTGCCGTCCCTCTCCGCGAGCCCCAGGGCGACCCCGACCCCGTCCCCGTCCCCGTCCGCGTCGGCTTCGGCTTCGCCGAGCGCGAGCGCCACTGGCGGTTCCGGCAAGGCGGCGCCCACGCGCCGCGCGCCGCGGCCGACCCCGTCGAAACCGGCCCCGGCACGCGGCGCGGCCGCCCAGCCGGCCGGCTCCGACCCGGCCTCGCAAGTGATCGCCCTGGTCAACAAGGAACGGCAGGCGGCGGGCTGCGCCCCCGTCACCCAGGACAGCGGGCTGGCGAACGCCGCACAGGCCCACTCCGACGACATGGCCGCCCGGAACTACTTCGAGCACAACTCGCCCGACGGCACCGACCCCGGTCAGCGGATCACGGCCGCCGGATACCGCTGGTCGACGTACGGGGAGAACATAGCCAAGGGGCAGCAGACGCCCGACGCGGTGATGACGTCGTGGATGAACAGCCCCGGCCACCGGGCCAACATCCTCAACTGCTCCTTCCGGAACCTGGGCGTCGGAATCCACCAGGGCGACGGCGGCCCGTGGTGGACCCAGGACTTCGGCAGCAAACTCTAGGGGCGCCTTCACCTCATCAGCGCGGCCTGCGGCCCCATCACCACCACCGGCTGCTTCGCCGCGTCCAGGACGCGCAGCAGGGCGAGCATGTAGGCCTTGTCCATCGCGATGCACGCGTTGGTGGGGCCGCCGTGGTCCACGTGCAGCCACACCCCGCCGCCCTTGTCCTCGCCCAGGGGCCGCGTCTCGTCCAGCGGGCTGCTGCCCGGGACCCGGTTGTAGTCGATGGCGATCACATAGTCGAAGGCGCCGTCCAGCGGCTCCCCGAGATGACCGGTGCCGGAGGCGGTGAAGCCCTCGTCCTGGTCGTACGGCAGCCGGGCCCCCGGGTCGGGCAGCAGGCCGCCGGCGTTGCTGAGCCGGAAGACACCGATCGGCGTGCGCAGGTCGTTCAGGTCGTGGTCGTCGCTCCAGCCGCGCAGCCCGTTGCGGGCGGGCCAGGGACCGGCAACGGCGTGCCAGCCCAAGCCGGGCGTCTGCTCGTAGAGCACCACCCGGGCCTCGTTCGTGTCGGCGGTCGCGCCGGTGACCACCAGCGCCTGCCGCGCGGCCGCCGGGATACGGGCTCGCATCGCCGGCCCGACACCCGGCAGTGGGCGGAAGACGGCACGCGGGGGAGCGGGATGGGCCGGGCCCCCGCCGGCCGGCGAAGCGGCGTGCGCGGACGGGCGCCCCGCCGGCCGCTCGCACCCGGCGGTGCCCGGCACGGCGACGCACACGGCGGCGACCAGGAAGGCCAGGGCCTTACTGCGGTTCACTGCGACCTCCGACGGGGGGCGTGGACGAGTGATGCATAACCACCTCGTCCGCCGCCCTGCCCGCCGGCCGCGATTCCTCCCCCGTATGGCACGCCGAGGCCTACGGGGGCAGTACGCCGAGCGACCCCGGTTGCCCGCTCAGCCGCACGGCGGCGAGGGCGATGTACAGCTCGGCGGAGGACTCGGCGTCGGTGGTGCGGCGGCCGGTCAGGTCGGCGATGCGGCCCAGGCGGTACAGGACCGTGTTGCGGTGGCAGTGCAGGCGGTCGGCCGCCGCCGTCGTCGATCCGCCGGCGGTGAACCAGGCATGCAGGGTCGCCAGCAGCGTGGCCCGCTCCTGCGGGGGCAGGGCGAGGACGGGCCCCAGCACGGCCCCGGCGACCTCCTGGGCGGTGTCGGGGGAGGCGGCGGCCAGCAGTGACACGGGCGCGCTGCCGTACAGATGGGTGCCGTGGGTGCCGTAGGGCAGGCACTGCACGGCCAGTTGGGCCTGCCGCCAGGCCGCCGGGGCGTTGACGGGGGAGGTGAAGGCGCGGCTGAGGCCGACCCGGGACAGGGCGATCGCGGTCAGCTGGTCGACGGCCGCCGCGAGGGCCTGTTCGTGGGGGAGGGACAGCAGGCCCACCCAGGCCCCTATCTGCTGCAGCCACTCGGAGCCGATCCCGGCGGCGCCCAGGCGGCCGCGGACGCTGGGCAGCGGCTCGACCCGGTCGTGGACCTCCGCGCAGACCACTGCGAACGGGCCCTGCCGGTCGAGGTCCAGGACGCGGGCGATCTCCCACGCGCTCGCATGCGTACCGGCCCGGCCCTCGAGCAGGGTGGTGAGCATCATGCTCCGGGCCGCGGCGTCGCGCCGCGAGCGCTCCTCGACGGCGGCCCGGTAGGCGTCCGCGGCCGCGCCGGAGTAGTCGTCGATGGCCGCCCACATGTCCGAGGCCAGGTGCAGCAGCTGGACGGTGCTCTCCTCGTCCACTGCGACGGCGAGCAGCCGGTCCCAGATGAAACGGCCGGCCAGCCGGTAGGCGTGCAGCAGCGCGGCCAGCGGGATGCCCTGTTCGGCCTTCAGCCGGCCCGCGGCGCGGGGCGCGTCCAGTGTCGTGGGCCGCCCTTGCAGGGCGGTGAACATGGTGGACAGGTTGTCGCGTACGACGGCGAGCAGCTGTGCGCGGCCCAGCAGCGTGCTCTCGGCGTAGGCGTGTTCACCGCCGAGGATCTGGTCGGTGAGGTCCTCCGCGAGCCGGTCGACCTCGGTCAGCAGGCGGCCCACGAGTTCGACGACCCGCTCGCCTGCCCTCAGCTGTGGCGTCACGGGCGCAGTGTAGCCGGGCGTGTTTGTGCGCCGGCACAAACGCGGGCCGTCTTTTCCCGCCGCCCGCCCATGGCCGAAACCGGTGGTGAGCGGTGGAATCACCGGCAGTGAGCCGCATCGTCGTCGCGCGCACGGTGCGTGTGCACAAGTCGTGGCGGAGTGAAGGAGAAACCCGTGGGAGGACAGGTGACGGACCCGGAGGAGCGTCCTGCGCGCGCGGGGATCGAACGCCGGAGATTTCTCGGCTATGTGCTGGCCGCCTCGACCCTGACCGTCGCCGCCGAGCTCGGCGACGCCGTGCTCGCCCCCGACGAGGCGGCGGCCGTCGTCCCCTCCGTGCCGGGGCCCGCGGAGATCTACGACCTCAACGACATGCTCACCCACGCCGCCCTGCCCACGGCGAACCTGATCACGATCCGCGTCGACGCCGACGGCACGGCCTCCTTCGCGCTGCCCCGCGCGGAGGTCGGGCAGGGCATCACGACGTCCAGCGCCATGCTGATCGCCGAGGAGCTGGACCTGCCACTGGAGCGGATCCGGGTCACGCTCGCCGACGCCCGGCCGGAGCTGCTGTTCAACCAGCTCACCGGCGGCTCCAACACCACGATCTCCACCTTCACCCCGATCCGGGTGGCGGCCGCCGTCGCCCGGGGCCGACTGCTGCGGTCGGCTGCCCTGGAACTGGGCGAGGCCGTGGACACCCTGACCGCCAAGGCCGGCGTCGTCACCTCGACGGCGTCCGGGCGCAGCCTGACCTACGGCGACCTGGCGCAGAAGGCCGCGGCGGTGACGACGGCTCAGGTGCCGGTCACGCTGAAGGAGGCCGCCGAGTTCCGGGTCATCGGCACCGCGCAGCGGCGCATCGACGCGCTGGAGGCGGTCACCGGGCGCAAGCGGTTCGCCATGGACCTGCACGTCCCCGGCGCCCTGCCGACGATGGTGTGCCGGCCGCCGACCGTCAACGGTACGGTCCGCGCGGTGGACAACCTGGCCGAGGTGCGGTCGATGCCCGGCATCACCGACGTCGCCACCGTCTCCACCGGGGTCGCCGTCCGCGGGCGCACGTTCGGGCAGTGCATCGACGCCGTGCGCGCGCTGAAGGTCTCCTGGGCCCCGGGACCGGTCGAGGGCGGAAGCGACGACACGGTCCGCGACGAGCTGCGCAGGGCGGAACTCCCGCTGCCTGCCCTGGACTTGCTGACCAAGTCGGTCGACGCGCGGTTCACCTTCCACTTCGCGAGCAACAGCGCCCTGGAGACCAACTGCGCCATCGCCGACGTACGGGCGGACGCGGCGGAGATCTGGGGGAGCCTGAAGTCCCCGATCGTCGCGCAGGAACAGATCGCGGCGCAGCTCGGGCTGCCCGTGTCCGCGGTGAAGGTCCATGTCACCGAGGGCGGGGGGTCGTTCGGCCGCAAACTCTTCCACGACGCCGCCGCCGAGGCCGCCGAGATCTCCCGGGCCATGGGCAAGCCGGTCAAGCTGATGTGGCACCGCACCGACGACTTCCGCCACGGCCGCGCCCACCCCATGGCCACCTCCCGGGTACGTGCCACCTATGCGCTAGGTCAGGTGCTCACCTACGACCAGCGGCACACCTCCGTCGCCACCGAATTCGGCCACGGCGTCGGCGAGATCATCACCGCCGAGGCCGCCCGGCTGCCGGTCGGCGACCTCACCTTCTCCGAGACGATCTTCGCGCTCACCCAGCAGACGCCGTACCACTTCGGGGTCGTCACCCAGCTGCTCAGCGAGACGGACAAGGGTTTCCACACCGGCTCCATGCGCAACATCTACTCGCCCAACGTGCGCTGCGCGCAGGAGCTGGTCGTGGACGAGCTGGCGAAGAGGCTGGGCAAGGATCCCTACCGGTTCCGTCGCGAGTTCCTCAAGGACGACCGGGCGCGGGCCGTGCTGGACAAGGTGGCCGAGGTGGGGCAGTGGGGCCGGAGCATGCCCGCCGGCACGGCGCAGGGCATCG
This sequence comes from Streptomyces sp. NPDC049915, assembly GCF_040656475.1. NCBI lineage: Bacteria > Bacillati > Actinomycetota > Actinomycetes > Kitasatosporales > Streptomycetaceae > Streptomyces > Streptomyces sp. NPDC049915. The sequence continues at coordinate 56,257 of NZ_JBFAMH010000003.1, forward strand.
CGCTCCACCCCGAGTACCACGCCTGTGTCGCCGTCCTCGCCGAGATCGACTGCCGGCCCGAGACTACCGGCCGCACGGTCCGCGACGGTTACACCGGACCGCGCGTCACCAAGGTGGTCTGCGCCGTCGACGTGGGCCTGGCCGTCAACCCGCGTGGACTGCAGGCGCAGATGATGGGCGGCATCATGGACGGCATCGCGATCACCCTGAGTTCAGGACTGCACCTTCAGGACGGGCACTTCCTGGAGGGCAGTTGGGACAACTATTTCTACACCCGGCAGTGGAACACCCCGCCCGAGCTGGAGATCGTCGTCATGCCGCCCACCACGGGTGAGCCCGGCGGTGCCGGCGAGCTGGCCGTGGCCGGCGCCGCCGCCGCGGTGGCCTGCGCCTACGGCCGCGCCACCGGCACCATGCCGACGACCTTCCCGGTCAACCACACCGGACCGCTCGGCTTCGAGCCGCTGCCCACCACCCCGCCGATCCCCGCGTCCCCCACCGACGGCCTCGACCGCGCCTTCTAGGAGAACCCCGTGCCCGAACACACCTTCATCCTCAACGGCGAACGGGTGACCGTCGACATCGAGGACGACGTCCGGCTGCTGTGGGTGCTCAGAGACGTCCTCGGCGTCACCGGCCCCAAGTACGGCTGCGGGCTCGGCGTCTGCCAGGCCTGCACCAGCCACCTCAACGGCAAGGCGTTCAACCCGTGTTCGGTGCCGGTCGAGAACATCGGCCCGGACGACGAGATCACCACCATCGAGGGCCTGCCCGCCACCGTCGGCCGTGATCTGCACCCGATGCAGGAGGCCTGGCTGGAGTACGACGTCGCGCAGTGCGGCTACTGCCAGCCCGGCCAGATCATGACCGCCGTCGCCAAGGTGCGCAAGGCCCGCGAGGAGGGCCGCGAGATCACCGAGGCCGACCTCGACGAGATCCGCAACGTCTGCCGCTGCGGCACCTATCACCGCATCCGCGAGGCGATCGTGGCCGGCGCGAAGAAGTACTGAGCCCCGGCGGGCGCCCGTTGCCGGCCGCGGGTGCACCTGCCCGGCCGCGGCCGTGAGGAACGTGTCCAGGACCCCGTCCCTTACCTCGGGCCAGGCGCTGCCCAGGTGTTGCGGACGGTCCGGACAGGGACGGCGCGGGGGCGATCCCGCAGGTCACGTGACTCAGGAGCACGGCTTGGGCGTGGGCGGCGTCCCCGCCCTCCTGGGCGGCCGGCGCAGCGGGGCCGGGTGCCGTCCAGCCAGGGGAAGACGTCGGTGACGAAGCCCTGCCGTACGGCGCCGCCCGGACGCCGGGCGGCGCCTGCCCGACGCGCTCGGCGTGGGCGGGCGCGCAGCGCCCGCAGCGCCAAGACGTCGCCCCCTCGCTTGGGTCATGCGAGGCATCACGTTCACTCCCGCCGCCGTCACCCCGTCGTCCACGCGCGGAGTTTTTCCGGGTTCAGTACCGCCCAGATGTGGTGGATGCGGTCGTCGGACATCTCGAAGGCCATCACGGACACCGTGACGCCGTCCCGTTGAGCGATCAGCCCCGGGTGGCCGTTGACCGTGCGCTCCACGAGCGTCACCTCGGCGGGGGGCCGTTCGGTGAAGAAGCGGGCGACCTGCTCGGCGCCCTCGACCGGGCGGAGCGCGGCCGTGACGAGTCCGCCGCCGTCGCCGGTCGCCGTGACGTCGGGGGCCAGCAGTTCGACGAGGGCGTCGATGTCCCGCGCCTCCCAGGCCCGCCGGAACGCTCTGACCAGGCCGCTTCGCCGGTCCGCCGGACGCTCGCCGGGCGGTGACGCGCGCAGGCGGCGGCGCGCGGAGGAGGCCAGCTGACGGCAGGCCGCCGGACTGCGGCCGACGATCTCGGCGATGTCACCGAACGGATAGCGGAAGACATCGTGCAGGACGAACGCGACCCGCTCGGCCGGCGTCATCGCCTCGAGCACGACGAGGAAGGCCATCGTGACCGACTCGTCGAGGGTGACCCGGTCGGCCGGGTCACCCATGTCGGGGCCCGACCGCCCGCCGATCCACTCCGTGCGGTCGGGCAGCGGCTCCGGAATCCACTCGCCCACATAGCGCTCGCGCCGCACCCGCGCCGAGCCGAGCAGATCCAGACAGATCCGGCCGGCGACGGTCGTCAGCCAGGCGCCGGGGGAGTCGACGGCCTCCCGTTGCCCGGGAGACAGCGCGCACCAGCGGGCGTAGGTCTCCTGGACGACGTCCTCCGCCTCGGTGAGCGAGCCCAGCAGCCGGTAGGCGAGATTGGTCAGCCGGCGCCGCTCGCTCATGATCGCGCTCAGGCCCGCGTCGGGCCGGCCGCCCTCTCCCGGCGCGGACGGGTGGTTGGTCATGATCTCCCCGGCTCTCTCGGAACTCCGTCTCACCCCCTACGACGAAGCGGAGCCCCGAAGTGTGAGGCGGGCCTGCCGCCTCACATCCCGCGGGGCTGTTCCGTCGTAACGATCGGAACCCGACAGGGAGGAAGACCGATCATGCGATCCGTGAACGTCGCGATCATCTACTACAGCTCCACCGGCACCGTGCACGCCCTCGCGCAAGCCGCCGCCGAGGGCGCCGAGAAGGCCGGTGCCGAGGTGCGCCTGCGCAAGGTCGCCGAAACGGCACCTCCGGAAGCGGTAGGCGCCAGGGCGGAGTGGTCCCGACACCTCGAGGACACCGCCGACGTCCCCGAGGCGACCCACGACGACCTGGAGTGGGCCGACGCGGTGCTCTTCGGCACCCCGACCCGCTTCGGCAACCCGGCCGGCCAGCTCAGGGCGTTCATCGACACCACCGGACCGCTCTGGTTCCAGGGCAAGCTCGCCGACAAGGTCTACTCGGCCTTCACCGCCTCCAACACCGCCCACGGCGGACAGGAATCCACCCTGCTCGCGCTGGCGAACACCTTCTACCACTGGGGCGGTGTCATCGTGCCCCCCGACTACACCGACCCCGTCCAGTTCCGGTCGGGCAACCCGTACGGGACGTCCCACGTGGCCGGCGACGGCCCGCCCGGTGAGGTGGTGCTGCAAGCGGCCCGTCACCAGGCCCGCCGGGTCGCGGAGACCGCCGCCGCACTCAAGGCGGGCCGCGCCGGCTGAGGCCCGGGCCGGGACCGCCGCGGCCGGGTGATCAGGCGGCGAGATCCGTCGTGCGTGCCTCCTCGGCACTGCCGTACACCACCAGCGCGCTCTCCCGCAGGGTGAGCGGTGCGAGCCGGTCCAGCAGCGCCGGCGGGGAGACCACGACCAGGCGGCCGCGGGCCTCGCCGGCGCGGCGGCACAGCCGCAGGACCGTGTTCAGGCCGGAGGAGTCGCACGCGGTGACGCCGGCCAGGTCCACGACGAGCGACGCGTGCCGTTCCAGCACGCGCGTGGCCCGGCGGTACAGATGGGGGCCGCTGTACAGGTCCAGCGGGCCGGTCATGGTGATCAGCGGCACATGGCCGGGCTCTTCCGTCACCTGGATGCGCACCTCGTTGTTCACGGTGGCTCCTTCTGTTGTCTCCCACCCCGGTTGCCCATGACGCAACGCGGTCCCGGAGCAGCAACGCTGCCGCGTATATGTTCCCTGCGCGGGCCGCAGGCAAAGCCCACCGGACGAAACGCCGGTGCGCGGCTGTCCGGAAAACGCAACGCGGGGCACCCCCTGACGCATCGCCGCGCGGCGACGGGGTAGCGTCGAAGGACATACCCGGTCGCCGACCTGCGCGTTCCCGCGACCGGGCCGTACAGGGCTTCTCATCTTGCCGGGGCGGTGACGCGATGGACTCGCTGGTGTTCGACAGCCAGGACCTGGCCGAGACCGAGGACTTCCTGTGCCGGGCCTACGCCCGCATGACCATAGGCAGCAACACCCCGCAGCACAGCAGGGCGCACATCCGCCGCGACGCCATGCCCTCGGTCAGCGTCGACGAGCTGGACCTCGGCTTCGACATGAGCTACGCGGTGACCCCGCTCGGCAAGATCTGCCTGTGCATGGTCCACGAGGGCACCATCCAGGACCACGTCTTCCAGGGCGTGCAGGACGACTTCGGCCCCGGCGACATGGTGCTCTTCGCACCCCCGGACCTGCCCTACGCCGGACGCATCTGCACCGCCCGCTACAACATCACGATGCTGGACAGCGCCCTGCTGGACCAGGTCGCCGCCACCGGCCCGAAACCGGCTCTGGAACCCGTCCGGCTGACCGGTCACCGGCCGCACTCGCCGGCCGCCGCCCGCCACCTCAAGAGCACGATCGTCCATCTGCGCGACCACGTCCTCGCCGACCCGGCCGTCGCCGCCCAGCCGCTGATCGCCTCGACCAGCGGCCAGCTGCTCGCGGCGAGCGTCCTGGCCGCCTTCCCGAACACCGCCCACACCGATCCGACCGCGCAGGACCGGACCGACGCCCACTCCACCACCCTGCGGCGGGCCGTCGCCCACATCGAGGACCACGCCCACCGGCCCCTCACCGTCGCCGACATCGCCGCCGCCGCGCATGTCACCGTCCGTGCCCTTCAGTACGCCTTCCGCCGCCACCTCGACACCACCCCGCTGGGCTACCTGCGCCGCGTGCGTCTGGCCCATGTCCACCAGGAACTGCGGGCCGCCGACCCCGCGGAGACGACCGTCGGGGACATCGCCGCCCGCTGGGGGTTCGCCCACCCCGGCCGGTTCGCCGCCCTCTACCGCGAGGCGTACGGCACCAGCCCGTCGAGCACCCTGCACGGCTGAGCCGGAAGACGCCGGCGGGTCCTCAGCCCCGCTGCCCGTGCCCGACGGCGTGCGTCCGCCGCTCCAGCGCGGTGCGCAGAGCCCGGCCGATCTCCGGTGGCAGCCAGCCGCAGCGCGGCCACTGCACCAGGTGTTCGGCCACGTCCCGCAGTTTGGTGTTCGTGTGCTGGGAGACGTCCTTCAACACGTCCCAGGCCGACTCGGGCGGCAGTCTGCCCCGGGCGATCACGACCCCGATGGCCTGGTCGACGACGGCGTGGGAGACGACGGCCTGCTTCAGCTGCAGGATCTCCTCCTGCAGGGCGAGGATCGTACGTTCCTGGTCCTCGTGCTCGGGCATGGCGGTGCTGCTCTCCTGACGCGACGGTCTGCTGGTCACCGTCCTCCTGCCCGGGCCGGGCGCACTGCGGAACGCCGGAAACGAAGACCTGCCGTGGCGGCGGTCCAGAAAACGAAATAATGGATTCCGCCGGCGGTGCCGGCCCCGCATCCGGCGTCTCGGGAACGGGGCTGCGGCGCCGTCTCACTCCGCCCGGCGGCTGATCGTCACGGCCGCCGCGTCGTCGCCGAGGCGGCCTGGGGCGTACGCCGTGAGTTCTTCGCGCAGGCGGCGCAGCAGGTCGTCGGGTCGTTCGGCGGCCCAGGCCTCGACCCGGTCGGACAGCGGGAAGAAGACCCCCCGCTCGTCGCGGGCCTCCAGGACGCCGTCGGTGCACAGCAGCAGCACGTCGCCGGGGCGGAACGGAAACGACTCCACGGTGTACGCGTCGTCGCCGGACAGTCCGCCGAGGCCGAGCGGCGGCGCGATCCGCCGGACGGGCAGCGGCTCGGCGCGCCCGCCGCTCAGCAACAGAGGAGAGGGGTGCCCGCACGCCACGAGGTGCACGACGGGCTCCGTGTCGGGGAGGTCCAGCACCAGGGCGGTGGCGAACGCCTCCTCGGTGTCGGGTGTCCCCGGCGGACTCCACTGGCGGGACTCCCAGCGCATGCTGCCGTCGAGGTGTGTGGCGAGCCGGGGCAGGCTGGGCCGCCGGTGCGCCGCAGCCCGGAAGGCCCCGAGCAGCAGCGCGGCATGGGTGATCGCCGGCAGGCCCTTGCCGCGCACGTCCGCGAGCAGCAGCCGGGTGCTGTCCAGGGTGCGGACGGCGGCATAGAGGTCCCCGCCCATGGTCGCCTCGTCCTGCGCGGCGAGATAGAGACAGGCCAGGTCCAGGGGGCCGCTGCGCCGGGGCAGCGCGGGAAAGAGCACCTCCTGGACGGCCTGGGCGACCGTGCGGCTGTGCGAGAGCTGCCGCTCGCGTCTCTCCCGGACCAGGCAGAACAGCACGATGAGGCCGGAGACGAGGACCAGGGCGCCGATCTGCGCGACGAGGTTCTCGGTGCCGAGGACGCCCCGCGACACTCCGATGAGTATCTGGGCGGCGACGGCCAGCAGCCCGATCAGCGCGGTGAGCCGGGGGCCGGCGAACGCGGCGGTGAGCGCCGGCGCCGCCACCAGCAGCGGTCCCAGATGGACGTCCGACGGTGCCAGGACGTCCACCAGGTACACCGCGACGATCAGCCCGATCGGGATGAGGACCAACGCCCTCCCGGATCGCGTCCGCCGCAACTCCTGCAGGGGCACACGCCATGATCTCACCTCCGCCGCCGCGCCACCACATGCCGCCGGGTGCCGCAGGGACGGGGTTCAGGCGGGAACGAGCCGGTCGTCGAGGCCGCCCGGCCGGGGTCCGCCGCCGTGCAGGGCGCCGAGGGCGGGCCCAGTGCGCGCCGAAGTGAGCCGCAGCTCGATGATGGCGCGGACGGCGGGCCATTCCTCGTCCAGGATCGAGTAGAACGCGGTGTCGCGCACGACCCCGTCCAGCCCACGGGAGTGGGCCCGGCGCACGCCCTCGCAGGTGGCGCCGAGGCGTTCGATCGCGGCGCGCGAGCGGAGGTTGCGGGCATCGGCGCGGAAGCACACCCGGCGCAGCCGCCAGGTCTCGAAGGCGTGGCGCAGCATGAGCAGCTTGGCCTCGGCGTTGATCCCGGTGCCCTGGGCTCGCGCTGACAGCCAGGTGTTGCCGATCTCGGCGGCGTCCGGGACGGCGGTGACCGGGTCGCCGTGCGGGAGGCCGGGCACGGCGGGCCACACCAGGGGGCCCTGCCAGTAGTCGAGTTCGACGAACCGGGTCGATCCGACGACACGTCCGTCGTCGGCGCGGACCACGGCGAACGGCAGCGCCCGGCCCGCCCCCTGCTCGGCGAGCGCGCGGTCGACGTAATGGGCGGCCCCGTCGAGGCCCTGCGGGACAGGGGTGAACGCATAGGAGCTGCGGTCCTCGGCTGCGGCTTGAGCCAGACCCTCGACATGGTGCGTCGCGAGGGGCTCCAGCCGCGTCAGGCGACCGGCGAGAACGACGGCAACGGGCACGACCTTCGGTCTTTCTGGTGAGGGGGGCTCTCCCGGTCACCGGTGGCCCGGCGCGAAGGGGGGAGAGACAGGATGCGTCAGAGGTCCCGTTGTGCGAGCAACGAAGACGTGAAGGACAGTAGACGGCCGGATGACGTGATTCCGCAAGGCGCGTGCCCTGTGTCGTTGCAGGTCACGTACGGGAAGCCGGGCGTATCGGGCAACGCGAATCCGGTGCCCTCGGCGGTCCGTTCCCGACCGGGGCCGGCCCGTTCTCCTCCTACGGCGACCCGGAGGGTCCGTCGGCGTCCGCGACTCGCAACGCGCTTCGTCGGATTCCTTGACCCCCGACCCCCTCTCCGCGATGCTGTGTTGCGAAATACGAGATGCGTATCGCAATAGGCAACATCTCGATCCTCTGTCAGCCGAGGAGTGGCCATGGCTCAGCAGGTCCGCGCGGTCGTCGCACGCAGCAAGGGTGCCCCCGTCAGTCTGGAAACGATCATCGTGCCCGACCCCGGTCCGGGCGAGGCCGTGGTCAAGATCGAGGCCTGCGGCGTCTGCCACACCGATCTGCACTACCGCGAGGGCGGCATCAGCGACGACTTCCCCTTCCTGCTGGGGCACGAGGCCGCCGGTGTCGTGGAGGCGGTGGGGGAGGGCGTCACCGACGTGGCGCCCGGCGACTTCGTCGTCCTGAACTGGCGGGCGGTGTGCGGCCAGTGCCGCGCGTGTCTGCGCGGCCGGCCCTGGTACTGCTTCAACACGCACAACGCCCGGCAGAAGATGACCCTGACCGACGGCACGGAACTCTCGCCGGCCCTCGGCATCGGCGCCTTCGCGGAGAAGACCCTGGTCGCCGCCGGGCAGTGCACCAAGGTCGACCCGGCCGCCTCCGCGGCCGCCGTCGGTCTGCTCGGGTGCGGCGTGATGGCGGGCATCGGCGCGGCGATCAACACCGGCAACGTCGGCCGCGGCGACACCGTCGCCGTGATCGGCTGCGGCGGTGTCGGCGACGCGGCGATCGTCGGGTCCAAGCTGGCCGGCGCCGCGAAGGTCATCGCCGTCGACATCGACGACCGCAAGCTCGCCACGGCCGAGAAGCTGGGCGCCACGCACACGGTCAACTCCAAGGCGACCGACGCGGTGGAGGCGGTGCGCGAGCTGACCGGCGGCTTCGGCGCCGACGTCGTCATCGAGGCCGTCGGCCGCCCGGAGACCTACCAGCAGGCCTTCTACGCCCGTGATCTGGCCGGCACGGTGGTGCTGGTCGGCGTCCCCACCCCGGAGATGAAGCTGGAGCTGCCGCTGCTGGACGTCTTCGGCCGGGGCGGGGCACTGAAGTCGTCCTGGTACGGCGACTGCCTGCCCTCCCGGGACTTCCCGATGCTCGTCGACCTCTATCTCCAGGGCCGCCTCGACCTGGACGCCTTCGTCACCGAGACGATCGCGCTCGACGACGTCGAGAAGGCCTTCGAGCGCATGCACCACGGCGACGTCCTGCGCTCGGTGGTGGTCCTGTGACCGCCGGGGCACGCATCGAACGCCTCGTCACCTCGGGGACGTTCTCCCTGGACGGCGGCACCTGGGACGTCGACAACAACGTCTGGATCGTCGGTGACGACGACGAGGCCGTGGTGATCGACGCCGCGCACGACGTCGACGCCGTCGAACGCGCCCTCGGCGGACGCGCCCTGCGCGCCATCGTGTGCACCCACGCGCACAACGACCACATCGGCGCAGCCCCCGCCCTCGCCGACCGCACCGGCGCCCCGGTCCTGCTGCACCCGGACGATCTGCCGCTGTGGCGGCAGACCCACCCGGACCGCAAACCCGACGGCGAGCTGGCCGACGGGCAGCGGCTCACGGTGGCGGGCACGGAGCTGACCGTGCTGCACACCCCGGGCCACGCGCCGGGAGCCGTCTGTCTGTACGCGCCCGCGCTGTCCGCGCTGTTCAGCGGTGACACCCTGTTCGCCGGCGGGCCGGGGGCGACGGGACGGTCGTACAGCGACTTCCCGACCATCATCGACTCCATCAGCGAGCGTCTGCTCTCCCTGCCGCACGACACCGTCGTGCACACCGGGCACGGCGACACCACCACCGTCGGCGCCGAGGCGCCGCATCGTCAGGAGTGGATCGACCGCGGCTTCTGAGCAAGCCGCCCCGGCGTGATGGCGGCCCTGCCCCGGCACCGGCGGCAGGGCCGTCGCCGCACCGTGCGAGGCGCCCCCACCCGTGTGCCCGCACCTCCTCACTGGCGCCCGCATGTGCGCCGACCCTGCTTCCCACCTGCGCTTTCGCAGGCGCTCCAGCGTGCCCGGAAAACGCCGCCGGACCTCGCGCAACCCGCCCGGTGAACGCCTTGACAACGCTTCTCGGCGGCCCGCAGACTGACGTTGCGCTAACCGCAATCCGTTTCGCTATACGCACCGAGGTGTCATGATGATTCCCGCGTGCCGTCTCGCGGATCTGCCGCGAGGCGAGGCCCACCGGCTCGACATCGACCCGCCGGTCTCGGTGTTCCACACCGACGACGGCGAGCTCTACGCCATCGACGACACCTGCACCCACCAGGACGCCTCGCTCGCCGACGGCTGGCTGGAGGGCTGCGAGGTCGAATGCCCGCTGCACGCCTCGAAGTTCGACCTCAGGACCGGGGCCGTGGACGCCCCGCCGGCCAAGCTCCCGGTCCGCACCCACGAGGTGATCGTCGAGAACGGCATGATCTTCGTCCGGCTGTCCACCGAGGCACCCAACCTGCCCCCGTGCGTCGCCGCCCGCCTGGCCGGAGGCCCCGCGTGAGGACCGTCGCCGTCGTGGGCGCCTCGCTGGCCGGTCTGTCGGCCGCGCGCTCGCTGCGGCAACGGGGGTACGACGGCCGGCTGGTCGTCATCGGCGACGAGCCCCACCGTCCGTACGACCGGCCGCCGCTGTCCAAGGAGTTCCTCGCCGGAACCCTCGGCGAGGCGGACCTGGCCCTCGAACGCGACGGTGAGGAACTCCAGGCCGAGTGGGTGCTCGGCACCCGCGCCACCGCACTGGACCGCACCGAGCGGTCGATACGGCTCGCCGACGGCCGGGAGATCCGCGCCGACGGCGTCGTCCTCGCGACCGGCGCCGCCGCCCGCACCCTGCCCGGCACGGACGGCCTCGCCGGCGTCCACACGCTGCGCACCCTGGACGACGCCCGCGCCCTGCGGGACGAACTGGCCTTCGGCGGACGGCTGGTGGTGATCGGCGGCGGCTTCATCGGCGCCGAGGTCGCCTCCACGGCGTACGCCCTCGGCCTCGACGTCACCGTGGTCGAGGCGGCCCCGACACCGCTGGCCGGACCGCTCGGCGCGGACATGGGAGCGGTCGTCTCCGCCCTCCATGCCGACCACGGCGTACGGCTGCTGTGCGGGGTGGGCGTCAAGGGGCTGAGCGGCGAGCGGCGCGTCGACGCCGTCCTGCTGGAGGACGGGCGCACCGTCCCCGCGGACATCGTCGTCGTGGGCGTCGGGGCACGCCCCGACGTGGACTGGCTGGAGGGTTCCGGCGTCGCCCTGAACAACGGCGTCACCTGCGGCTCCGACGGGCGCACCAGCCTCGCCGGGGTGGTCGCCGTCGGCGACTGCGCCAACTGGTACGACCCGCACACCGGCACGCACCGCCGCGTCGAGCACTGGACCGGCGCGCTGGAACGGCCCGACGCCGCCGTGGCCACCCTGCTCGCACACGGCGCGCGCGAACCGGGGACGCCCCGGCCGCCGTACTTCTGGTCCGACCAGTACGGCGTGAAGATCCAGTTCACCGGGCACGCCGCCGGCGCCGACAGCGTGACGGTCGAGGCGGGCCGCACCGACGAGCGCAGCTTCCTCGCCGTGTACCGGCAAGCCGGCACGCCCGTCGCCGCGCTCGGGATGAACCAGCCGCGCCTGTTCACCCGCTGGCGCAAGCAGCTCGCCGCGACCTCTTGACACCTCTCTCGCGGCCGCCGATGCTGCGTTGCACATCACACGCGACATTGCGTCATGAGCAACAGAGTGATCGCATCACGCTTCTCACAACGCCGTTCGAAGCCGCTCTTCCCGGCGCGTGACCCACCGACCCACGACGTTCTCCCGAGGAGTGCACCCGTGACCTCGACCAGCCTGCCGGACAGTCTGATCGCCACCCTCCCCGGCTCCTCCTACACCGACCCGGGCATCTTCGCCCAGGAACAGGAGCACATCTTCGAGGCGATGTGGTTCTGCGTCGCCCGCGCCTCCGACCTGCCCAAGCCCGGGGCCTTCCGCACCGTCGACGTGGGCCGCGAGTCGATCCTCGTCACCCGCGCACGCGACTCCTCGATCCGCGCGTTCTTCAATGTGTGCCGGCACCGCGGAGCCAAGCTCTGCACCGAGGAGTCCGGCGAGGTCAAGCGCGCCTTCCAGTGCCCGTACCACGCCTGGACCTACGACCTGAACGGCAAGCTCGTCGCGGCGCCCAACCTCACCAAGATGCCCGACGTCGGCCGTACCGAATACGGCCTGGCCGATGTGGCCGTGCGGGAATGGCTCGGCTATGTCTGGGTGTGCCTTGCGGAGAACCCGCCCTCCTTCGAGGAGGAGGTGATCGGCGCGGTCGTCGAGCGTCTCGGGGACGTGGCGGCGATCGAGCGCTACGGCATCGAGGACCTCGCGGTGGGCAAGCGGATCGTCTACGACGTGCAGGCGAACTGGAAGCTCATCATCGAGAACTTCATGGAGTGCTACCACTGCGCCACGATCCACCCCGAACTCACCGAGGTGCTCCCGGAGTTCGCCGACGGGTACGCCGCCCAGTACTACGTCGGGCACGGCGCGGAGTTCGGCGAGGAGGTCAAGGGCTTCACAGTCGACGGCTCCGAAGGCCTGGACCGCATCCCCGGGGTGTCCGAGGACCAGGACCGGCGCTACTACGCGATCACCGTCAAGCCGCAGGTCTTCATCAACCTCGTGCCCGACCATGTGATCTTCCACCGGATGTACCCGGTCGCCGTCGACCGCACGGTCGTCGAGTGCGACTGGCTGTACCTGCCCGGCGTGGTGGAGAGCGGCAGGGACGTCAGCCGGTCCGTGGAGCTGTTCGACCGGGTCAACCGCCAGGACTTCGACGCCTGTGAGCGCACCCAGCCCGGCATGAGCTCGCGGCTGTACGCCAAGGGCGGTGTGCTGGTGCCCAGCGAGCACCACATCGGCGCCTTCCACGACTGGGTGAACGAGCGGCTCGGCACGCGGCAGCCGGAGTGAGGCCGGGGCCGGTGCCCGGGGCCCGCGCGGGGGGCGTACGCGGGCCGTGCGGCGGTCGTGCTCCGGGCGCTTCGTCCGGCAAGGGCGTGCGGTCCACCACGGGCGTTCGGCGCGGAACAGGTCCGGGCGCTCAGCCCAGGTACCCCATGCGGTGGCTGATCTCGTCCGCCCCCTTCACCAGTACCGGAGCCAGCTCGTGCATGCGCTCCTCGGTGAACCGGTAGGCGGGGCCGGAGGCACTGATCGACGCGATCACCTGGCCCTCGCGGTCCCGGATCGGCGCGGCCATCGCGTGCAACCCGATCTCCAGCTCCTCCCGGGTCCAGGCGTACCCGCGCTCCCGGGCCTCGGCGAGGTCCTTCTCCAGCTTCGCCTTGGAGGAGATCGTGTGCGGGGTCACCTTCTTCAGGCCCGACTCCGTCAGCAGCGTGGCGCGCTGCTTGGCGGGCAGATGCGCCAGCATGATCTTGCCGCTGGAGGTGGCGTGCAGCGGGGTGAGCTGGCCGACCCAGTTGTGGGCGGTCACGGCGGCCGTGCCGCGCACCTGGTACAGGTTGATCGCGTAGTGCTCCTGCATCACGGCGATGTTGACCGTCTCGCCGATCTCCTCCGCGAGACGCTCGCACACCGGCCGGCCCTGCTGGGTGATGTCGATACGCCCCGTGACGGCGCCGGCCAGGCGCACGATGCCGAAGCCGAGCCGGTACTTGCCGCGCTCGCCGGCCTGCTCCACCAGGCCCCGCGACTCCAGGGCGCCCAGCAGGCGGAACGCGGTGGACTTGTGCACGTCCAGCTCGCCGGCCACCTCGCTGACGCCCGCCTCGCCACGCTGGGCGAGGATCTCGAGCACGCTGATGGCACGGTCGACGGACTGCACGCCGCCCGACGGCGGGCCGTTCGTTTCGGTATCCGGACTGTAGTTGCTCATAGCGGAACTATACGCGCGGTAAACAACGCCGTTGCAAGTAACACAACGTGAACGAGAATTTTGCAAGTTGCGCCGTCCGCAACCTAGTGCGTATAGCGCTACCCGTACTAGCATCCGTCGCGTATCGACGGCGCGACCGAGTGAGACGAGGCCCCATGGCTGTCCTGCACTACGACTTCGTCATCGTCGGCGGTGGATCGGCCGGCAGCGCACTGGCGAACCGGCTCTCGGCGGACCCCGGCAACCGGGTGCTCGTCCTGGAGGCGGGCCGCTCCGACTATCCCTGGGACGTCTTCATCCAGATGCCCGCGGCGCTGACCTACCCGATCGGCAGCCGCTTCTACGACTGGAAGTACGAGTCCGAGCCCGAGCCCCACATGGGCGGCCGGCGCATCTACCACGCCCGCGGCAAGGTACTCGGCGGATCCAGCAGCATCAACGGCATGATCTTCCAGCGCGGCAACCCCATGGACTACGAGCGCTGGGCCGCCGACCCCGGCATGGAGACCTGGGACTACGCCCACTGTCTGCCGTACTTCAAGCGGATGGAGAACTGTCTCGCGGCCGACCCGGACGACGAGTTCCGCGGCCACGACGGGCCCCTCGTCCTCGAACGCGGACCGGCCACGAACCCGCTGTTCGGCGCCTTCCTCAAGGCCACCCAGGAAGCGGGCTACGCCCCCACCGACGACGTCAACGGCTACCGGCAGGAGGGCTTCGCCAAGTTCGACCGCAACGTCCACCGCGGGCGCCGCCTTTCGGCCTCCAAGGCCTACCTCAAGCCCGTGATGAAGCGGCCGAACCTCACGGTGACCACCCGTGCCTTCGTCACCCGCGTCCTGTTCGAGGGCAAGCGCGCGGTCGGCGTCGAGTACCGGCGCGGGCGCGGCGCCCCGCAGCAGGTCAGGGCCGGCGAGGTCATCCTGTGCGGCGGCGCGATCAACTCCCCGCAGCTGCTCCAGCTGTCGGGCGTCGGCAATGCCACCGAGCTCTCCGCCCTCGGCATCGACGTCGTCCACGACCTGCCGGGCGTCGGCGAGAACCTCCAGGACCACCTGGAGGTCTACGTCCAGTACGCCTGCAAGCAGCCCGTCTCCATGCAGCCGTACATGGCGAAGTGGCGCGCCCCCTTTATCGGGCTGCAGTGGCTGATGCGCAAGGGCCCGGCCGCCACCAACCACTTCGAGGCCGGCGGGTTCGCGCGCAGCAACGAGGACGTGGAGTATCCCAACCTGATGTTCCACTTCCTGCCCGTCGCGGTCCGCTACGACGGCTCCTCGCCGGCCGGCGGCCACGGCTACCAGGTGCACGTGGGTCCCATGTACTCCGACGCCATCGGCTCGGTGAAGATCAAGAGCCGGGACCCGCGGGTGCACCCGGCGCTGCGCTTCAACTACCTCTCCACCGAGCAGGACCGCCGGGAATGGGTCGAGGCCATCCGGGTCACCCGCGAGATCCTCGGTCAGCCCGCGCTCTCCCCCTACAACGGCGGCGAGATCTCGCCCGGACCCTCCGTCGAGACCGACGAGGAGATCCTCGACTGGGTCGCCAAGGAGGGCGAGACCGCCCTGCACCCGTCGTGCACCTGCAAGATGGGCACCGACGACCTGTCGGTCGTCGACCCGCTCAGCATGAAGGTGCACGGCATGGAGGGGCTGCGCGTGGTGGACGCTTCGGTGATGCCGTACGTCACCAACGGCAACATCTACGCACCCGTGATGATGGTCGCCGAGAAGGCGGCCGACCTCATCCTCGGCAAGCAGCCGCTGGAGCCGTCCAAGGCCGCGTACTACCGGCACCGCGACGCCCAGCAGCAGGTCGGGTAGCCCCCGTGCCCGCCGACGCACTGCGCTCGCTGCTCGGCCGCGTCCGCTACGAGGTGCTGCCCGCCCGCACGACCGAGGAGAAGGTCCTCGCCCATGTCCCGAGTGACGTCGTGGTCACGGTGACGGCGTCGCCGGTCAAGGGTCTGGAGCCGACACTCGCCCTCACCGAGCGGCTCGCGGCGCACGGATATCGGGTCGCCCCGCACGTTCCCGCACGGCTGCTGAGGGACGACGCGCACCTCAAGGACGTGGCCGAGCGGCTGCGCGCGGTGGGCGTCGACGACGTCTTCGTGCCGGCGGGCGACGCCGACCCGCCGGCCGGGCCGTACGAGGGAGCGCTGCCGGTGCTGCGCCGTCTTGACGAGCTGGGCGGCCCCTTCGCGCACCGGGGCATCACCGGCTATCCGGAGAGCCATCCGCTGCTGCGCGACGACATCACCGTCCAGGCGATGTGGGACAAGCGCGCCCACGCCACGTACATCGTCAGCAACCTCTGCTTCGACCCGCGTGTGCTCGGGCACTGGATCGCCCGGATACGGCACCGGGGGGTCACGCTGCCCGTGTACGTCGGTGTCGCCGGGCCCGTGCAACGGGCGAAGCTGCTGGCCATGGCGACGAAGATCGGCGTGGGGGAGTCGACGCGCTTCCTCACCCGGCACGCCTCGTGGTTCGTGCGCTTCGCCACGCCCGGGGGCTATGCGCCGGAGAAGCTCCTTCGGCGCGGCGCCGACGCGCTCACCGCGCCGTCGGCCGGCGTGGCGGGCCTGCACCTGTTCACCTTCAACCAGATCGCCGAGACCGAACGGTGGCGCCGCGCGCTGCTCGACCGCCTCGGCTGAGCCGGAGTCGCCGTGCGCGCACGGCCGCTCGACGCTGTGGGAAACGGGATCCCCAGACCCCTTGACGGTGGTCGCCCCGTCGGACAAGGTGTTCCACCACAAGCAATGCGATGCACAATGCGCAACGAAATCCTGAAGGGTCGGCGCATGGCAGATCTGTATGTGGACGGCGAATGGCGCGCCCCCGTGGCCGGTGGCAGCCGGGAGATCCACTGCCCCGCGGACGGCACACTCGTCGCCACGGTCTCCGAGGCGACACGCCCCGACAGCGAGGCGGCGATCGCCGCGGCACGGCGGGCCTTCGACGCCGGCCCCTGGCCCCACACCCCCGAACGCGAGCGCGGCGCCCTGCTCCTGCGCACCGCCGACATCCTGGAGCGCGACGCGAAGGAGTTCGCCCGCGCCGAGTCCCTCGACACCGGCAAGCGGCTCGTGGAGAGCGAGTACGACATCGCCGACGTCGTCTCCTGCTTCCGCTACTACGGCGGCATCGCCGGCAGCGACGCCGGCCGGGTGGTCGACACCGGCCGCGTCGACGCCGTCAGCCGGGTCACCTACGAACCGGTCGGCGTCTGCGCACTGATCACCCCCTGGAACTACCCGCTGCTTCAGGCCTCCTGGAAGGTCGCCCCTGCCCTCCTCGCCGGCAACACGATCGTGCTCAAGCCCAGCGAGCTCACCCCCTCCACCTCCGTCCTGCTGATGAAGGCGCTCGAAGAGGCGGGGCTGCCGGCCGGTGCGGGCAACTTGATCCTGGGCGCCGGCGCCGAGGCGGGCGCCCCGCTGGCCGAGCACCGGGACGTCGACATGGTGTCCTTCACCGGCGGCCTGGACACCGGCCGGCACATCATGGCCACCGCCGCGGCGACGGTGAAGAAGGTCGCCCTCGAACTCGGCGGCAAGAACCCCAACGTCGTTTTCGCCGACGCCGACTTCGAGGCGGCCGTGGACTTCGCGCTCACCGCGGTCTTCCTGCACTCCGGGCAGGTCTGCTCGGCCGGCGCCCGGCTCGTCGTCGAGGACTCGATCCACGACGCCTTCGTCGACGAGGTCGTCCGCCGCGCCCGCCGGATCCGGCTCGGCGGGCCCTTCGACCCGGAGGCGGAGACCGGCGCGCTGATCTCCGCACAGCACCGGGAGAAGGTCGAGGCGTACGTCGCCGCCGGCCTCGCCGAGGGCGCCGTACTGCGCTGCGGCGGGGCCCGCCCCGACGACCCCGCACTCGCCCACGGCTTCTACTACCTGCCCACGGTCCTCGACGAATGCCGCCAGGACATGCGCGTGGTGCACGAGGAGTCCTTCGGGCCCGTCCTCACCGTCGAGCGCTTCCACGACGAGGACGACGCCGTCCGCATCGCCAACGACACCGAGTACGGACTCGCCGGTGCCGTCTGGACGCAGGACGCCGGCAAGGCCCAGCGGGTCGCGCGCCGGCTGCGCCACGGCACCGTGTGGATCAACGACTACCACCCCTATGTACCGCAAGCCGAATGGGGTGGCTTCGGCTACTCCGGCGTAGGCCGTGAACTGGGGCCGACCGGCCTCGCCGAGTACCGAGAGCCCAAGCACGTCTGGCAGAACATCCAACCCCGGCCGCAGCACTGGTTCAGCGGCTGAACGCCGAAAAGAGGTCGAACGTGACCACAGCACAGACCGAGGTGCCGCAGCGGCGCGGCACGTCCCAGAACCCCGAGGACCGCACCCCGGTCATCTCCGTGCGCCGGCTGTGGAAGGTGTTCGGGCCCAAGGCCGACCAGGTGCCGCAGTCCGAGGAGCTGTGCGGGCTGACCCGCCGCGAACTCATGGACCGCACCGGATGCACCGCCGCCGTGCGCGACGTCAGCTTCGACGTCTCGCCCGGTGAGGTCTTCGTCGTCATGGGCCTGTCCGGCTCCGGCAAGTCGACCCTGGTGCGCTGTCTGACCCGGCTGATCGAACCCACCTCAGGCGAGGTGGTCTTCGAGGGCGAGGACATCCGCGACGCCGACGCCAAGCGCCTGCGCGAACTGCGGCGCAGCAAGTTCTCCATGGTCTTCCAGCACTTCGGCCTGCTGCCGCACCGCAAGGTCGTGGAGAACGTGGCGTTCGGCCTGGAGATCCGCGGCATGGGCCGCTCGGAGCGCATGAGAAAGGCCATGGAGGTCGTCGAACTCGTCGGCCTCGCCGGATACGAGAACTCCTACCCCGACCAGCTCTCCGGCGGCATGCAGCAGCGCGTCGGCCTCGCCCGCGCCCTGGCCGGCGACCCCGAAGTCCTCTTCTTCGACGAGCCGTTCTCCGCGCTCGACCCGCTGATCCGCCGGGACATGCAGAACGAGGTCATCCGGCTGCACCACGAGGTCGGCAAGACGATGGTGTTCATCACCCACGACCTCTCCGAGGCCCTCAAGCTGGGCGATCGCATCCTGATCATGCGCGACGGCAAGATGGTCCAGTGCGGCACCGGCGACGAACTGGTCGGCGCCCCCGCCGACGACTACGTACGCGACTTCGTGCAGGACGTGCCGCGCGGCGATGTCCTCACCCTGCGCTGGATCATGCGCCCGCCGCAGCCCGACGACGCCCTCGACGGCCCCGAGCTGGGCCCGGACGTCGTGGTGCGCGAGGCCACCAGGGCGGTGCTGGCGGCGGAGAAGCCGGTCAAGGTCGTCGAGAACGGCAAGCTGCTCGGCATCGTCGGCGACGAGGAGATCCTCGCCGTCGTCGCCGGGCAGCAGGGCGGTGCCTGATGGCCGCCGTCGCCGACACGACCGCACCGGTCACGACCCTGCGGGAGAAGATCAGCCGCCCCATGGTGGTGGGGGCTATCTTCCTGGCCTGGCTGGTGCTCTTCGCCGTGCTGCGCGGCCGGCAGACCCTCACCCTGGCCGCGGCCGACCTCACGGGACTGCACCGCTGGCTGAACGACGTCAACGACACCATCGGAGCCAACCGCAACTCCAACCCGCTTTTCCTGTACTTCTTCAACGAGATCCGGCTGGGCATCGACAACCTGGTCACCTTCGTCCAGTCCCTGATCTCCCAGCCCACCGCCGGCCGCCCGGTCCCGCAGGTCGGCTGGCTCGGCGTGGTCGGCCTCGCCGGTTACCTCTCCTGGGCCGTCGGCAACTGGCGGGTCGCCCTGCTGGCCGTGGCCGGCTTCACCTTCTTCGGGCTGCAGGGCCTGTGGCAGGAGAGCATGGACACGCTGGCGCTGACCCTGGCGGCGGTCCTCGTGGCACTGCTCATCGGCATCCCGCTCGGCGTCTGGGCGGGTCTTTCCGACCGGTTCAACAAGGTCATGACGCCGTTCCTGGACTTCATGCAGACGATGCCGACCTTCGTCTACCTGGCCCCGCTGACCCTGGTGTTCCTCATCGGCGGCGCCTCCGCCGTGATCACCACGGTGATCTACGCCGCCCCGCCCGCCATCCGCATCACCGCGCACGCCATCCGCTCCGTGCCGGAGACCACCGTGGAGGCGGCCGACTCGCTCGGCACCACCCGCGGACAGCAACTGCGGAAGGTGCTGCTGCCGATGTCGAAGCGCACGGTCGTCATGGGCGTCAACCAGACCATCATGGCCGCCCTCGCCATGGTGACCATCGCCGCCCTGATCGACGCGCCGGGCCTCGGCAAGACCGTCGTCCAGGCCCTGCAGTCGCTCGACGTGGGCACCGCCTTCAACGCCGGTCTCGCCATCGTCGTCATGGCCATCGTGCTCGACCGCGTCACCACGGCGGCCGCCGGCCGCGCCGAGACGGCCCGGCGCACGAGCGGACGACTGGCCCGGTGGCGCCGGCCGCTGCTCGCGGCGGGCGGCATCGGCACCGCGTTCCTGCTCTACGTCTCCCACACCTACGTCTACGCCGCCGAGTTCCCCGGTGACGGCACCGTCGGCACGCACATCGCGAGCGCGGCGGACACCGCGACCACCTGGCTGCAGGACCACCTGTCGGGGCTGACCAACGCGCTGCGGGACGTCATCACCACGGTGCTGCTCAACCCGTTCCAGACGCTGCTCACCGACTCCCCGTGGTGGCTCGTCGGCCTCACCCTGGTCGCGCTCGGCGCGGTGCTCGGCGGCCGGCGCGCGGCGGCCACGGCGGCCGTGTGCGTCGGGCTGCTCGTCGCGACGGGACTGTGGTCGGACGGCATGACCACGCTGGCCTCCACGGCGGTGGCCACGGTGCTGGTCATGCTGCTCGGCGCGGTCTTCGGCGTGTGGATGGGGCGCAGTGCCCTGGTGGACCGGCTGGTGCGGCCCACGCTGGACGCCGCCCAGGTCATGCCGCCGTTCGTCTATCTGGTGCCGTTCCTCGCCCTGTTCGGGGCGACCCGGTTCACCGCGATCGTCGCGGCCGTCGTCTACGCGGCACCCGTGGCGATCAAGATCATCGCGGACGGGGTGCGGACCGTGCCCGAGTCCACCGTGGAGGCGGCCACCTCGGTCGGCTGCAACACCTGGCAGATCATCACCAAGGTCCAGCTGCCCATGGCCCGCAGCGCCCTGACGCTCGCCACCAACCAGGGCCTGATCTACGTGCTGTCGATGGTGGTGGTGGGCGGTCTGGTGGGGGCCGGCGCCCTCGGCTACGACGTCGTGGCCGGGTTCTCGCAGGGACAGCTGTACGGCAAGGGCCTGGCGGCCGGGCTCGCCATCGTCCTGCTGGGAGTCATGTTCGACCGGATCACTCAGGCTGCGGCGCGACGCACCCGGGCATAAGGAGCACCACACCATGGCACGACACTGGAGAACCGGCGCGGCCGGCCTGACCGTTCTCGGCCTGACGCTCACGGGGTGCGTGGGAGCGAAGGTCGGCGAGGACACCTCCGCCGCGAAGAACGCGGACGGCACCTGCGGCACCTTCAACCTGGCCGTCAACCCGTGGGTGGGTTACCAGGCGGACGCGGCGGTCGTCGCGTACGTGGCGCAGCACGATCTCGGCTGCAAGGTCACCAAGAAGGACCTGAAGGAGGAGATCGCCTGGCAGGGCTTCGGCACCGGCGAGGTCGACGCGGTCCTGGAGAACTGGGGTCACGACGACCTGAAGAAGAAGTACGTCACCGGTCAGAAGACCGCCGTCCTGGCCGGGCAGACCGGCAACAAGGGTGTCATCGGCTGGTGGGTGCCGCCGTGGCTGGCCAAGGCCCACCCGGACATCAAGGACTGGCGGAACCTGAACAAGTACGCCGCCAGCTTCAAGACCTCCGAGTCCGGCGGCAAGGGCCAGCTCCTCGACGGCGACCCCTCCTACGTCACCAACGACGCGGCGCTGGTGACGAATCTGAAGCTGGACTTCAAGGTGGTGTACGCGGGCAGCGAGACCGCGCTCATCCAGGCGTTCCGCAACGCCGAGAAGAACAAGCAGTGGCTGATCGGCTACTTCTACGAGCCGCAGTGGTTCATGACCGAGGTGCCGCTGGTCAAGGTCGATCTGCCGGCGTACAGGACCGGCTGTGACGCCGACGCGGCCAAGATCGCCTGTGACTACCCCGTCTACGGCCTGGACAAGATCGTCAGTGCCCAGTTCGCCAAGTCGGGCAGCCCGGCGTACAAGCTGGTGAAGAACTTCCACTGGACCAACGAGGACCAGAACACCGTCGCCAAGTACATCGCCGTGGACAAGATGTCCGACGACGCGGCGGCCAAGAAGTGGGTGGAGGCGAACCGCGGCACGGTGGAGGCCTGGCTGAAGTAACGAGGCCGTACGGCAGAGCTGTTGATGATGCCCGGCGGGCGGCGCGCACACCTGCGTGCCGCCCGCCGGGCATCGCCGCGTCCGGCCTGTTCTCCGGGCTGTTTTCCGACGTCACGCACCCCTTGACACCCATCATGGGGACAGGCAGATTGAGTTGCGCAACCTGAAGCGAGTTGCGTAGAAGGCAACTGGACGGTTTCGAGTTCGGAGGTTGGGCGATGGCGGGACCCCGAGTGGTCATCATCGGAGCGGGTGTCGTGGGAGCGGCCCTCGCGGATGAGATCTCCGCGCGCGGCTGGACCGAAGTGACCGTGGTCGACCAGGGCCCCCTGCCGGCCACCGGGGGTTCCTCCTCGCACGCCCCGGGCCTGGTCTTCCAGACGAACGCCTCGAAGACCATGACGGAGCTGGCCCGCTACACCGTCGAGAAGTTCCGCTCCCTGGACGTGGACGGCAAGCCCTGCTTCCTCCAGGTCGGCGGCCTGGAAGTGGCGACCAGCCCCGAGCGCCTCGCCGAGCTGCGGCGCCGGCACGGCTGGATCACCTCCTGGGGCGTCGAGGGGCGCCTGCTCACCCCCGACGAGTGCGTGGAGCAGCACCCCCTCCTCGACCGCGACAGGATCCTCGGCGGTCTGCTGATCCCCACCGACGGCCTGGCCAAGGCCGTCCTCGCCGTCGAGGCGCAGATCCGCCGGGCCACCGAGCGCGGCGTGCGCTTCCTCGCCCGCCACGAGGTCCTGGACATCAAGCAGAGCGAGGGCCGCGTCACCGGCGTCGTCACCGACCACGGCGAACTCGACGCCGACATCGTCGTGTGCTGCGCCGGCATCTGGGGCCCGAGGATCGCCCGCATGGTCGGCATGAACCTGCCGCTGACCCCGCTCGCCCACCAGCTCGCCTGGACCGGCCCGGTCCCCGCCCTTGCCGGCCAGACCGAGGAGGCGATCCGCCCGATCCTGCGCCACCAGGACGCCGACCTGTACTACCGCGACCGCTACGACGGCCTCGGCATCGGCTACTACGGCCACCGCCCCATGCCCGTCTCCGCCGACGACATCCTCTCCGTGGACGAGGCCGAGGAGATGCCCTCGGTGCTGAAGTTCACCGAGGAGGACTTCGAGCCGGCCTGGGCCGAGACGCAGTCCCTGCTCCCGGCGACCCAGGAGGCGAAGGTCGAGGAGGGCATCAACGGCCTGTTCTCCTTCACCACCGACGGCTACCCGCTGCTCGGCGAGTCCCCTCAGGTCAAGGGCTTCTGGGTCGCCGAGGCCGTGTGGGTCACTCACTCCGCTGGCGTCGGCCGGGCCGTCGCCGAATGGCTGGTCGACGGCTACTGCTCCTCCTTCGACCTGCACGAGTGCGACGTCAACCGCTTTGAACCGCACCAGCTCTCCCCGGAGTACGTGCTGGCCCGCGACTGCCGGAACTTCGAGGAGGTCTACGACATCCTCCACCCGCTCCAGCCGTCCGGCGACCCGCGCCCGATCCGCACCAGCCCTTTCTACGCCCGCCAGCAGGACCACGGCGCGTTCTTCCTGGAGGCCAACGGCTGGGAGCGCCCCCAGTGGTACGACGCCAACGCACCGCTGGTCGAGGGGCGCAAGATCCCCACCCCCAACGACTGGGCGGCACGCTACTGGTCCCCGATCGTCGGCGCCGAAGCCCAGGCCACCCGCGAGACCGTCGCCCTGTACGACATGACCGCCCTCAAGCGCCTGGAGGTCACTGGTCCGGGTGCCGCGGCCTTCCTGGAACGCCTGTGCACCGGCAAGATCGACAAGTCGGTCGGCTCGGTGACGTACACGCTGCTCCTCGACCACGACGGCGGCATCCGCAGTGACGTCACCGTCGCCCGCCTCGCCCGCGACCGCTTCCAGGTCGGCGCCAACGGCAACCTCGACCTCGACTGGTTCACCCGGCACCTGCCCGCCGCCGGCACCGTCCAGGTCCGCGACATCACCGCCGGCACCTGCTGCATCGGCCTATGGGGACCGCTCGCCCGCACAGTCCTGCAGCCCCTCACCGACGAGGACTTCTCCAACGAGGGCCTGAAGTACTTCCGCGCCAAGCACGCCTACATCGGCTCGGTGCCCGTGACGGCCATGCGACTGAGTTACGTCGGCGAACTCGGCTGGGAGCTGTACACCACCGCCGACCAGGGGCTGAAGCTGTGGGACACCCTGTGGGCGGCGGCCGAACCGCTCGGCGGCGTCATCGCCGGCCGCGGCGCCTTCAACAGCCTCCGCCTGGAGAAGGGTTACCGCTCCTTCGGCACCGACATGACCTACGAGCACGACCCCTACGAGGCCGGCGTCGGCTTCGCCGTCAAGCCCGACAAGGGTGACTTCATCGGCAAGGCGGCGCTGGAACTGCGCAAGGCCGACGTGCGGCGCAGGCTCACCTGCCTCACCATCGACGACCCGCAGGCCGTCGTCCTCGGCAAGGAGCCGGTGTACGCCGGCGAGAGGCCCGTCGGCTACGTCACCAGCGCCGCCTACGGCTACACCATCGGCAACGGCATCGCCTACGCCTGGCTCCCGGCCGAACTCGCCACCCCCGGCACCACCGTGCACATCGGCTACTTCGACCAGCGGATCGAGGCGGTCGTCGCCGAGGAGCCGCTGTTCGACCCGACCATGTCCCGTCTGCGTGGCTGACCCTCCGGAAGGAGCACCGCCGGTGACCGCACAACTCCTCGACGGCAAGGCGACCGCGGCCGGCATCCGCCGCGCACTTGCTGACAGAGTAGCCAAGTTGACAGCCATCCAAGGGCGCCCGCCAGGACTCGGTACCGTCCTCGTCGGCGACGACCCCGGCAGCCACGCCTACGTCGGCGGCAAGCACCGCGACTGCGCCCAGGTCGGCATCGCCTCCCTGCGCCGCGAACTGCCCGCCGACGCCGGCCGGCAGCAGGTCGAGGACGTCATCGACGAACTCAACGCCGACCCCGCCTGCACCGGCTACATCGTCCAGCTGCCCCTCCCGCGCCACCTGGACGCGAACGCCGTCCTCGCCCGCATGGACCCGGCCAAGGACGCCGACGGACTGCACCCCGTCAACCTCGGCCGGCTCGTCCTCGGCACCGACGCCCCGCTGCCCTGCACCCCGCGCGGCATCGTCGAACTCCTGCGCCGGTACGACGTCCCGCTCGCCGGCGCGCGGGTGTGCGTCATCGGCCGGGGCATCACCGTCGGCCGCCTCATCGGACTGCTGCTGACCCGCCGGTCCGAGAACGCCACCGTCACCCTGTGCCACACCGGAACCAAGGACCTGGCCCGGCACACCCGCGTGGCGGACATCGTCGTCGCGGCGGCCGGCTCACCCGGACTGATCACCCAGGACATGCTGCGCCCCGGCGCCGCCGTCCTGGACGTCGGCATCACCCGCACCGAGCAGGGGCTCGTCGGCGACATCCACCCGGACGCCGCCGAGGTCGCCGGATGGCTCGCCCCCATGCCCGGGGGAGTGGGACCCATGACCCGCGCGATGCTGCTCGCCAATGTCGTCGAGGCCGCCGAGAGGAACGCGAACACCGTATGAACGCGCTGAACACGCCCCTGGCGGAGCTGGACCCCGAGGTCCACGAAGCCCTCCGCGCCGAGCTGCACCGCCAGCAGTCCACCCTGGAGATGATCGCCTCCGAGAACTTCGCACCCACCGCGGTGATGGAGGCCCAGGGCTCGGTCGCGACCAACAAGTACGCCGAGGGCTACCCCGGCCGCCGCTACTACGGCGGCTGCGAACACGTCGACGTCACCGAGCGGCTCGCCATCGAACGCGTCAAGTCCCTCTTCGGGGCGTCCTTCGCCAACGTCCAGCCGCACTCGGGCGCGCAGGCCAACACGGCCGTCTTCTTCGCCCTGCTCCAGCCCGGCGACACCGTCCTCGGCCTGGACCTCGCGCACGGCGGCCACCTCACCCACGGCATGCGCCTCAACTACAGCGGCAAGATGCTCAACGTCGTGCCCTACCACGTCTGCGAGGGGGACCACCTCGTCGACATGGACGAGGTGGAGCGGCTCGCCAAGGAACATCGCCCCAAGATGATCATCGCGGGCTGGTCGGCGTACCCCAGGCAGCTGGACTTCGCCGCCTTCCGCCGGATCGCCGACGAGGTCGGCGCCCTCCTCATGGTCGACATGGCTCACTTCGCGGGCCTGGTCGCCGCCGGACTGCACCCGAGCCCCGTCCCGCACGCGCATGTCGTCACCACCACCACGCACAAGACACTCGGCGGCCCCCGCGGCGGCGTGATCCTCACCAACGACGCCGACCTCGCGAAGAAGATCAACTCGGCGGTGTTCCCGGGCATGCAGGGCGGCCCGCTCGAGCACGTCATCGCCGCCAAGGCGGTCGCCTTCAAGGTCGCGGCCACCCCCGCGTTCGCCGAACGCCAGGCCCGCACCCTGGCCGGCGCCCACCTCCTCGCCGAACGCCTCGGCCGCCCCGACGCGGCCGCGGCCGGCGTGAAGGTGCTGACGGGCGGCACCGACGTCCACCTCGTCCTGGTCGACCTGCGCGACTCGCCCCTGGACGGCAAGCAGGCCGAGGACCTCCTCCACCAAATCGGCATCACCGTCAACCGCAACGCCGTCCCCTTCGACCCGCGCCCGCCCATGGTCACCTCCGGCCTGCGCATCGGCACCCCGGCCCTGGCCACCCGCGGCTTCACCGAGGCCGACTTCGCCGAGGTCGCCGACGTCATCGCACTCGCCCTCCAGCCCGCGCCGGACATCACCGCCCTGCGCGCCCGCACGGAGGCCCTCGCGGCCAAGCACCCGCTCTACCCGCACCTCTCGCACGACGGAGACGCCCGATGAGCCCCCGCACCCCAGGCGCCGACCTCCCCGACCACCCCGACTTCCTGTGGCGCAACCCCGACCCCAAACCGTCCTACGACGTGATCGTCGTGGGCGGCGGCGGACACGGCCTGGCCACCGCCCACTATCTGGCGAAGAACCACGGCATCACCAACGTCGCCGTGCTGGAGAAGGGGTGGCTGGCGGGCGGCAACATGGCCCGCAACACCACGATCATCCGCTCCAACTACCTGTGGGACGAGAGCGCCGGGATCTACGAGCACGCCCTGAAACTGTGGGAGGGGCTGGAGGAGGAGCTGGACTACCCGATCCTCTTCTCCCAGCGCGGTGTGCTGAACCTCGCCCACAGCCTCCAGGACGTCCGCGACAGCGTCCGCCGCGTCGAGGCCAACCGCCTCAACGGCGTCGACGCCGAATGGCTGGACGCGGACGGGGTCAAGGAAGTCTGCCCGATCGTCAACACCTCGCCCGACGTGCGCTACCCGGTCCTCGGCGGCACCTACCAGCCGCGCGCCGGCATCGCCAAGCACGACTACGTGGCCTGGGGCTTCGCCCGCTCCGCGGACGCCGCCGGCATCGACATCATCCAGAACTGCGAGGTCACCGGCCTCGACGTGATCGGCGGCCGGGTCGTCGGCGTACAGACCACCCGCGGTCCCATCGCGGCCGGCAAGGTCGCCCTGTGCTCGGCCGGCCACACCTCGGTCCTCGCCGCCATGGCCGGCGTCGAACTGCCCCTCCAGAGCCACCCGTTGCAGGCACTCGTCTCCGAACTCCTGGAGCCGGTGCATCCGACGGTCGTCATGTCCAACGCCGTCCACGTGTACGTCAGCCAGGCGCACAAGGGCGAGCTGGTGATGGGCGCCGGCATCGACGCGTACAACTCCTACACCCAGCGCGGCGCGTTCCACATCATCGAGGAGCAGATGGCGGCCGCCCTGGAGCTCTTCCCGGTGTTCGCCCGCGCCCACGTGCTGCGCACCTGGGGCGGCATCGTCGACGTCAGCCCCGACGCCTCGCCCATCGTCGGACTCTCCCCGGTCGGCAACCTCTACCTCAACTGCGGCTGGGGCACCGGCGGTTTCAAGGCGACCCCGGGTGTCGGCTGGGTCTACGCCCACACCATCGCCCACGACACGCCCCACGCCCTGAACGCCCCGTTCTCGCTCGACCGTTTCACCACCGGCGCGCTCGTCGACGAGCACGGCGCGGCCGCGGTGGCCCACTAGGAGCCGACCCATGCTGCTGATCTCCTGCCCGTGGTGCGGGCCCCGCGACGAGGCCGAGTTCCACTACGGCGGCCAGGCCCACGTGCCTTACCCCGAGGACCCGGCCGCCCTCACCGACGAGGAGTGGGCCCGCTACCTGTTCTTCCGCGACAACCCCAAGGGACCCTTCGCCGAACGCTGGAGCCACGCGGCGGGCTGCCGCAAGTGGTTCAACGCGGTACGGAACACGGCGACGAACGAGATCCTGGCGGTGTACAAGACGGGCGAGCCGCGCCCGGAGACGCTCCAGCCGCGCCCGGCAACGTCTCAGCCGACTCCGGTCGTCTCCCAGCCGCGCCCGGCCACGTCTCAGCCGGGTCCCGTCACCTCTCAGCCGAGCGCGGTCGCTTCTCAGCCCGGTCCGGCACCATCAGCCCGTCCGGCGACTGAGGACGAGGCCGTTCAGGCCGAAGGGGGGCCTGGGGGCGCAGCCCCCAGCGGGGTCGAAGGGGCCGAGCCCCTTCAGGAGGGGACGCGTAGGGGCGGCGGGGGCGCAACCCAGCCGTTCCGCACCCCCACCGGCGGCCGCATAGACCGAGACATCCCCCTCACCTTCACCTTCGACGGCAAGGAGTACCGCGGCTACCGAGGCGACACCCTCGCCTCCGCCCTCCTCGCCAACGGCGTCATCCAGGCCGGCACCAGCATCAGACTCGGCCGCCCCCGCGGCATCTTCTCCGCCGGCGTCGAGGAACCGAACGCGGTCGTCCAGATCGAGGCCCCCTTCCCGGAGCCCATGCTCCCCGCCCCCGCCGTCGAGCTGTACGACGGCCTGGTCGCGAGCAGCCTGCCGGGCCAGGGCCGCCTCGCCACCGACCCCGACCCCGCCCGCTACGACGCCGTGCACGCCCACTGCGACCTGCTGGTCGTCGGCGCCGGCCCGGCCGGTCTCGCGGCCGCGGCGGCGGCAGCGGACAGCGGCGCCCGCGTCATCCTCGCCGACGACCAGCCCGAGCCGGGCGGCAGCCTGCTCGGCACCGGCGAGCACCTCGACTGGGTCGCCGAGACCCACGCCCGGCTCGACCTCGCGCCCGAGGTGCGCGTCCTGCGCCGTACCACCGTCTTCGGCTACTACGACGACAACCACCTGCTCGCCGTCGAGCGCCGCACCAGCCACCTCGGCGCCGACGCCCCCGGGAACGTCTCCCGCGAGCGGGTCTGGCGCATCCGCGCCCGGCGCGTGGTCCTCGCGACCGGCGCCCACGAACGCTCGCTGGCGTTCGGCGACAACGACCGCCCCGGTGTGATGCTGGCGGCTTCGGCCCGGACGTACCTGCACCGCTACGGGGTCGTCCCCGGCCGCCACGCGGTGGTGTTCACCACCAACGACAGCGCCTACGCCGCCGCACTCGACCTCGCAGCAGCCGGCGTGCACATCGCGGCGATCGTCGACCCCCGGCCCGAGCCGGGGGAGTGGGCGCGGCGGGCCGGGGCCGCGGGGATCGAGGTGCTCGCCGGGCACGCGGTGACCGGCACGGAGGGCGCCGCCCGGCTCACCGCCGTGACCGTCGCCCCGTACGGACACAGCGCCGGACAGCGGGAGTTCGCCGTCGACCTGCTGCTGGTCTCCGGCGGCTGGAACCCGGTCGCGCACCTGTTCAGCCAGTCCGGCGGCAAGCTCCGCCACGACGACACGCTCGGCACGTTCGTTCCCGACAGCGCCCGTCAGGCGGTCGAGGCCGCGGGCAGCGCCAACGGCGCCTTCGACCTCGCCACGTCCCTCACCGAGGGCGCGGCGGCCGGCGCCCGCGCCATCGAGGCGGAGGGTTACACCGCCGCCACACCCGCCCTGCCGGCCGTGGCCGTCCAGCCGTACACCCCGCCCCTGCCGGTCTTCACGATCCCCACCCCCACCGGCGCGCCCCGGTTCGTCGACCTCCAGCGCGACGTCACCGTCGACGACCTGGCCCGGGCCACCGGGGCGGGACTGCGCTCGGTGGAGCACACCAAGCGTTACACCACCGCCGGCACCGGCGGCGACCAGGGCCGCACGGCCGGCGTGCTGGCGAGCGGGGTCGTCGCCGAACTCCTCGGCGTGGACATCTCGGCGCTGGGCCTGCCGACCTTCCGCCCGCCGTACACACCGGTGTCCTTCGCCGCCCTCGCCGGCCGCGACCGCGGCGCGCTGAGCGACCCGGTCCGCACCACCGCCCTGCACGCCTGGCATGCCGAGCACGGCGCGCTGTTCGAGAACGTCGGCCAGTGGAAGCGGCCCTGGTACTACCCGCGGCCCGGCGAGGACATGGAGAGCGCGGTACTGCGCGAGTGCCGCGCCGCCCGCGAGGGCGTCGCCTTCATGGACGCCTCCACCCTCGGCAAGATCGACGTACAGGGGCCGGACGCGGCGGTCCTCCTCGACCGGCTCTACACCAACATGATGAGCACCCTGAAGGTCGGCATGATCCGCTACGGCGTGATGTGCCGTCCGGACGGCATGGTCTTCGACGACGGCACGGTCATCCGGCTCGAGAAGAACCGCTTCCTGGTCACCACCACGACCGGCAACGCAGCCGCCGTACTGGACTGGATGGAGGAGTGGCTGCAGACGGAGTGGCCCGACCTGAAGGTGCACTGCACCTCCGTCACCGAGCAGTGGGCCACCGTCGCCCTGGTCGGTCCGAAGTCCCGCGAGGTCCTCGGCTCCCTCGCGCCCGAACTGGCCGTCTCCAACGACGACTTCCCGTTCATGGCGTGGCGGGAGACGACCGTGGCGGGCATCGGGGCGCGGGTCTGCCGCATCTCCTTCTCCGGCGAACTCGCCTACGAGATCAACGTCTCGCCCTGGGAGGCCCTCGCCCTGTGGGAGGCGCTGTACGAGGCCGGCGCCCCGTACGGCATCACCCCGTACGGCACGGAGACCATGCACGTCCTGCGCGCCGAGAAGGGCTACCCGATCATCGGCCAGGACACCGACGGCACGGTCACCCCGCAGGACCTCGGCATGAACTGGGCGGTGTCGAAGAAGAAGCCCGACTTCATCGGCAAGCGCTCCTACGCCCGCGCCGACACCGTCCGTCCCGACCGCAAGCACCTCGTCGGCCTGCTGCCCGAGGACCCGGCCGACTTCCTGCCCGAGGGCACCCACCTGGTCGCCGACAGCGAACTGCCCGCCCCGCCGGTGCCGATGCTCGGGCACGTCACCTCCAGCTACCGCAGCGCGGCGCTCGGCCGTGCCTTCGCGCTCGCCCTGATCAAGGGCGGCCGGGAACGCATCGGCGAACGCCTCTACGCGCCCGTCGGCGACCGCCTGGTCCCGGTGACCGTCGCCAGTCCCGTCCTCTTCGACCCCGAGGGAGCCCGCCGCGATGGCTGACACCGCCCTGACCGCACGGCAGCGCAGCCCCCTGGCGCACGCCGCCGCCCGCCTGGCCGCCGCGACCCGTGCCTCCCGGGGAGCGATCCGCCTGGCCGAACTGCCCCTGCTGGCGCAGGTGAACGTGCGGCTCGACGCCAAGGGCCAGGCCGCGGACGCCGTCGGGCTCGCCCTGGGCCTCCAACTGCCTCTGGAACCCAACACGGTCGTCCACGCCGGGGAGGTCACCGTGGTGTGGCTCGGCCCCGACGAATGGCTCGTGGTGGGCCGGCCCGGCACCCAGCGGGACCTGGAGAGCCGGATCCGCGAGGCGGCCGGGGACGAGCACGTGTCCGTCACCGACGTCTCCGCCCAGCGCACCACCCTGCTGGTCGGCGGGCCACGCGCCCGCGACCTGCTGGCCCACGGCTGCTCGCTGGACCTGCACCCGCGGGCCTTCGGCCCCGGGCGCTGCGCCCAGACGACGCTGGCCCGCACCCAGGTCGTCCTCGTGGCCCGCGACGAGTCCAGGGCGGGTTTCTGGGTCCTGGTGCGGTCCTCCTTCGCCGGCTATCTGACGGACTGGCTGCTGGACGCGGCCGTGGAGTACCGGTGAGGGGCACGGTGGCCACGACGCCCCCGGCGGGGTCCCCGTGACCGCCACGGCCCCTGCCCTCACCGCGTCCCGCCCGGGCATGCCGCAGCTGTACCCGTCCGGGCTGCCGCGGCCCGGGCGGACGCTGGTGATGGGCGTCGTCAACGTCACCCCGGACTCTTTCTCCGACGGCGGGCTCTGCCACGCTTCTGACGCGGCGGTCGCGCACGGGCTGACCCTGCTGGAGCAGGGCGCCGACCTCGTGGACGTGGGCGGGGGAGTCCACCCGGCCCGGCGCGGCCCGCCCGACGGTGGAGCAGGAGCTGCGGCGCGTCCTGCCGGTCGTGCGGGAGCTGGCCGCGGCCGGGGCGACCGTCAGCGTCGACACCATGCGGGCCGAGGTCGCCGCCCGCGCCCTGGAGGCAGGAGCGCGGCTGGTCAACGACGTCTCCGGCGGCCTCGCCGACCCGGCGCTGCTTGAGCTGATGGCCCGGGCGCAGGTGCCGTACGTCGTCATGCACTGGCGCGGCCACTCCGCCGGCATGCAGGGCAATGCCGTGTACGACGACGTCGTGACCGACGTGGCCGACGAGCTGCGCCTGCGGATCGACGCCGCGCTGGAGGCGGGGATCCGGCCGGACCGTCTGGTCGTCGACCCCGGGCTGGGCTTCGCCAAGACGGCCGAGCACAACTGGGAACTGCTGGGCCGTCTCGACGAGATCCGGGCGCTGGGCCTGCCCGTCCTCGTGGGCGCGTCCCGCAAGTCCTTCCTGGGCCAGGTGCTGGCCGATCCGGTGACGGGACGGCCGCGCCCGGCGCCCTTGCGGGACACGGCGACGGCCGCGGTCTCCGTGCTCGCCGCCGCACAGGGCGTGTGGTGCCTGCGCGTGCATGACGTGGCCTCCACGCTCGACGCGGTACGGGTGACGGCCCGCTGGGGCGCCGAGGCCCGGCCCGCGCCGCGAGGGGTGCCCACCGGCCCCTCCGCACTGCCGGCGCGGGCAAGGCGTCGGCCCTGACGAGCACGCCGCCCCCCGGGCCCGCGGACCTGCTCGGCCGGTCGGCGGGCGTGAGTCCTCGCTAGCATCCAGTCATGGCAACGGAACCGAGCGCCCGCGGCCCGAACCGGCCGGATCCCGCCGACGGCCCGACGGGGTCGGTCTTCGACACCGTCGTGGACCGCAGGTCCTCCAACTCGATGAAGTGGGCCTGCGCCGACCAGTTCCTCGACCCCGGCGAGGCCGCGGCGGACCCGCTGCCGATGTGGGTCGCCGACATGGACTTCCGGGCTCCCCAGGCCGTGCTCGACGCGCTGCACGAGGCCGTGGACCACGGTGTCTTCGGGTACCCCGCCGGTGCCACCGACAGCTACCTCGACGCCGTGACCGGCTGGCAGGCGAAGCGTTTCGGCTGGGAGGTGCCCCGGGAGTGGGTGCTGCAGACGGCGGGCATCATCACCACGCTCAAGACGGCCGTGCAGGCGTTCTCCGCGCCCGGCGACTCGGTCCTGATCCAGCCGCCGGTGTACGCGCACTTCCACGACGACGTACGGCTCAACGGCCGGCACCTCGCGTGCGCCCCGCTGGAGCGGACCGACGACGGCTACCGGTTCGACGCCCGGACCTTCGAGGCCGCGATACGGCCCGACACGAAACTGTTCGTCCTGAGCCACCCCCACAACCCCACCGGGAACGTCTGGACCGAGGACGAGCTGACGGCCATGGGTGAGATCTGTGCCCGCCACGGAGTCCTGGTCGTCTCCGACGAGGTCCACCAGGACCTCGTCATCAACCCGGACAAGAAGCACGTCCCCTTCGCCTCGCTCGGCCCGCGCTTCGCGCGCAACAGCATCACGTGCACCGCCCCCAGCAAGACCTTCAACCTCCCGGGCCTGCAGAGCGCCAACGTCTTCGTGCCCGACGCGAGGCTGCGCGAGGAACTGGCCCGGCAGTACGAACGCAATGCGTTCCCGCTGGTCAACGTGCTCGGCATGGTCGCCGCCGAGGCGGCCTACGCGCACGGCGAGCCATGGCTGGAGGAGCTGCTGACCTATCTGCGCGGCAACCACGCCCGCTTCGCGCAGGCGGTGAACCACGGCACCTCGAAGATCCGGGTCCTGCCGGCCGACTCCCTCTACCTGGCGTGGATGGACTGCCGGGGGCTGGGGATGGACGCCGAGTCCCTGGACTCGTTCATGCTCACCCGGGCACGGCTGTGGCTGGACAAGGGACAGAAGTTCGGCGTCGAGGGCCACGGCTACATGCGGGTGAACCTCGGCTGCCCCCGCGCCACGGTCGACGAGGCGATCCGGCGCCTGCTCACGGCGGTCACCGCTACGGCCTGAGGCGCCACCGGACGCGATGACTACCGACGGCGTGCCGCCGGCCACCCCTGCCAAGAGACAGGGCCGGGCTCAGCCGACGTATCCCATACGGTGGCTGATCTCCTGCGCGCCCTTGACCAGCAGGGGTGCCAGTTCGTGCATCCGTTCCTCGGTGAAGCGGTACGCGGGTCCGGAGGCGCTGAGCGCGGCGACGACCTCGCCGTGGTGGGCGCGGACCGGGGCCGCCACGGCATGCAGCCCGATCTCCAGCTCCTCCAGCGTCACCGCGTACCCGCGCTCCCGTGCCTCGGCGAGATCCTTCTCCAGCTTCGTCCGGGCGGTCAGCGTGCGCGGAGTGAGCTTCGGCAGCCCGGATGTCTCGAGTACCTCGTCGCGCCGCGCGGCCGGCAGATGGGCGAGGAGGATCTTGCCGCTGGACGTGGCGTGCACCGGGGTGAGCTGCCCGACCCAGTTGTGGGTGCCGACGGCGCCCGGTCCGCGCACCTGGTACAGGTTGACGGCGTAGTGCTCCTGCAGGACGGCGATGTTGACGGTCTCGCCGATCTCCTCGCTGAGCCGCTCGCACACCTCCCGGCCCTGCTGGGTGATGTCGAGGCGGCCCGTGACCGCGCCGGCCAGGCGGACGATCCCGAAGCCGAGCCGGTACTTGCCGCGCTCGCCCGACTGCTCCACGAGGCCGCGCGCCTCCAGGGCGCCGAGCAGGCGGAACGCCGTCGACTTGTGGACGTCTATCTCGGCGGCCACCTCGCTGACGCCGGCCTCCCCGCGCTGGGCGAGGATCTCCAGGACGCTGACGGCACGGTCGACGGACTGCACCCCGTTCACCGCGGGAGCCGCCGTTTCGCCCTCTGCGATGTAGTTGCTCATGACGCAACTATACGCACGGCAGGGCCCCGTGAACCCGGCTTCGCACAGGGAGAATACGACGACCCCCGGGTCCGCGGGGGCCGTCCATGGCGGCCGGCTTCAGCCGAAGACGACCGTGCAGCGGCCGTGCACCAGGACACGGCTCTCACTGTGCCACTTCACGGCGCGCGCGAGGACCCGGGCCTCGACGTCGCGGCCCATGGTGACCAGGTCGTCCGGCGCGTGGGAGTGGTCGACGCGGACCACGTCCTGCTCGATGATCGGGCCTTCGTCGAGGTCCGGGGTGACGTAGTGCGCCGTGGCGCCCACGAGCTTGACGCCGCGTTCATGGGCCTGGACGTAGGGCCGTGCGCCCTTGAAGCTCGGCAGGAACGAGTGGTGGATGTTGATGGCCCGCCCGTCGAGCTGCTTGCACAGGTCGTCGGAGAGGATCTGCATGTAGCGGGCGAGTACCACCAGGTCGATGCCGAGTTCGCCGACCAGCTCCAGCAGTCTGGCCTCCGCCTGTGCCTTGGTGTCCTTGGTGACCGGGATGTGATGGAAGGGGATGCCGTAGTTGCGGGCCAGCGGCTCGAAGTCGCGGTGGTTGGAGACGATCGCCGGGATCTCGATGTTGAGCGCGCCCGTGGACTGGCGGAAGAGCAGGTCGTTCAGGCAGTGGCCGAACTTCGACACCATGATCAGCGTCCGGGTCGGGGTCGCGGCGTCGTGCAGCTGCCAGGTGATCCGGTAGGCCTCGGCGACCGGGCCGAAGCCGGTGCGCAGCTGGTCGAGGCTGACGCCCGGATGTGAGACGTCGAAGTGCACCCGCATGAAGAAGCGGTCCTGGAGACGGTCGTCGAACTGCCGGCTCTCCAGGATGTTGCCGGAGTGCCGCACCAGAAAGCTGGTGACGGCGTGGACGAGGCCGGCCCGGTCGGGGCACGAGAGGGTGAGGACGAACTCGCGGCCGGGCTGCGGGCGAGGAGACATGGCATCCTCCGTGGGTGCGTAATACGCAACAGTGAGAGTGATACGCAACATCGTCCCGTGGGGGCGGGTGGTGGTCAAGGGGTATGCCCCGCAGAGTGCACTGCCATGCGCAGTGCGCAACAGCTGACGGTCCATCGGCGGCCTGTGTCACGGCTCTGAACCCGGCCCCGCGCATCTCTTGACACTGCTCAGCCACGGGGATCGGTGGCCCGGCTGCTGCGGGAGCGGCCGCGGCTGCGCGAGCGGATCGTCATACCGGTCGTCGGCGGGCCGAGCGGCAGCGGCCTGGCCCGGCCGGAGGGACTGCACAAACTGGCGGCCGCGCTCGGCATCTCCGACGTCGTGCTGTTCCGGCCACCGGTCGGCCAGGACCGCCTCACCGACTGGTACCGGGCGGCGTCCGTCCTGGTCATGCCCTCCCGCAGCGAGTCCTTCGGCCTGGTGGCCCTCGAAGCCCAGGCCTGCGGCACCCCGGTGATCGCCGCCCGCGTCGGCGGCCTGCCGGTGGCCGTGCGCGACGGCGTGAGCGGCGTCCTCGTGCCGGGCCACGACCCGGCGGACTACGCCCGCGCACTGAGCCG
Source organism: Streptomyces sp. NPDC049915 (assembly GCF_040656475.1). Taxonomy (NCBI): domain Bacteria; kingdom Bacillati; phylum Actinomycetota; class Actinomycetes; order Kitasatosporales; family Streptomycetaceae; genus Streptomyces; species Streptomyces sp. NPDC049915. The sequence goes on from NZ_JBFAMH010000003.1 coordinate 92,634, forward strand.
CTTCGCCGACTACCCCTCCCTGACCGCCCGCATGGGCACGGCCGCGGCCCGCCACGCCCGCTCCTTCGGCTGGGACACGGCCGCGGCCGCGACGGCACAGGTGTACACGCAAGCCCTGCGGGAGCGCGGACCGCGCGGTTGAACCCGGCCATGAGGTCCGGCCGCCGGCCCGCCCGGCTTGAACGCGTCACCCGCGCTTGAACGCGGCGCCCGCGGTGCTTGATCGGCCACCCCTGGCGACCGATTCTGGACATCCCGCCTCGGGCGCCGCATCCGCGAACAGCAAGGACCGACCCATGGCAGACCTCTCGGAGACCACCGTGCCCTCCGGCACCACCGTCGGTGTGGCACCGGCGGCTCCCGTCTCGCGGGGCGTGCGCCGCATCACGGTGCAGGCCGGCCCCGTCACCCTCTCCGGGCTCAGCAGCGAGCCCCCTCATGGGCCGCCCCGTGCTCTCGTCTTGGCCCTGCACGGCGGCGGCACGAGCGCGGGGTACTTCGACGGGCAGGCGCACCCCGACCTGTCCCTGCTGACCCTCGGCGCGGACCTCGGCCACCGGGTGGTCGCCCTCGACCGCCCCGGATACGGCGCGTCCGCCGCCGAACTGCCCGACGGGCGGACCCTCGTCGAGCAGGCGGCCGACATCGCGGCCGCGGTACGGCAGTTGGCCTGCGACGGCCCCGTGGGCGGCGGTGTCCTGCTGCTCGCCCACTCCTTCGCCGGCAAGCCGGCCTTCCTGCTCGCCGCCGAGCACGCCCCGGACATGCTGCTGGGCCTGGACGTGTCGGGATGCGGCACCCGGCTCGCCGTGCCCTACGACCAGGTGCGGCACGGCCGGAACGGGCGACGGCTCAACTGGGGGCCGCTGAGCCTGTACCCGCCCGCCACCTTCCAGGCCGCCGCGACGGTCGTCGCCCCGATGCCGCCGCGCGAGGCGGAGTCGGCCGGCGACTGGGAGCGGCTGTCCGCCGAGGTGCTGCCCCGGGTCAGGGTGCCCGTCCGGCTGACGTTCGCCGAGCACGAGGCGTGGTGGCGGCACGGCGACGAGGACGTCGCCGACATGGTCGGCCGGCTGACCGCCGCGCCCCGTGTGCGCGTGGACCGGATGCCGGGCGCGGGCCACAACATCAGCCTCGGCTGGGCCGCGCGGACGTATCACCTCAGGGCCTTGGCGTTCGTGGAGGAATGCCTGAGGCGCACCGCTTGACCGGTCCAGCCGAGGGGCTGCCCGATGGCCGGTGGCCGACGACCGGCCGGGGCGATGCGACCCAACGGCCGTTTACCTGCCCGCCCCACGGGTCACCCCTTGAGGACACAGGCGCGTGGAGGGAGTCCGTCGTGGTGGACAGCACGGCCACAGGGAACGATCCGGCAGGGCTCGACGAGTGCCGCGTCGACGCCGTCGACGTACACGCCTTCGAGGTGCCCACCGACGGCCCCGACGGCAGGGAGCAGGACGGCACCCTGGAGTGGGACTCCACGACGATGGTGCTGGTCAGGGTGCACGCCGGCGGCACCTGCGGCCTCGGCTACACGTACGGGGACGTGTCGGTCGCCGCGTTCGCCGAGTCCCTCCTCGCTCCCCTCCTGAAGGATCAGCCGGTCGCCTCACCGCCGGCGCTGTGGCACCGCATGGAGCGGCAGATCCGCAACGCCGGCCGCCCCGGCGTCGGTGCCATGGCCGTCTCCGCCGTGGACGTCGCCCTGTGGGACCTCAAGGCACGGCTGCTGGACCTGCCGCTCGTGCACGTGCTGCCCGCATTCCACGACCGTGTCCCGGTGTACGGCAGCGGCGGCTTCACCAACTACCCCCTGGACCGGCTCGCCGAGCAGCTCGGCGCGTGGACCGACCAGGGCATCCCGCGGGTCAAGCTGAAGACCTCGCGGGAGCCGGAGCGCGACCCGCAGCGGCTGACGGCCGTACGCAAGGCGGTGGGCGACGCACCCGAGATCTTCACCGACGCCAACGGGGCGCTGAGCCGCAAGGAAGCGCTGTACTGGGCCCGCCGGTTCCACGAGGAGTGGGACGTGCGGTGGTTCGAGGAGCCCGTCTCCTCCGCCGACCTGGAGGGCCTGCGCACGCTGCGCGAACAGGGCCCCGGACGGCTGGAGATCGCGGCGGGGGAGTACGCCTACACCACCCAGGACTTCACCAACCTCGTCGAGGGCCCCGCCGTGGACTGCCTCCAGGCCGACGTCACCCGCTGCGGCGGCATCACCGGCGTCCTCGAGACGGCCGGCCTGGCGGCCGCCCACCACCTGGACCTGTCGGCCCACTGCGCGCCGGCGCTCTCGGCCCACGCGTTCTGCGCCGTACGCCGGCTGCGGCACCTGGAGTACTTCCACGACCACGTCCGCGTCGAGCGCCTGCTGTTCGACGGCACGCTGTCCCCCGACGGCGGCGCCCTGCGCCCCGACCCCTCCCGTCCCGGCCTCGGCCTGGACGTCAAGTGGCCCGACGCCGAGCGCTACCGCGTGTACGGGTCCCGGAAGGCGTGATCCCAGGTCCCCGAGAACCGGTCCGCGTACGAGAACCGGAGCCGCGATCATCCGAACGCGCCCCGGCACCGCGCCGTTGGAGCACGAGCGCGGCCGGAGCCGCGGTGAAGACGGAGGAGTACGTGCCCACCGCCAGGCCGACGAGCAGGGCCAGCGCGAAGTCGGTGAGCGCGGGGCCGCCGAGCACGGCCAGGGCGGTCAGGACGAAGACGGCACCCATGCCGGTGTTCAGGGTGCGCGGCAACGTCTGCACGATCGCCCGGTCGGTGACCGTGGCCGGCGGTGTCCCGGGGGTCTTGCGGGCGATGTCCCTGATCCGGTCGAAGAGGACGACGGAGTCGTTGACCGAGTAGCCGACGACGGTGAGCAGCGCGGCGAGGAACACCCCGTCGACAGGCTTGCCCAGCCAGGCGAAGACACCGACCAGCACGACCACGTCGTGGGCGAGCGCGAGGACCGCCGCCGCGCCGAACACCCAGCGGAAGCGCGCCGCGAGATAGACGAGCTGCGCACCCAGCGCCACGGCGAGCGCGATCAGGGCGCCCCGGCGCAGCTCCGCGCCGATGCTCGGGCCGATCAGCTCGTCGCGCACCTTCTCCGCCCGGCCCGCCAGCCCCCGCACGACGCCGGTGACCTCGGCCTCCTCGGCGCCGGTCAGCGACGCGGTCCGCACCGTCAGTCCCGAGGGGCCCGACGACTGCACGACGGCGCGGGCGAACCCGGCGTCGGCGAGCGCGGCGCGGGCTCGTTCGGCCTCGACCGGACCGGTGGTGGCGTACTCGATGAGGCGGCCGCCGGTGAACTCCACGCCGAGGTCGACGCCCCGCACCGCGACGCCCGCGCCGGCCAGGGCGAGCACGGCGGCGGAGGCGGCCAGCCAGCGGCGCGGGCGGCGCATCGGCCGGGGATCGCGGCGGGCGAGGCGGTCGGGGACCGCGCCCGTCGTCGCGATGCCGGTGAGACGGGGACGCCGGCGCACCCCGGGCAGGCCCGCGGTGAACTCGGCGAGCACGCGGGTGATCACCAGGGCGCTGAACATGGAGGCGAGGACACCGATCGCGAGGGTGACGCCGAAGCCCCGCACGGGCCCGGATGCGAGGAAGAACAGCAGGGCCGCGGCGATCAGTGTGGTGATGTTGGAGTCGGCGATCGCGCTGAGGGCGTTGCGGAATCCGGCCGCCAGCGCCGAGCGGGCACTGGGGCGGCGGCGGGCCGCGAACTCCTCACGGGCCCGCTCGAAGACGAGCACGTTGGCGTCCACGGCCATGCCGATCGCCAGCACGAACCCGGCCAGCCCCGGCAGGGTCAGGGTGGCGCCGAGCGCGGCCAGGGCGGCGTAGGAGACGAGGCCGTAGCAGACCAGGGCGACGGCGGCGAGCACGCCCATCAGCCGGTAGACGACGCTGATGAACAGCGAGGTCAGCGCGGTGCCGATGACGGCGGCCCAGGCGCTCGCGGTGATCGCCTCCCGGCCCAGGGTCGGGCCGACGGTGCGCTGTTCGACGGTCTCGACGGGGACCGGCAGCGCGCCACCGCTGATGAGCAGGGCCAGCTCGCGGGCCTCCTCGGGGCTGAAGGATCCCGTGATCCGGGTGCCGCCGTCGCGGATCCCGGCCGGACAGGGGACGGACGGGTCGACCTGAGGGGAGGAGATGACCTTGCCGTCGAGGACGACGGCGATCCGGCGCGCCGCGTCCCCCGCCGGACGGCAGGCGGCCGCGCCGGTCAGCCGGGCCCAGCCGTCGCGGCCGGCGCCCGCGAAGTCGACGGTGACATGCCATCCCGCGCCGCCCTGCTGGTCGAACCCGGCGGCGGCCTTCCTCACGTGCTCGCCGGTCAGGGCCGGGGCGCCGAGACGCAGGGGTGCGCCGGACTCGTCGGGCAGGACCCCCTCCGGGGGCCGGTCGGGCAGCGGGGGAGCGGAGACCTCCGCGTCGCCGGCCGGCCCGAGGACCGGGTGGACGGTGAGCTGTGCCGTGCGGCCGAGGACGTCGGCGGCCTTCCTGGGGTCCTGGACGCCGGGCAGTTCGACGATGATCCGGTGCTCGCCGGAGCGCACCAGGGTGGGTTCCGCGACGCCGAGCGCGTCGATGCGGCCGCGCAGCACTTCCAGGGTGCGGTCGGTGGCGTCGGTGCCGGTGCCGGTGTCGGTGGAGCGGGTCTCGAGGACGATCTGGGTGCCGCCGCGCAGGTCGAGTCCGAGACGGACCGGCACGGTCGCGGCGATGTACAGCGATACGGCGAGCACGGCGAGGGCGAGCACGGCTCTGAAACGCAGCGAACGGTTCAACGGGGGCCTCCGGCAAGGGCACCCGGGCGGACGGCGGCCAGGGTGCGGGCGAGGTGCGGTGAGGGGGATCAGGCGCCGGAGAACAAGGGAGGTGCCCGCCCGTGGTCGTGATGACCGTGCGGCGCGCAGGCGGGCAAGGGCGGCGGTGGTGCGCGCAGGGGAGACGGCCGGGGCGGGAGCGGCGCCGGGGTGTGGTGACCGCCGTGCGGGGCGGGGTGGTCGCTGTGCTGCTCGTGGCGGCTGACCGTCCGCAGTGCGGACACGGCGGTGTCGCCCACGTCGTCGGCGAGCGGCTCGGCGCCCTGAGCCTGGCCGGCCACCGCGGGCGCCACCGGCACACCACCGGCGCTGTCCGGCGGCAGGCCGGCGAGCGCGAGGGCGGCCAGCAGCGCCAGGATCGCGGCCGTCAGGCGCGCGGAGAGCCGGGACACCGTGGGCTCAGGGCTCGATCAGGCCGGCGCGGATGGCGTACCGGGTGAGTTCCAGACGGTCGCGCAGGCCCAGCTTGTGCAGCAGGTTGGCGCGGTGCCGCTGCACCGTCTTGACGCTGATGAACAGCAGGTCGGCGATCTGCTGGGAGGAATGCCCCTCCGCGACCAGCTTGAGGACCTCCTCCTCGCGCGGCGTGAGGATGCGGTCGGGGGCTTCCTCGCCGCCGCCGACCCGGTCGAGGTAGGTGCGGATCAGAGCGGTGATCGCGCCCGGGTACAGAAACGGCTCGTTGCGCATCGTGGCCCGGCAGGCGGCGACCAGGTCCTGATCCGCGACCGACTTCAGCACGTACCCGCTGGCGCCGGCCTTCAGGGCCTGGAAGAAGTACTGCTCGTTGTCGTGCATGGTGAGCATCAGGATCCGCAGGCCCGGCCGGAGAGCGGCCAGTTCCCGGGCGGCCTGCAGTCCGGTCAGGCGGGGCATGGCGATGTCGAGCACGGCCAGGTCGATGTCGTGGGTGCGGGCCAGCTCGATGGCCTCGGCACCGTCCCCGGCCTCGGCGACCACCTCGAGGTCCGGCTCCTGGTCGAGGATGAGACGCACGCCGCGGCGTACCAGCGCGTGGTCGTCGGCGAGCAGGATGCGGATCGTGCGCGTCCGCGCCGTGGGGGAGGTGCTCGTGTCGGTCATGGCTCACGCCTGCTTTCCGGACAGGGGCGCGGTGAGCCGGACCCTGGTGCCGGTGCGGATTGGCGTGCCGGTGGTCCCGGTCCGGGTCCCGGCGCCGGTTCCGGTCCCGGTTCTGGTCTCCGTCCCGCCGTCGGCCCCGGTCCGGGCCCACGTCCCGGTGCCGCCGCCGGTCCCGGTCCCGGCTCCGCCTGCCGGGGAGATCGTGAGGCTGCCGCCGATGAGCAGGGCCCGCTCGCGCATGCCGCGGATGCCGGCGCCCTCGCACGGGGCGTCGATGCCGCAGCCGTCGTCGGTGACCGCCAGCATGACCCGGCCGTCGGTGTGCCGCAGCGCGACGGTGACCCGTTCCGCGTCCGCGTGGCGGGCGGCGTTGGTCAGCGACTCCTGGACGACGCGGTAGAGGACCAGCTCCGTCTCCGGCCCGAGCGCGGGCAGGTCGGCGTCGAAGCGGCGGGTGATCTTCAGCCCGGTGTGGGTGGCGATCTCCTCCGTGAGGGAGGTCAGCGCGCTGACCAGACCGAGGTCGTCCAGCACGCCGGGCCGCAGCCGCCGCACCAGGCGGCGGACCTCGTCCAGGCTGTCCCGGGTGATCTCCTGCACCTCGTACAGGTCCGCGCGCAGCGGTGGCGGCGCTTCGTCAGCGGCGCGCTTGAGCCCGAGCAGGATCGCGGTCATGCTCTGGCCGACCTCGTCGTGCAACTCCTGCGCGATACGGCGGCGTTCGGCCTCCTGCGCCAGCAGCACCCGGGCACTGCCGGCGACCCGTTCCTGTTCCAGCCGCTCCAGCATGGCGTTGAACGTGCGGATCACCTCGGCGACCTCGGCGCCGCCCCGGGCGGGCAGGCGCTGACCGGGGCGCAGCAGATCCACGGTGGTCATCAGCTTCGTGAGCCTCTCCAGCGGCGCCAGGCCAAGCCGCAGCAGCGCGGCATTGGCGACCAGCATGACCGCCAGACCACCGACCAGGATGATCGCCTCGGTGAGCACGACCGGCACCGACACGGTCACCGGAGCCCACAGCAGCAGGGCGGTGGCCGTACCCAGCACCAAGGCGTTGAGGGCGAAGATCCGCCAGAACAAGGACACGGGACCGCGCCTCTCCTCTGTGACGTTCAGGGGTCTCCACGGCTGGTGTGCCATGGGGTGCGCCGCGGCCGTCACGTGTCGGACGCCCACGGCCGCCGGGTGCTCGCACGAGCCACGAGCCCGCAGCCAGCCTGCCGTCTTCCCGCGCACCCGGAAATGGGGCCCGACCCCCATTTCCCGGGGCACGCACTGCTCACCGTGCGACCGGCTACACCCCGTGCCCCGGCCGGAATGGGGTCCGCGCCCGATAGGCGGACGCCGCCGGCCCGGCGAGGGTGTGAGGGAGACGCTCCGCACGGAGCACATGCCGTACGCCGTTGAGAAGGGATGGACCATGACGCTCGACACCACCCGGGCCGAACCCCATCTGCACGAGGCCCGACAGCGCCTGGAAGGCGCCCGTACCTCCCGCCTGGCCCAGCTGCACGCTCTCGACGAGACCGGGCGCAGCAGCCGGGACGACCACCTGCTGTCCGCACAGCGGACGGCGATGGAGGGCGTCCTGAAGGAGATCGAGGAAGCCTTCGCCCGCATCCAGGACGGCACCTACGGAACCTGCCTGGGCTGCGCCGAACCCATCCCCGCCGAGCGGCTGGAGATCCTTCCCTACACCCGCCACTGCGTCGCGTGCCGGCGCCGGGCCGCCTGACCACCACCTGCTGCGAACCGTCCCGGCAAAGATGCGCCTGCCCTCGGAAAGAGGTGACGTGGTGAACCACCGGACCATCGGCGACAGTGCGACGCACCTGTCGGCCGCGGATCTCGTCGCGCTGCGCGAGAACCTGCACGAACAGCGACTGTTCCGCCGTGAGCAGCTGCGCCGCCTGGCCGGCCCCGCCGGCTCCGGTGCCGGCGACCGGCCGCGGGAGCAGACCGCCGCGCGGCTCGAGGTCTGCGTCAAGCTCGCCGCCTCCGCCCGCATGGTCCTCGCCGACGTCGAAGCGGCCCTCCAGCGCATGGACGCGGGCACGTACGGCACGTGCCACCTGTGCCGGTGCTCCGTCGACCGGGAACGGCTGACGATCGTTCCGCAGGCCCGCTACTGCGCCCGCTGCCAGCAGGTGAAGGAGGCGGTCCGGTGACCGGCGCCCCTCACCGGGCCGCGCGGGCCGGCGCGGCCCGCCATCCGTTCCGGCCGACGCGCCGCCGCCGTCCCGGCATCGCCCTCGACATGGGCAGCGCCCGCACCCGCGCCTGGCTCACCGGCCGCGGTGTGATCGTCGACGTGCCGACCGTCACCCATCCCGGCACCGGGGCGGTCCATCCGATCCAGCGCGGCGCCATCATCGACACCCCGGGCTGCGCGCGGATGCTGCAGCGCCTGCTGGGCGACCATCTGCCCCGTTCCGTGCGCCCGATGGTCCTCGTCACGACCCCCGTCCTGGACGGCGTCGCCTACCGCGCCCAGGCCCGCACCGCGGTCGAGGCACTGCGCCCGCAGACCGTGCTGACCGTGCCCACCGCGCGGGGCATCGCCCTGGCCACGGGCGCGGACCTGTCCGGCCCGCTGCTGGTGCTGGACATGGGCGCCCACCTGACCGAGGCGGTGCTGCTGTGCGACGGCGCCGTCACCGACGCCCGCCGCACCGCTCTCGGCACCGAAGACCTGGACGAGGAGACCACGGCCGAGGAACTCGCCGAGGCGGCGGCCCGGATGCTGACCGCGATGCTCCGCCAGGACCGCACCTCCCTCTCCCTCGACGCCCTGCGCCGCGGCACCCTCCTCGCCGGCGGCGGCGCCCTGCGTCCCGAGGTCACCGACCATCTCACCGCCCGGCTGCACGCGCCGCTGCGCGTGGTTCCGGCCCCGCACACCGCGGCCGTCCGGGGCGCCGCCCGACTCCTGCACGCGGCCCTCGGCCATCCGTCCACGCTGCCGCCCACGCCCGGGCTCACCACGGTCCTCTGAGGGCACGCGGTTCCCGCCGCAGGGGCGGTGCGACGTGTCTAGCCCGCCCGCAGGAGGGAGAAGCAGGGATCGCCGGTGAGGGCGTCCAGGTCGGGGTCCGTGTCCGCCGCCCAGGCCGCGTAGCCGTCGGGGCGGACCAGCACGGCACCGGGCAGCCCGTCCACCGGCTCCGCGCGAACGGCGCCGAGACCGGGCGGGAGGATCCCGGCGAGGTCGAGCAGGACGGGCCTGCCCGACCGGAACAGCGCCGGGTCGACGCCCGGGACCCGGTGACCGGTCAGCGGGTGGCCGCCCGGCACGTCATACGCGTGTGAAAGGCCCGACATGAGTCCGGCCAGGTGCCGGTTGGTCTCGGGCAGGTGCATCAGGTCGGTGAAGACCTCGCGCAGGGCGATGACGTCAGCCCCGGCCCGGGGCGCGGCGAAGACGCGCTGTGCCTGGGTGATGTGCAGGACCCAGGCTCCGGCGGGGTGGCGCTCGGCGTGGTAGGTGTCCAGCAGGTCCGCCGAGGCACCCTCCCGCAGCACGGCCGCCATCTTCCAGCCCAGGTTGAAGGCGTCCTGCACGCCGAGGTTCAGGCCCTGTCCGCCGAAGGGCGGGTGGATGTGGGCGGCGTCGCCGGCGAAGAACACCCGGCCCGCCCGGTAACCGTCGATCTGCCGGGTGGCGTCGCTGAACCGGGAGGCGTTCTCCACCTCGGCCGGCACGGTCTGCTGGCCGTACACGCGGCGCAGCAGCTCGGCGATCTCCTCGAGCGTCACCGGCCTGTCCTTGGCGGGCTCGTCCCCGTCCACCACTCCTGCGGTGAACCGGTAACGGTCGCCGCCCAGCGGCACCAGCATCCCCCAGCTGCCCTCGGCCTCGCGCGTGAGCGTGCTGATGTGCCCGTGTGTCCGGGGGACGAGGTCGGACGCCGACGCCAGCCGCACATCGGCCAGGACGGCCGTGAACGTGCCCGGCCTGCCGGGGAACGGCACGCCGAGCAGCTTCCTGACGGTGCTGTGCGCTCCGTCGCAGGCCACGAGGTAGCCGGCTTCGATCCGCTCGTCGCCGGCCGTCACCGTCACGCCGTCGTCCGACGCTTCCACCGCCGAGACCGTGGTGTCGCGCAGCACCTTCACACCCAGCGCCGTGGCGCGTTCCTCCAGCACCTCCTCGATCTCCCACTGCGGGATCGGGAGCACGTAGGGGTGCGCGGTGTCCCAGGCCGTGCAGTCCAGGGGTACGGGCAGCATCGCGAAATGCCCGCCGACCGGCTCCCGGGACATCGCCCTGGCCTGCATCGGCCCCAGCAGCCCACGCAACTCCAGCAACTCCTGCGTCCGCGGCTGGATCGCCCCGCCCTTCGTCTGCCGGATCCGCTCCGGCAGGCGCTCCAGCACCACGGTGTCCACTCCGGCGAGGGCCAGCTCGCAGGCCAGCATCAGTCCGGTGGGCCCGGCGCCCACCACGATCACGTCGATCATTGCTCCTCCAGTGGCTTCACTGAGGGCAAAAGTACACCGAGTGCAGAAAGTCTCCAAGTGCAGTTTTCGGCTACCATGGCGGCATGACAGGGCTACGGGAACGCAAGCGGGCACGGACTCATGCCGCCATCTCGGAGGCGGCCATCGCGCTTTTCCTGGAGCACGGGTTCGACCAGGTGTCGGTGGCGCAGGTGGCGGAGGCCGCCGAGGTGTCGAAGCGGACCGTGTTCGCGTACTTCCCGGCCAAGGAGGACCTCGTCGTCCACCGCTTCGCCGACCACGAGGACGAGGCCGGCCGCCTGGTGCGCGCCCGCCCGGCCGGCGTCGGCCCACTGGCCGCCCTGCGCGACCACTTCCTGCGGGCGCTGCACGACCGCGACCCGGTCACCGGCCTCAACGACACGCCGCAGATCCTCGCGTTCACGCGCATGGTGCGCGAGACACCGGCGCTGCGGACGCGAGCCATCGGCTTCCAGGAGGCGTCCGAGCGGGCGCTCGCGGAGGCGCTCCAGGACACCGCGGGAGTCCCGCCCCTGACCGCGCGCCTGGCGGCCACCCACGTGGTGAGCACGCACTGGCTGCTGTCGATGGACAACTTCCGGGCCCTGGACGGCGGCCGGTCCGCCGACGAGCGCTACCCGCAGGCGGTGGCCGACGCCGAACACGCCTTCACACTCCTGGCGGAAGGGCTCGCCGGACACCTCGATCACCCGTGACGCCGAGGCAAGCCGGCGGACGGCGGTTCAGCGGGGCCGTGCCGCGCAGGTCGGGTCGGTCACCGGGAGCCGACCGGTGGCCAAGTAGGCGTTGACCGCCGTGTCGACGCAATCGCTGCCGTAGACGCCGAACACCGCGTGCTGGTCGGCGCCTCGCAGGGTGATCAGCCGGGAGGACGGCCACATGCGGCGCACGGCCGTGGCCCCCGGGTAGTCGGTGCGCGGGTCGCCGGTGGCGTTCACCAGCAGCGCGGGCACATCGCCCCGGATCGTGGTCGGCCGCTCGCGCGGCGGGGCCCAGAACGCGCACGGGTTGATGTCGTGGGTGAAGGGCCCGATCAACGGGTCCTCGGCGCGGGCGCGTTGGACGTCGCGCCAGTACACCTCCGGATCGCGCGGGGCGGCGACGTCGCCGCACAGGATCGCCGTCTGCGCGCTGCCGTACCGGGAGTCCGCGCCGCTCTGCTCGACGGCGAGCACCTCCGCCAGCCCTGGCGAGGGAGTGACCGGCTCGCCCCGCGCCGCGCGCAGCAGATCCCGCACACCCTGCGCGAAGTCGCCGTAGGCGGCGGCGTTGTCCTGCGACAGGCCGTTGAACACGACGAACGGCGTCATGTGCTCGTCCACCGGGTAGGCGCCGACCCGCAGAGGTTCCCGGGCGGCCGCCGCCTGGATCCGGTCCACCGCCGCGAGCACCGCGCCGCGGGTACGGCCGAGGCCGTACGTCGTGTCACGGGCCGCGGTCCAGGCCGCCCAGCCTTCCAGCGCGTGCCGGTTGGACGGTCCGGCGAAGCGCAGGAGCCGGGGACCGTACCGGTCCGGGGAGATCACCCCGTCCAGCACGACCCGGTCGGTGCGGCCGGGGAACATCGCGGTGTACACCTCGCCGAGGTAACTGCCGTACGAGTAACCGAGGTAGGAGATCCGCCGCTCGCCCAGCGCCGCCCGCAGCACGTCCATGTCGCGGGCGGTGTCACGGGTGGTGGCGTACGGCAGGAGGTCACCGGCGTTGCTGCGGCAGCGCCGGGCGAGGTCCTTGGCCAGTCTCGTCATCCGGTCGAACCCGGCCCGGTCGTGGCCCGCGCCGCGGAACGCGGACCCCGTCGGCCACCGGCAGTCCAGCGGGGTGCTGCGGCCGACGAAGCGGGGGTCGACGCCGATCACGTCGAAGCGCGCGCCCGTCTCCCGCATCGCCCTGCGCACCCACGGCGGGTCGCCGAGCGTCTGCCCGCCGGGCCCGCCGCTGTTGAGCAGCAGCGCGCCCACGCGGTGGGCGGGGTCGGTGGCGCGTATCCGGGAGACGGCGATGGTGAGGGTACGGCCCTGGGGGCGCGTGTAGTCCAGCGGGACCGTCAGGTCGGCGCACCGGGCGCCCGCCTGCTGAAGTTCCTTGCCCATGGCGTCCTCCGCGCCGAGCACACAGCTCTTCCAGGTGAGGCGCTGGTGCTGGTAGCGGGCGAGGGGGCTGTGCGCGGCCGGCGCGGCCTGGCTCGTCGCAGGCAGCACGGCGACGGCGAGGGTGGCCGCCGCACCGAGGGTGGCCGCCCTGGCACGCCAACCTCGGAAGGGTAAGGGGGACTTGGTCACGGTCGGGTCCTTTCGGTTCGTCCGGGGGCCGGTCCGCGTGGAACGGGGCCTGGACGGTGTCGAGGAAGCCGAGTCCGGCGGACAGCGCGTCCGGGACCCGGTTCGTCAGGGGACCTTCACGCTAGAGCGGGGCCCGGCGCCGCTCACTCCGGCTGGCAGGCGGCTCGCCGCTGGGGCCAACCCCCGTAGGGAGGCGGTGGGTTGCCCCCTGAGCGGCCCGCGGGGCGGCGCGCCGGCCCCCGGCCGGACCCAATGCCGGGCGCGCACGGCTGTGGAGCGGTCGCGAAGATCACGAAGCGGCCCGGTCGAGCGCCGTTCGATACCCCCTATGGGTACATCGTGTCCCGATCCAAGACCGCGGCGATCAACGAGCACCACCTCTGCCCGGGCCCGGCCACCGTCGTCCCGTGCAGGGCGCTGCACACTGGAGTACATCCGCCCGTAGGGGTCCCAGAGCGGTGCCGGTCCCGCGGAAGGCGGCGGCCGGGCCGACCGCGGAGGTGCCATGCCCGATCCCGGCTCGCCCGCCCCACCAGAGTCCGCCCGGACCGCCGGCCCGTGGCGTCGCACCCTGCGCCGTCTCAGGCGCCGCCGCCCGGTACCCGTCGGCCGGGTGCCCCGCGCGTCACAGCTGCGCATGCTGGTCGCGGTGCTGGACGACGCCGTGGCGGCGCTGTCGTCCGCCGACCTCGCGGTCGCCGCGTGCGGGGCGCCGGACGGTGCCACGTGGCAGGCCGCTCAGGGCTGCGGACGAGCCGCCCGCGGCTTCCACCGGCTGCGCGCACGCCTGGACGAGCTGCCGATCAGCGAGCCCGATCTGGTGGACGCGCGGGACGACGCGGGCAGGCTGCTGGCCTACCACCAGTGGATGGTGCACCAGGCCATGAACCTGGCGTTCACCATCCACCCCGACGCCCGCACCGAGGCGGCACGGCTGGAACTCAACGGCCTGGGACGGCCCGCCGACCGCCTGCGACTGCTGCGGGACGCCCTCGACGAGACACGGGCCGGCGAGCCGCGGCAGGGATGAGTGAAGCGCCGAGGCGCCGATGCCCGGTGCGTGAGCAGGGTGTCCCTTACGGTGACGTCCGGTGCCGTACGTCCGTGAACGAAAAGGGGTGGACACCGTGGCGTTCGCGGAGGCCGGCGGCGACAACGTACCGTCCCGCGAGAGCGGGGGGCGGTCCTGGGCACCGCTGCTCGCGGTGTGCGCCGGGTACTTCATGGTCATCCTCGACGTGACCGTCATCAACGTCGCCGTGCCGGTGATCGGGCGGGAGCTGTCGGCGTCCCTCACCGGCGTCCAGTGGATCACCGACGGTTACACCCTGGTCTTCGCCGGGTTCCTGCTCACCGCCGGCGCGCTCGGTGACCGGCTCGGCAACCGCCGCGTCTTCTGCGCGGGCGTGGCGGTGTTCGCCGTGTCCTCCGCCGCGTGCGCGCTGGCGCCGGGCACCCTGTTCCTGGTGGCCGCCCGGCTGGTGGAGGGCCTCGGTGCGGCGCTGATCGTGCCGGGCTCCCTGGCCCTGCTCCAGCAGGCCTACCCCCGGCCGGCGGCACGCTCGCGCGCCTTCGGGCTGTGGGGTTCCATGGCCGGCATCGCCGCGTCCGCCGGACCGCTGCTGGGCGGCCTGCTGGTCGCCACGGTCGGCTGGCGCTGGGTGTTCCTCGTCAACCTGCCCGTCGGAGCGGCCTGCCTGCTGCTGACCCTGCGCTACGTCGCGCCCTCGCCCCGGCGCGCCACCCGGTCCCTGGACTGGCCGGCGCAGTGCGCGGTGGTGTCGACGGTGGCCCTGCTGACCGCGGCACTCAACGAGGCAGGCCGGCGCGCCGACCCGGCCGTTCTCGCCGGACTCCTCCTGGCCGGGGCGGCCGCCGCGGCGTTCGCGGTACGTGAGCGACTGGCCCGCTCGCCCGCCCTCCCGCCGGGCATGCTGCGCTCCCGCCCGATGGGCGGCGCCGCCGTCATCGGCCTGCTGTTCAACTTCGCCTTCTACGGCATGGTGTTCACCGCCAGCCTGGAGTTCCAGCACCAGCGCGGTTACAGCGCCCTCGGCACCGGTCTCGCGCTGTTCCCGGCGGTGGCGATGACCATGTTCGCCTCCGTCCTGTCCGGGCGGCTGGCCCGCCGTACCGGGGAGCGCCCACTGGTGGTCTGCGGCATGCTCCTGGCCTCCCTGGGGCTGGCCGGCTGGGCCGCGGCGGGCGACGATCCCGCCTACGCGCTGCTGGTCGCCCCGATGATGGCCGCCGGATTCGGCACCTCCTTCGCCCTCACCGGCTCCACCACCACCGTGATGGCCGCCGCGCCCCCGGACCACGCCGGGGCGGCCTCGGCCCTGTTCAACACCACCCGGCAGATCGGCAGCGCCACCGGCGTCGCGCTCGGCGGCAGCCTGCTCGCCACCGCCGACTACGCGGCCGGGCTGCGGCACAGCATGGCCATCGGAGCGCTCGCTTGTCTGACCGCCGCGGTGCTGGCGTGGCGATGCGTGCCGGCGCACTCCGCGACGCGGGCATAGGACGAGCGCTCGCTGCGTGCGGGAGGCGGCTCTACAGTGACCTACGTCGAACCGGACCGGTCGGTCTCCTCCCCAAGGAGTGCAGCGTGCGTGACATCCTGCCGGCGCTGGAACGCTGGTACGCCTCCGGTGTCCCGTTCGGGCTCGCCACGGTCGTCGCGGTCAGCCGCAGTGCGCCGCGCGAGCCCGGCGCCGCCATGGCCGTGGGGCCGGACGACGAGGTCGTGGGGAGCGTGTCCGGCGGCTGTGTGGAAGGCGCGGTGTTCGAACTCGCGCAGGAGGTCGTCGCGAGCGGCGAGGCCCGCCTGGCGACCTTCGGATACAGCGACGAGGACGCTTTCGCGGTCGGGCTGACCTGCGGCGGCGAGATCACCCTGCTGGTGCGGCCCGTGACCCCGGCGGCGGACCCGGTGTTCGGGGCGCTCGCCGCGTCCGTCGCCGCCCGGGAACCGGTGACGCTGGCCATGGTCGTCGACGGCCCCGCCCCGCGCGGGGCCACTCTCGCGGTGTGGCCGGACCGCGTGGCCGGCACGCTCGGCACACCCGGCCTCGACGCGGCCGTCACCGCCGACGCGCGCGGCGAACTCGCCCTCGGTGCCACGGTCCAGCGGCACTACGGGCCGCGCGGAGAGCGCCGCGAGGACGAGGTCACCGTCTTCCTGCAGTCCTACGCGCCGCCGCCGCGCATGCTGGTCTTCGGCGCCATCGACTACGCGGCCGCCGTGGCCCGGATCGGCGACTTCCTGGGCTACCGGGTCACCGTGTGCGACGCCCGCCCCGTCTTCGCCACACCCAAGCGCTTCCCGGCCGGTGTCGAGGTCGTCGTGGACTGGCCGCACCGCTATCTCGCCGGGACCGTCACCGACGAGCGCACGGTGATCTGCGTCGTCACCCACGACCCCAAGTTCGACGTGCCGCTTCTCGAGGAGGCGCTGCGCCGGCCGGCCGCCTACATCGGCGCGATGGGCAGCCGCCGTACCCACGACGACCGGTTGGCGAGGCTCATGGAGGCCGGTGTCACGGCGCGGGAGCTGTCCCGGCTGCGCTCGCCGCTCGGCCTCGACCTCGGCGCCCGCACCCCCGAGGAGGTCGCGGTGTCCGTCGCCGCCGAGATCGTCGCCCTGCGCTGGGGCGGCACCGGGACACCGCTCACCGCGACGAGCGGGGCCATCCACCCACCCGCGGCCACCTGACGGCGAGCCGGCTCAGCAGGCAGGCTGCCGGCCGGGCGAGGGCTCGCCCGGCCGGCAGGGGGTCACGGCGTCGGCGTCCTCCAGATGCCACGGCCGTGCGTGGCCACGTACACCTGGCCGCCGTCGGGACTCGGGGCGAGGTAGACCGCCGGCGCGGTGGGCAGGTTCGTGCCCAGGCGCGTCCAGTGGCCCGCCGAGGTGCTGGTGAACACGCCCAGGTCGGTGGCCACCACGAGGGTGCCGTCCCGGGTGATGAGCGCCGCGTTGGCCGGGGCGTCCGGGAAGGAGTCCGCGGCCGCGGGGTCACCGCTGACGTCCGTCCAGGTCGTGCCGCCGTCGGTGGTCTTCCAGACGTGGCCGTATCCGGCCCCCGGGCCCTCGTTCCAGTGCCGGGAGAAGCCGTTGACGACCGCGTAGACCGTCTTGCCGGAGGCATCGGACGGGTCGATGGCCAGACCGGAGATGTAACGGTTCGGGAAGGCGGCGGGCAGGCTCACCTGGTGCCAGGCGCCGCCGTAGTCGGTGGCGACACCGCGTCCGAAGGTCCCGTCGACCGCGGAGCACGGGCCGCACCATGCCGCCCACGTCACGTGGCCCCGGCTGGCGACGGCCGAGGCGGAATGACCGGCGCCCAGGTCGAACAGCCGCGTCCAGTCGGCGCCCGACGTGCTCTGCCAGGTCCTGGTGTTGCCCCAGACGTACTGGCCGCCCGCGACCCACAGACCGTTCGGGTCGGTCTCGTCCGCGGCGAACGGGGCGATGAAGCGGGCCCCCGGGTCGCCGGGCGCGATGTCGGTGATCACGTCCTCGGAGCCGTCGTCGCTCGCGGTGTAGCCGCAGTTGCCGGTGATCTGCAGCGCGAGGTCGACGTACTCCCCGACCGTCTGGCAGCCGTTGGCGGGGTTGACCAGCTGGTCGCCGCCGTCACCGCCGAACGGCGAGACCATCTCACCGTCCGGGTTCAGCCGCTGCCCCTGGTAGGTGGCGCCCTTGGGGGCGAGCAGCGAGACGCCGTTGTCCTGCAGACCGCCCCAGACGGCGTCGCCGCTGCCGTCGGTCATCCGGCCCGCGCGCACCGAGTAGTACTGGAGATTGCGCAGGGTGCCGGACTCGTTGAGGTTGCGCCAGCCGGCCGTCGTCTGTGTGGTCGGGCGGGCGTAGGCGCCGCCGTCGTTGCCGACGAACACCTCCGGCGTGCCGCCCTTCCACTGCGAGAAGGCGAGGGCGTGCTGGTCGGAGTGCATCACGTCGCCGTCGCAGGAGTTCTGGGCCGGGTCGTACGAGAAGCACGGCATGCCGAAGTCCCAGTAGCGGCCGATCGCCTTCCAGGTCGCGCCGCCGTTCCGGGACTCGAACATCTCCTCTAGGCCGAGGTAGACGTGGTCCGGGTCGCTCGGGTCGACGGCGATGACCTGGTCGTACCAGGCCTGGGAGCCGGGCTGGTAGCCGCTGCCGATCTCGTTGATCTTCATCGCGGAACCGGTCGCCGACAGCGCCGAGGACGTGGCGATCTGCTTGAACGAGCCGCTCGCGTCGCCGCTCCGGCTGACGTACACACCGGCCAGCACCGAGTACACGCCGGAACCCGAGGACTTGTCGAGCAGCTTCGGAGACTCCATCGAGACGTACAGCCGGCTGCCGTCGGCCGCGTACGCGAAGGCGGCGTTGCCGATCTCGGCGGGGTTGATCGCACCGGTCGGGTTGGCGCGCTTCCAGGTGGCGCCGGCGTCGTCGGAGTAGTAGAAGCCGTTGTAGCCGGCGCCACCGCGCCAGGCCACGTTGGCCAGCAGCTTCCTGCCGTCGCTGCCGGGCTGTACGGCGATGTCGTTGGCGATGTCCGCGTAGTGGCTGTCCACCCCGCAGCTGACGCCGCTGATGCCGACGCCCGCGCACGGGGCCAGGACCTTCGTCCAGGCGGTGGACTGCCCCGCCGTCAGCGGGCGCCGGAAGACGCCGTGCGAGGAGGCGGCGAAGACGTAGCCGGCGGCCTTGTCGAAGGTGACGGTGTGGACGGAGCTGCTGTCCAGCTCGGTGCCGCCCACCTTGCCGGTCTCGGCGAAGGTGCCGGTGGCCGGGTTCGCCAGCCGGTAGACGCCGCTGCCCAGGTAGTTGTCGGAGGCGGTGGTCGCCTCGCCGGTGGCCAGCCACAGCGAGCCGTCGGGCGCGACGGCGAGGGCGCCCACGGACAGGGCGGGCAGCCGGTCGGCGATCGGCGTCCAGGTCCGCCCGTCGTCCGTGGAACGGAACACGCCGCCGCCCGCGGCGCCCGCGTAGACCACGCCCTGGTGCGTCGGGTCGGTGGCCAGGGCGGCGATCCGGCCCGCCGAGTGCCCCGCGCCACCACCGGAGTTGGAGGCGGACCGGTCCCGGTAGTGCAGTGCGTCCTCGTTGTACGGCGCGGTGGTGACCTCGCTCCAACTGCCCGCCCTGACCGGCATGTTCTTGATGTGGGTCCAGGCGTCGGCGTAGGCGCCCGGTGCGATGCGGCCGTCGGGGGAGAGCCTCGGCTCGTTGAACGAGTCGAGGGACTCCATCAGTTCGTGGGACTCCTCGCCCGCCACGTCATGGCGGCCGGACCCCCTGTCGGCGTCCACCCCGTAGGCGGCGACCGGTATCGCCCCCGCCAGCAGAAGCGCGGCGGCGGCGACGGCGATCACCGGTCTGCCGCCGCCCTCCGCGGCGCGGCGCGGTCTGCGCCGTGCGGAAAACACACCCATGGACTTGTCTCCGGGTTCTTCGGAGTAAGGGGCGGCCGCCCCTACGGCCGCGGGATCTCTTACTGCCGAGCGCCGGAACCGTACTCCCGTGGCGTGTGCCGATCACAGAGGTTTACAGCGACTTTAGAGTCTGACAAACGTAATGATTGGCAAAAACAGGCTCGTTCGGCGCGTCACCGCTCATACCTCTCAAGGGGCCGTCACCCCCTGTGGGTTACAGCGCGCACGGTCCGGAATGTGTCACCCCTGGGCCCGAAGACCGGGGTGCAGGACGGCGAACAGCCCCTGGACTCGGGTGCCGTCCGGCAGGGTCCAGGGCGCGGCGACGTGGCCGACCGCTCCCTGCGGGGCGACGGGCGCGCCGTCCGGCGCCGGCCGCAGGACCCGGTGCAGCCGAAGCGTCGCGCCCTGCGACAGGGGCAGTTCGGTGCCGTCCTGGTCGTCGGCGGGAGCCTGGGCGGGGTCGATGGCGAGCGGGCCCTCGCCGGTGCAGGAGCCGATGACCGTCGGGTCGGGAGTGTCGGTGGTGTTCTGGTCCTGGGCCTGTGCCGCGCCCTGGACCAGGGCGAGCAACTGCGCGCCCAGAACGGGGTCGTGGCAGCCGTCGTAGACCCAGCGCCGGCCGAGCACTCCGTGTTCCATGGTGCCGACGAGGGCGTGCTCGGCCCCGTCGAGCGGGGCGCCGCGGTAGGTGAGCGGCACCAGGTAGGTGGTCGGTCCGGAAGCCGAGACGTCGGTGACCACCATGAATTCCATCCCGACTGCGCCGTCGGGGTCGTCCAGCCGGAAGCCTCCGGACTTGGCCAGGTCCGGTGCGGCCGCGCCGCGGTACCACGGACGGGAGGGCAGCCAGGAGGTGAGCAGTTCCAGTTTGGTCGGCTTCACGAATGTCTTGTGGATGACGGCCATGCCGAGGTCTCCTTCCGTGAGGTGATCAAGTCCCGACATCCTCGCACCGGAGCGGCGCCGGGGCGTCGGACGTGCGCTCGTGAGCGGGCGCCGGCGACGGATCCGCCGGTGTGGGCCTGTCGCGCCGCCCGGTGCGGGCGATGACGGTGGTCAGGGCGCCCGCGAGCAGGCCCCAGAAGGCGGAGCCGATGCCGAGGAGGGTGACTCCGGACGCGGTGGCGAGGAAGGTGATGACGGCGGCTTCCCGCGACTCCTTGTCGGACAGGGCCGTGGTCAGCGAGTTCTCGATCGTGGCCAGCAGGCCGACGCCCGCGGTGGCGAGGACCAGCGCCTGCGGCATGGCGGTGAGCAGCGAGGCGACCGTGGCGCCGAAGACACCGGCGCAGAGGTAGAAGATCCCGGCCCACACGCCGGCGACGTACCGCTTGGCGCGGTCCGGATGCGCCTGTGGGCCGGTGCAGATGGCGGCGGTGATGGCGGCGAGGTTCAGTCCGAACGCGCCGAACGGGGCCAGCAGGACGTTGACCGCACCGGTCCAGGACATCAGGGGGGACACGGGGACGTCGTAGCCCGAGGCGCGCAGGACGGCGACTCCGGGCAGGTTCTGCGAGGCCATGGTGACGACGAACAGCGGCACGCCGACGCTGACGATAATCTTCCAGTCGAAGTCCGGCGCGACGAAGACCGGTGCGGCCAGTGAGACTCGCAGCCTGTCCATGTGCCAGCCGCCGGCGACGACCGAGGCGAGGACACCGCCGGCGAGCGCGAGAAGCACCGCGTACCGGGCTGCGAAACGGCGCGCCAGGAGATACAGCGCCAACACGGGGAAGGCGATCGCGAAATGGCCGTGCATCGTGCTGAACAGACCGGTGCCGAACCGCAGCAGCACCCCCGCGAGCAGAGCCGAGGCGAGCGGCACCGGGATGCGGTCCATGGCGCGGGCGAACCAGCCCGTCACGCCGGTGACAAGGACGAGCAGCGCCGAGAACACGAACGCGCCGACCGCCTGCCGCATCGGCACCCCGGCGAGACTCGTCGACAGCAGGGCCGCGCCGGGCGTCGACCAGGCGGTGACGACGGGGGCGCGATACCGCAGGGAGAGACCGACGCAGGTGACGGCGAGCCCGACGCCGAGCGCGAGCATCCAGGAGCCGATCTCCCGCGGGCCCGCCCCCGCGGCCCTGGCAGCGGTGAACACGAGCGCGGCGGAACTGGTGACGCCCACGGTGACGGCGATCAGCCCGGCGGCCACGGCCGACGGCGGCGCGGCCGCGCGCAGGCGGGTGGTGAAGGAGAGCATGGGCGACTTCTCAGGGAGGAGGGGTGCTCCGGCGTTCTGACGGAGCGTTCTGCAGCTCGAAGCGTTCTGTAAACGGAACGTTCTGTATGTGGAACACTAGGGAGGAGTGCCGAGGCCGTCAACCACGGCGGACGAGAGCGGGAGCGGGATCCGGCGATGGGGCTGAACGACGAGGTGGGGCGCAGGCTCCGGGAACTGCGCGGCGAGCGGGGCCTGTCGCTCTCCGAGCTGGCGCGTCGCTCGGGAGTGGGCAAGGGCACCCTCTCCGAACTCGAGAGCGGCACCCGCAACCCCACCCTGGAGACCCTCTACGCGCTGACCACGGCACTGAACCGGCCGCTCAGCGCGGTTCTCAGCGACGCCCCGCCCGCACGGGCCGACGAGCACGAGGGCGCGGTCTCCGGCAGCGCGGTCACGGCGGCCCTGATCGAACGGCACGAGGACGCCGACGCGGTCACCGACATCTTCCGCGTCACCATCGCCGCGGGCGCCACGCAGGAGTCGGCCGCGCACGTCGCGGGCACGAGCGAGACCCTGATGATCCTCAGCGGCACGGCCGTCGTCGGCGTCCTGGACGATCCGGTCACGGCCGGACCGGGCATGTCGGTGTCCTGGCCGGCCGACACCCCGCACCTCTACAGCGCCCCGCACGGCGACGTCCACGGCATCCTCTTCGTGCGCTATTCGGCCGCCGCACTGTGAGGTGCCGGTGAACGGCCCGGCGGGAACGGCCGCTTCGCGCATTTCCGCCGCAGGGGCCACGAAAGGCACCCACTCCGCTAACATGATCGAACTAAAAACGATCGCTTTTATATCTGACAAAACGGCTGAAAAATTGATATCCAGACCATCGCGGATTCCTTCGCAGAGAAACAACAGAATAGAGTCCGGCGCGTGGCGTCCGTCACGGGCGATGCTGTGGACCGCGATGGGTGTGGTGACCTTCGCCTTCCTCATCACCCTGGAGATCGCCGCACGTCACTACGGGGAGCCGGGGCCGATCACCGATCAGGCGCGAGAGCTGGTGTTCGCGCCCAAATCGGGGCCACTGCTGTACGCCGGTATGGCGTTGATGATGGTGGTGCTCAGCCGGCGGGACCGGTTGGCAGCGGCCGGCGTGGCGATCGGTGTCGACGTCGTCCTGTGGCTGGTGCGCTGGGCCGCCGGCGCGGAGGCGACCCACGGCCATCCCTTCGGCACCGGCGCGTTGTGGGTCGTACTGGGTTACGGGGTCATAGCCGTCACGCGTCGCACCGGCCCGGAGCGGGTGCTGTTGCTGAAGGGCGTCGGACTGGGCCTGCTGCTGGTGGCCGGCCGCAAGACGGGCGACACCTGGCTGCTGATCACGTCGAAGACCCGCCCGACGGTGCTCGACCAGTACGTGGCCGTGGCCGATCGGGCGCTGGGCAGCCCGTCCTGGCTGGTGGGACGCATGGTCGAGGCCACCGGCCCGATCGGCGCACACGTCCTCGACTACGTCTACGTCCAGCTCGCGGTGGCAGCGGTCGTCGTCGCGCTCTACCAGCTGCGCCACGTCGCCCGTGACCGCCGCTTCCCGGCCCACCATCTGGTGCGCACCTTCCTGGTCATCGGGCTGGTCGGGCCGGCCGTCTACATGATCTTCCCGACGGTCGGGCCGGTCTTCGCCTACGGCACCGGCGCGTTCGGCACCGGCGGGCTGCACTGGGCGGTGGCCGACCTGTGGCCCCACACGGTGCCGGCGCTGAGCGCCCCGCACTGGATGCCCTACGACGAGATCACCCCGCGCAACTGCATGCCCAGCCTGCACACCGCGTGGGCCACGGCGATTTTCCTCCATTCCCGCAACGGCCCGAAAATCCTGCGCCACGCGGGCACGTTCTGGCTGATCGCCACCCTCACCGCGACGCTGGGATTCGGTTACCACTACGGCGTGGATCTCGTGGCCGGTGTGGTGTTCGCATTCACCGTCGAGGCGGCCCTGCGCGCGTTCGACCGCGGATGGGACCGTGCGGGAATCCAGCTGGTCGTCCACGGGACAGTCGTCTTCGTGGCGCTCCTGGTGTCGTATCGCTATCTGCCGATGCAGATGGCGCGGCACCCCTGGGTGAGCGGCCCGCTTCTCCTCGTGGCCATGGCGTCCGTGGTCTACGGCTATGTACGCACCACCGGTCTGTGGGAACCGAAGGCCGCGCCGGCGCGGCAGCCCCGGCCGCAACCGGAGCTGGTGTGAGCCACGTTGTCCGAGCGGCGCCACGGGGAGACCCGGGGCGCCGCTCACGTATGGGTGGGCGCAGAGAAAACGGCGGCCGTGACGGTCACGTCCGCAGATGCGACGCCCCGTTGAGGTCGAGGATCGTGCCCGACGCCCATTCGGCGGCCGGGGAGGCGAGCCAGACGACGGCCCCCGCGATCTCCTGCGCGGAGGCGACCCGGCCGAAGGGACTCTGTGCGCGGATGGCGGCACCCTCGGCGCCCTCCTGGCGTGCGGCGACTCGCTCCGTGTCGAAGAAGCCGGGCGCGACCGAGGCCACCGCGATGCCGTACGGGGCCAGCGACACGGCCAGCGACTGGCCCAGGGCGTGCACCGCGGCCTTCGTGGCCCCGTAGGCCGGGTGGTCCGGTTCGCCGCGGAACGCGCCGCGCGAACCGATGTTGACGATGCGGCCACCCGTGCCCTGGTCGATCATGCGCCGGGCCACGAGATGACTGAGGTTCGCCGTGGCGAGCAGGTTCACGGCGACATGCCGCTGCCAGAGCGCCACCCACTCCTCGTACGGCGTCTCCGGCAGCGGATGGCGGATGTTCACCGCCGCGTTGTTCACCAGCACGTCGACACCGCCGAGCGCCTCGGCCGCCGCGTCCACGACGGCCGCCGCGCCCGCCGGGTCGGCGAGGTCGCCCCCGACCAGGGTGTGCCCGGAACCGGCGAGGGAGTCCAGCGTCATGCGGGCCTCGTCGGCACGCGACCCGAAGTGCACGGCGACCCGGTCCCCGCCCTCGGCGAACGCCTGCGCCACGGCACGCCCGAGCCCCCGCGACGCACCGCTGACCAGCACGCGCCGCCCTGACGCGGACGCACTCACGCTCATGAGAGAACCTGCCCGGCGGTCACGATGCGGAGCCTTTCGCTGACGGACGTCGACGGCGCAAGCATAGGAGACGCCCCGCTCCCTCACCCGCGGTGGACGACCTCCCCGCCGACCATGACCAGGTCGCACACCGTCCCCGGGATCTCCTCGGGCTGGACGGTGAGGACGTCGCGGGAGAGGACGATCAGGTCGGCGACCTTGCCGACCGACAGCGAACCACGCTCGTGCTCCAGGAAGTTGGCGTACGCCGACCCCATCGTGTAGCCGTGCACCGCGGTCTCGATGTCCACCGTCTCCTGCGGCATCCACGCCTCGCCTCCGCCCAGCGGCCGGCGCGTCACCGCCGTGTACAGGCCCACCATGGGGTCCATCTCGGCGACGTTCCAGTCACTGGAGAACGCCAGCGTCGCCCCGGCCCGGTGCAGGCTGCGCAGGGGCCACGCCTTGTGCCAGCGCTGCGGGCCGACGTTGCGCGCCCAGTCCTGGCCCGGACCGGCGATCTCGGGGGCGCAGTGGCGCGGCTGCATACAGGCCACCACCCCGAGGCCGGCGAAGCGCGGCACGTCCGCCGGGTCGCAGCACTCCACGTGGACGACCTGGTGGCGGGCGTCACGGGGGCCGTTCGCGGCGCGGGCGCGGGCCACCGCGTCCAGCACGGTGCGGATGCCGCGGTCCCCGGTGGCGTGCACGAAGCACTGGAAGCCGCGCGCGTCGAGCCGGGTCAGCAGCTCGGCGAACTCCTCGGGCGGGTAGAAGGTGTCACCGCGGTGCCGGCAGCCCGTGTACGGCTCCAGCAGGGCGGCCGTGCGCGGCTCGACCACGTCGTCGATGTAGAGCTTGAGGGGGCCCACCCGCATCCACTCGTCGTCGAACCGCCGCGCGGCCTCGGCGAATTCGTCCAGGTCGGCCTCGCTGGTGCCGCGCGGATGGAACAGTGCGGCCACCAGCCGGGAGCGCAGGCGCCCTTCCTTGCGCGCGCGGACGAACAGCTCCAGATCGTCCAGCGAGTTCTGTGGTTCCACGACGGTCGTGATGCCGAAGCGCACCGCGTCGTCAAGACTGCGCAGCAGCCGGCCGTACTGACGCTCGGGGGAGGCCCAGGGCACGCCGAGCTCGCGCAGCGCCCGATGCCCCTCGCGGGACAGGCCGCGCACGGCGAAGTCCCGGACGAAACCGGTGGGTTCCCCGGTGACCGGTTCCGTCTCGGGCACGCCGAACGGCAGCTCCCCGCAGGCGCGTGTCACACCGAGCCGGGCCATCGCGGCGCTGTTGAGCCACATGGTATGCACGTCGTAGCTGAGGACGAAGGCGGGCGTGTCACCGGTCAGCTCGTCGAGGTCCTGCGCACGGGGCATCCGCCCGCCGGGCAGGACCGAGTAGTCGAAGCCCTCCGCTTCGATCCACCCGGCGCCCGGGTGCTGCGCGCGCCAGGCGGCGATCCGGGCGGCGACCTCGCTCAGCGAGCGGGCCCCGGCCAGTTGCACGCACTCCCGGTCCGAGCCCAGCCGGACGTGGTTGTGCGCGTCCACGAAGCCGGGCAGGACCCGTCGCCCGCCCGCGTCGACGACTTCGGTGGTCGGGCCCGTCCACGCTGCGGCGTCCGCGTCGGAGCCCAGCCACACGATGCGGCCGTCGCGCACCGCGAGCGCCTCGGCCGACGGCAGGCCCGGATCGACGGTGTGGATGCGGGCGTTGCGCAGGACCAGGTGGGCGGGGGAGGGGAGGGTCACGATCTGTTCTCCAGTGTGCGTGCGGTGGCGGGGCGACGGCTGCGGGGCCGGTGTCAGTCGTCGGCGTCGGGAGCCGCGACCTGCCAGCGGTCGTGCGGATGCCGGCGCAGGTACAGGAGGTAGTAGAGAGCGGCCGCCGCGACGACACCGCCGGTGATGGCGAGGTCGCGTCCGGCCTGCTGGTACAGCACGTAGCCGACCGAGGCGAGGACGACGACGGGTGCCAGCGGCCACAGCGGCATCCGCCAGGCCGGGCGGCCACGCAGCGGTGCGCGGCGAGCGGCCAGCGCGGCCAGGGCCAGCAGGACGTAGACGACGGCGAGGATGGCGCCGGTCGCCTCGTACAGCGTCGACAGGTCGGCGAAGCAGGCCAGTGCCGCTCCGGGCAGGCTGATGGCGAGGGTGGCGACCCACGGCGAGCCGAATCGGGGGTGCAGCCGGGTCAGCGCGCGGTTGACGGGTGCTGGCCAGGCCCGGTCCCGGCCCGAGGCGTAGACCACCCGGGCGTTCTGCAGCACCATCACCAGGACCGCGTTGAGGATGGCCAGCGCGACGCACAGGTCGATCACCGTGGCCGTGGTTTCCCCCGCCCAGCCGCGCACCAGGTCGGAGAAGGTGGCCGTGGACAGGGTGTCGGTCGACGGGGTGCCGAGCACCGCCGCGACGGCGGGGACGACGATGACGGCGGCGCCGACGAACAGCGACCAGAAGACGGCACGCGCCACGTTGCGGCGGGGCCGGTGGATCTCCTCCGCGAGATAGGAGGCGGTGCCGAACCCGTTGACCACGAACATCGCGGCGGCCAGCCCGGAGACCAGGAGCCCCAGGGTGAACGTCGATTGTCCGGCGGTGGTCTGGGACACCTCCGGGTGGACGAGCACCGATGGGGAGCGCTGGGCGTGGGCGAGGCCCAGGACGGCCACCACTCCGGCGGCGACCACCTCCAGGACCAGGAACGCGCCGGTCACCAGGGCGTTCGATCTGACGTCGAGGACGGCCGTCGCGATCGCCACGAGCATCACGGCGCAGCCGGCGACCTGTGGGTCCACCTGGACGAGGTCGGCGAGGTAGTCGGCCGTGCCCAGAGCGATCACAGGGGGGGATGACCACGAGCATGGCGATGGTCATGGCGAAGGTCACCCAGCCCAGGAACCGGCCGAGCAGCGCGTCGACCATGGCGTACTCACCACCGGAACTCGGGGTCAGCGTGCCCAGTTCGGCGTAGCAGGCGCCCACCGCGATCGAGATGACGATCCCCACCGCGATGGTCAGCGGAGCACCCGTGCCCTGACCGGCGAACAGCTCGGGGACCAGGATGAACAGGGACGAGGCGGGGGTGATGCAGGACAGCGTGAGCAGAACGGCGCCCACGGGGCCGAGGACCCGGGCGAGGGCGGCGGGCGCCGCGCCGTCGCCGGCCAGGGCCGGGGAGGGCGCCGGCGGGGAAGTGCCGTGCGGTGTGTCGGCTGGTGTGTGCGTCATGAGTGCGTCCCCGGGGATCGGGCGGCTGGCCGCGGGCGGAGGGGCGGGGGAGAACGCTTCCTTGAATGGGGTTCAAGAAAGTTTGAACGCCATACAAGATGTGGAACGAGGTGCGGCCCTGTCAATAGATCGCGTGAGGGCTCTCGAAGTTTGAACAGCATTCAAGCTCGGGGGGACGGCGCCGCTAGACTGTCCGCCGTGACGGCACCAGAGGCACGACGCAGACGCGGCGGGATGATCGCCCGCGAGCGCATGCTCGAAGAGGCGATGCGGGCCATCGCGGAGCACGGTCTGGCCGAACTCACCATGTCCGGACTCGCCGAACGCCTCGGCACCTCCGGCGGGCACATCCTGTACTACTTCGGCAGCAAGGACCGGCTGCTCCTCGCAGCGCTGCGGTGGAGCGAGGACCGCCTTGCCGGGGAACGGCAGGCCCTGCTGTCGCGGCGCACGACCATCGCCCGCCGCCTCGACGCCTTCGTCGAGCTCTATCTGCCCCAGGGGCCGCGCGACGCCCGCTGGATGCTGTGGATCGAACTGTGGGCGCGCGCCGCGGGCAACAGCGAACTGACCACCGCCCAGGACGAGTTCGACCGGGCCTGGCAGGAAGACCTGGAGCAACTGCTGCTGCGCGGGGTGCGCCAGGGACGCTTCGGCCTGCCTCAGGGCGAGGTGCCGGAGGCCGCCGACGCGCTCCTCGCCCTCCTCGACGGGCTCAGCACGCGTGTGGTGCTGGGACTGCGCGGAGCCACCCGCGAGGGAGCCGTCCGTACGGCGCGCAATGCCGCCCGCAACGCCGCGCGTCCCCTCGCATGACCTCCGCCCCCGGGAAGACGCCGGATCGCCGGATCACCGGAACGGCGCGACGGTCGTGGTGACGCGGGTCAGCGCCGGCCGGCGGGGCACGGAACCGAATCCGAAGCGCACGGGCGGGTCGACGGGCGCCAGGGCGCCGAGATCGTCGCCCGCGAAGGCTGCCGACACCCCCGTGACCGGCCACAGCCCGCCTGCGCCGTACCACTCACGGCGTCCGGGCACCGCGCTGCCGCGGGTCCGCACGCCGCGCAGCAGCAGCCGGGCGACCGGATCCGTGACCACCGTCCAGGCCGCACTGCGGGCGAGCGGTGCGGGCACCGCCGCGAGCACAAGCCCGAGCGGTCCGGGCCGGCCGACCGTGAACCCCAGCTCCAGCGGCCCGGCACGCACCGTGCAACTGCCGCCCGTCGCCGTCACCTCGACGGGTACGACACGCACCGTGTCGAAGAGGTACGTGCCGCGGACGAAGTCGGCGACGCGCCATGTGGGCGCGAGCAACAGCCGCTCCCCGTCGGCCCGTTCGATCATCACGTCGCTGAACGGGCCGAACGGCGACCGCGGCCAGTGACCCACGACGATCCGGGTGCCCGAGGTGGTGCCCAGGCCGGCGATCCAGCCGTCGAAGCGCTGCCGCGCCCGCCGGCCCGTGGAGCCGCGTCCACGGTTCATCCGCCCGCTCCGCAGCCGTCGTGGGGCGGCCCCTCAGCGACACGGACGGGACGGCCCGAGCCGTACATGCCTGACCGCCTCCGAGAAGTGCACCACGGGTTCACCGGCGGGCGCCGGGAGACCGGCCGCGCGGGTCAGGGTCTCCTCGGCCACCTCGAGGGAGGCGGCCTGCAGCGGCCACGGCTCGTGCTCGACCGGCGTCTGCCACAGCATGCCGTACCGGCGTGAGTACGCCCGCCACCGCGACGTCAGCCACACGTCCCGTTCCGTCGGCCTGATCGGATCACCGGGGCGGACGACGAGCCGGTAGGCGACGTCGCCGCCCCACCGCGAGCCCGTGTACGAGACGACGTCCCCGTCCATGGAGACGCGCAGGGTGCCCTGGTGGTACGGCACGCCCACGGCGCGCGCCGCGAGCATCAGGGGAAAGGCCACCTCGATGCCCAGGAACCACAGCCCGTCCCGCCCGGAGTCCCGGTGCCGGGCGTAGGTGCGCAGGTTGGTCTCCGCGAACGTCGGCAGGCCCGGCAGCCCGGAGGGCACGCCGGGCGGGCGGACGTCGGCCATGACGAAAGGCGTCAGACTCACCCAGGCCGCGCCCTCGTACTCGTCGACGACGAGTTCGGGCGGCAGCAGGGCCTGCACCGTGCGCGCCGGGAACGGCCAGTGCACGAAAGTCTGCCGCAGCCAGCCGGTCCGGAGCGCGGGGAGGCGCACCCGCTGCTCCGCTCCATACGAGACCACCAGCCCTGCGTTCCCCTCCGCCGACGGGCAAAACGCCGTGCTCACGCCGACGGTACGCACCGGGCACGGTCACCGGACCGGCGGTCCGCCGCAGACGTGCGCTACCAGACCCCGCGACGCCGGGATGATCCGGACGACAGGGCCTGCGTCAGCCGGGCCGGTGCTCCGGCCCGTGGTGGTGCGCCGAGGCTTCCGCGACCTGCTTGAGCGCCGACGCCGTGGCCGGGTCACCGACCTTGGCGGGCTCCTCGTGCACGTGCTCCTCGGGCTCGTCGTGGCGGAAGTGGGACGGGGCCAGCCGGTCGCCCGCGCCCTGGTCCCGCGCAGCGGTGTCGTCGGTGCGCACGGGCACCGGCCCGGGCCCCTCGGACCTGCCCGCAGCGGTGCGTGTCCCGTCGCCCTCGTGCCGTTCGCCCCGGCCACCTTCGGTGTCCCGGTCCGCGCCCTCCTCCGTGCCGCGTTCGGGACGCGGCTGGGTCAGCCAGGCGATGGCGGCGCCCGTGAGCGCCACGGGCCACTCCACCACTCCGGCGACGCCCAGCACACCGGCCCCGGTGTAGACGGCCAGCCGGCGGCCGCGTGGGGAGATCGCTCCGATCCGGTCCAGCGCATCGTCGGCGAACCTGCCGACCTGCTCGGCCCCCGGCAGGCGCCGGAGCCCGGAGGCGACGGCCCCCAGCGGCTGGAGAAGACCCGACGGACGGCTTCCGACCTGGCTCATTTCGAACTCCTCCCGGGCATCGTGGACAGGCGGCCTCTGTCTCCCAGTGTCACACTCGCCGCGCGGTCCGGGCCGCGCCGGACCACCGCGGGCAGCGCCGCTCACAACAGCGCCGGAGCCACCCCCGGAGCGAGCCGCACCCGTCCGCCGTGGCCGCAGGCGACGACGCGGTCGCCGAGCCCGGCCCGGTCGGCCTCGGCGAGGAACGCGGACAGCGGTGAGCGCATGACCGTGTAGTCGCCGTAGTGGACCGGCAGGATGCGCCGGGGAGCGAGCTGCCGGGCGAGTTCCACGCCCTGCGCACCGTCCATCGTGACCACGAACCCGCCGGGAAGGCGGGTGCCGCCCAGGTGCAGGACGGCCAGATCGGCGGCGGGGAAACGGGTGGCGACCTCGGCCAGGCCGTCGTACGGCAGGGTGTCGCCCGAGATGTAGAGCCGCATCCGCGGGGGCCGCCCCGGCGGGCCGAACTCCAGCATGCTGCCCATCACCGGCGGCAGCAGCCCGCGCAGCACCGGGTGACCGGCGTGGCGGCCCGGCAGAGCCGTGACCCTGACCTGCGCGTCCGCGCGCTCGAGGGTGAAGTGCCGCCAGCTGCGCAGCCCCGCCGTACGGGGAAAGCCGTGCAGGACCCTCAGGCGGCGCGCGGCGTGCGGGGTGGTCAGCACCGGAACGGTGCGGTCCAGACCCCGGCGCGCCCGCCGGTCCCAGTGGTCGCCGTGCAGATGGGAGAGCACGATCCCGTCGAGGCGGGGCAGTTCGTCCACGTCGAGCGCAGGCTCGGTCAGACGCCGGCTGAGCAGCCCGTACCCGAGGTAGGCGTACTGCCCGCGGTGCAGGAAGTTCGGGTCGGTCAGGAGCGTGAGCGGCCCGTAGCGCAGCAGGACGGTGGCGTTGCCGATGAAGTGGACGTCGAGCGCGTCGTCGGGGGCGTCGTCCGTGATCGGGGACATGGTCGCCCGCCCTTCGCCGGGTCGCGGGGCCTGCCACACGCCGCCACCGCGTCAGGTGGTCTCTCTTCCGATCCGCGGCGGGTTCCCCGGCGCACCGCCCGGAAACAGCCGGCCACACCCCGGCAAGGCGCCGTCCCGGTGCGTGGCGGCGGCACCCCGGGGTACCCAGACCAGCCCTGCGGGGCCGGAAGACCTGCCGGTCGGCGGACAGGCGGACAGGCGGACAGGCGGAGTGAAGGAGCGGCCATGACGGGCGACAGCCCCCGTACCGGCGCACAGCGGGCCCGGCGCCTGCGGGAGACCGCCGCCGAGGTGTTCGGCTGGGACGAACTGCGGCCCGAGCAGCTCACCGCGATGGAGTGGGTACTTCAGGGACGCGACACTCTCGTCGTCATGCCGACGGGAGCCGGCAAGTCCGCCGTCTACCAGGTCCCCGCCCTGTTGCTGCCGGGGCCGGTGGTCGTCGTCTCGCCGCTGCTCGCCCTGCAGCGGGACCAGATCGCCGGACTGCCCGGCGGCGAGCGCGGACCGGGAGCCGTCGCCGTGAACTCCGACCTCTCCGCGGCCGAGACGGAAGCGGCCTGGGAGGCGGTGCGCGGCGGCGCGGTCACCTACGTCTACCTGTCCCCGGAACAACTCGCCAAGGACGAAGTGATCGGGCGGCTGGCCGAGGCCCGCCCCGCCCTGTTCGTGGTGGACGAGGCCCAGTGCGTGTCGTCCTGGGGCCATGACTTCCGTCCCGACTACCTCCGCCTCGCCCAGGCCGTACGGCGCCTGGGCCGGCCGCCCGTCCTCGCGCTCACCGCCACAGCCGCGCCGCCGGTCCGCCAGGACATCGTCGAACGGCTCGGCATGGACCGGCCCCGGCACCTCGTCACCGGCTTCGACCGCCCCGAGATCCGGCTCGAGGTCCACCGCCACCTGGAGGACGACGAACGCCGGCGCCTGGTCGTCGAGCAGGCCGCGGCCGAACCCAAGCCCGGCATCGTCTACGCCGCGACCCGCAAGGACACCGAGTACTACGCCGCGGAACTGGCCTGTCTGGGACTCGCCGCCGAGGCCTACCACGCGGGCCTGCGCGCCGCGGAACGCCGGCGGATCCACGAGGCGTTCCTGTCGGGCGAGGCGGACGTGGTGGTGGCGACCACGGCCTTCGGGATGGGCATCGACAAGGAGGACGTGCGGTTCGTGCTGCACGCCGCGCTGCCCGGTTCCCTGGACGCCTACTACCAGGAGATCGGCCGCTGCGGCCGGGACGGGCGGCCCGCCCTGGCCGTCCTGCACTTCCGTCCCGAGGACACCGGGATGCAGGTCTATTTCAGCGGTCGCGCTCCCGGTGCGGACACCGTCGGTGCGGTCGTAGAGGCCGTCCACGACCACGCCGGTGATCCGGCGGACCTCGACGAACTGCGCCGGGACACCGGCCTTTCCCGCACCAGGGTCACCACCGCGGTGAACCTGCTGGAGGAGGCCGGGGCCGTGGTCACGGACGCCTCGGGCGCCGTGTCACCCGACCCGGACACGGCACCGGCCCGGGCGGTGAAGCGTGCGGAGGAGAGCGCCGAGACCCACCGGCGCATGGACCGCTCCCGGGTCGACATGGCCCGGGCCTACGCCGAGACGACCGGTTGCCGACGGCGCTTCCTGCTGGGGTACTTCGGTGAGGAGTACGAGCCGCCGTGCGGGAACTGCGACGTCTGTGACGCCACGGAGGCCGAGGGCGGCGACGGCACACGGGACGACGGGCAGGCGGTGCACCCGGACGCCGGCGCCTATCCGGTCGGTACGGCCGTGCGGCACGGGCAGTGGGGGAGGGGCACGGTGCTGAGCGAGGACGGCGACCGCATCACCGTGCTCTTCGACGACGTCGGCTACCGCACGCTCTCCCTCGACGCCCTGGCCGGCCGCGACGACCTGCTCACAGCGGTGAGCGAGCCGGGCGACGCGTCCGACCGCTGAAACGGACGCCGTCACCGCGGTGGCGTGGCCGCCGGCCGGTTCGTCACGGCGCCGAGTCCGGACCACTCAGCACCCGGAACGTCGCCGGCCCGAGCGTGATCACCCCGTCGCTCAGGGGCGTGCACCGCACGCCGCCCTTGCCCCGCAGCGCCCGCTGCGCACCCGGACCGATGGTCCCGTCCATCCAGGCGCAGGGCCGTGCGGGACGGTTCAAGGCGAGGACGACGGGCCCGGCGCCGCAGTCCAGAGAGATCGTCGCGCCGACGAAGGAGTCGATGTCGACACCGCTGAGCAGGACGTTGCGCCGGGTGTGCCTCAGGTCGGTGGTCGGGTAAATGTCCCGGGGGAGATTCTCCGCGGACATCAGCGTCACCGAGGCGTCCCGATGAGCGGCGCGGGCGTAGTAGCGGTCCCCGACCAGTCCCAGCCCCCGGCGCACCTCGACCCGTGTCACCGACTCGTCGTCCGGTCCGGGGGCGGGCCCGTCCGCGGGCCGTCCGGACAGCCGGTGCGCCGGTGACACCAGCAGCTGCACCACCGCGACCTCGGTCATGCCCTCACCCTAGATGAACAGGTGAACGACTAGGACTTCCTGGCCAGCCCGGCGGAGATGAGGTGCTCCCAGACGGTGAGCTCCCGTCCGCCGCCGCGGTTCCACCGGCTGTCGACCACGTCGGGACGCCACAGGCTGGCGGGGACGACCCCCGGGTCGAGGATCTCCAGTCCGTCCAGCAGGGCTTCGATCTCCTCGTCGCTGCGCCACCGGCCGCGGCCGAACGTCTGCTGGAGGACCTTCTCCGCCTCTTCCGTCTCGGGGTTGTTGCCGGAACGGAAGTGGCTGACGAAGAAGTAGCTCCCGGAGGGCACCTGTTCGCGCCAGTAGCGCACGATGGCAGAGGGGTCCTCCTCGTCATTGACGTGGTGGAGGATCGCACTGAATATGACGGCGACCGGCCGGTCGAAGTCGATCAACTCCACGGTGTCCGGGTGGGCACGGATGGCCTCGGGATCGCGCACATCGGCCGGGACGACGCGGGTGTGCTCGTTCTCCTCCAGCAACGCACGCCCGTGCACCAGTACCTGGGGGTCGGTGTCGACGTACACCACCCGGGACTCCGGCGCGTGCCGCTGCGCGACCTGGTGGACGTTGTCGGCGGTCGGCAGACCACTGCCCAGGTCGATGAACTGCCGCACGTCCGTGGTCGTCGCGATCTCCCGCACCGCTCGCGTCAGGGCCGCCCGGTTGGCGAAGGCGATCGCCACGGAACCGGGAAGGTCACGTTTGAAGACGTCGCCGATCTCCCGGTCCACGGCGTAATTGTCCTTGCCGCCGAGCAGGTAGTCGTACACACGGGCGATACTGGGCTTGGTGGAGTCGATGGAGGAGCCTTCATGCGTCATGGCCACCATCTTCCCCTCCAACCACCCCCGCTGACCATGACTTTGGCTTGTTGCCCCCTTTCCCGGCCCACGGCCGGCGCACTCACTTCTTCTTCACGCCCTCGTTCCAGATCAGCTTGGCGATGTTCGGCTTCACAGCGGTGGTGATCACTCCCATCGCCGTACGCACATACCGGCGTTCGCCCATCTCGCGGAGCATGCTCGCGGCCAGATCGGACCGGGCGGTGAACACCCCGTCCGCGCTGGTCTCGGCTGTGTGATAGTCCGTCACCACCGGGTGCTCGAAGAGTCCCGAGGGCCGTACGAGCGTCCAGTCGAGGTCCGTCTCACGGATCACGGCCTCCATGCGGCGCATGTCCTCGTGCAGGGTACGGCCTAGGCGCCGGTTCACCAGCGGGTCGAGCACCAGGTTGAAGAAGTGTGCGCCGGTGGGCCGCCAGTGCGGGTCCGCGATGCTCGAACTGACCGCGAGCAGGCGCTTGACCCCGTGACGGGCCATCGCCTCGGTGATCGTCCGGGCACTCGCGGAGTACGTGGTGATCTCCTTCTTGCTGAACGGCGTGCCCAGCACCGACAGCACGGCATCCGCACCGCCGACCGCGGCGTCGACGCCGCCAGGATCGGTCGCGTCGGCGACCGCCACGGTGAGCCCTGGACGCCCGGCGATCGACCCGGGCCGTCGGGTCACGGCGACGACCTCGTGACCGGCGGCGAGAGCCTGTTCGACGAGCCGGCGGCCGGTGGGTCCATTGGCTCCGAAGACGGTGATACGCATGACGGCGGGTCCTTCCCTTCGTACGGGGCGGCGGAACGCTCTTGACCCTGCCGGGCGGGCCACGCAAGCTCAACGCCGATGAATAAACCGCCACCTCCCCAGCCGGCCGGTCCACGCGGGCGAGGCCGTCCCCGCGGCAACCCGCCCACCCGCGATTCGATCGTCTCCGCCGCCCGTCCGCTCTTCGTCGAGCGCGGTTACCGCGCCACCACGCTGCGCGCCGTCGCCCAGGCCGCCGGAGTGGACCCCGCTGCGATCGCTTACCACTTCGGTTCGAAGAAAGCCCTGTTCGCGGACGTCATGCAGGTCCATTGCGCCAACGCGCTCACCGTCGACCGCGTCCTGGCCGGCGACCCGGCCACCCTGCCCGACCGCCTCATCGACACGGTGACCGGCCTGTGGGAGGACCCCGACTTCCGCCGGCTCACCAGTCAGGGGGAGGAGGTCGCCGCGGCAGTCCGTGACTATCTGGAATCCGAACTCCTGGCCCGCCTCGTTGAATTTCTCGGGGCCCGCACCGCCACCGCGCGAGCCACGGCCGTCGTGACCATCCTCGGCGGGCTGATCTACACCCGCTACCTCAACCCCCTCCCGACGGCCACCGCCCTCACCCCCGCCGAGATCCGCCGGATCCTCGCTCCCTCACTGCACGCGGCACTCAACCCCGCCATGCGCCCGAGGTGAGGAACCGGCGCCTGAGCCAAGGCAGTTGACGGCTGCGCACGCGGCGGACGTATTCCCTGCCCGGCGTGAAAGTAACGCGTCGATCGCGTGTTTGCCGGGACGCGAAGAGAGCACACGACGGCCAGGAGGTTGATAACGATGGTTCCCCTGCTTCTGGTTCTGCTGCTGGCTCTCGTTCTCTTCGGTGCGGGCTTCGCACTCAAGGCCCTGTGGTGGGTCGCGGTGATCGTGCTCGCGCTGTGGCTGCTCGGTTTCGTGGTCCGTCCGGCGGCCGGTGGGGGCCGCCGCGGCCGCTGGTACCGGTGGTGACCCGGTACCGCTGACCGAGCGGCACTGGAACGGCGCCACGGGGCGGTGGCGCACGAGGGGTGGGTCGGCCCGAGGGGGGCCGACCCACCCCTTTTGCGTGGAACCCGCAGTGGGCCGGCGAGGGCGGATCGGCCAAGACGCGGGGCCGACGGGTCAGCCCCGCACCGCGGCCGCGCGGCGGGGGCTGAACGCCCGCCGGTAGGCCGCGGGTGAGACCCCGAAAGCCGCCCGCATGTGCGCGCGCAGGGAGTTCGCCGAACCGAAGCCGGCCCGGTGCGCGACGAGGTCGATGGTCAGATCCGTCGTCTCCAGCAACTGCTTGGCCAGCTCCAGACGCTGGGCGGTGAGCCACTGCACCGGGGTCATGCCGACCTCGTCGCGGAAGCGCCTGGTGAAGGAGCGCAGGCTCATCCGGGCGTGCTCGGCGAGCTGGGCGAGCGAGAGCGGCTCGCCCAGGTGCTCCAGCGCCCAGGCACGGGTCGCCGTGGTGCCCGCCAGGGTGGGCTCGGGGACCGGGCGGTCGATGTACTGCGCCTGCCCGCCGTCCCGCCACGGCGGTACGACGCACATGCGCGCAGCCCGGTTGGCGGTGGCCGCGCCGTGGTCGCGGCGGATCAGGTGCAGGCACAGGTCGACGCCCGCTGCCACGCCCGCCGAGGTCAGCACGTCGCCGTCGTCGACGAAGAGGACGTCCTCGTCCACCCTGACCTTGGGATAGGCCCGGCGGAACTCCGGCGCCAGGTTCCAGTGGGTGGTCGCCGGGCGGCCGTCGAGCAGACCCGCCGCAGCGAGCACGTAGGAACCGGTGCAGATGGACACGAGCCGGGTCCCGGGCCGGATGCCCGCGATGGCCGCGGTGACCTCCGGGGGCAGCGGGCCGCCGCGGCCCAGCTCGGGCATGGCGTGCGTGGGCGGGACGATCACGGTGTCCGCGGCGGCCAGGGCCTCGGGTCCGGCCGCGGGCTGCACGGTGAAACCGGCGTCGCTGGGCACGGGAGCGCCGTCGGCGGTGCAGACGGTCACGTCGTAGAGCGGGCGGCCCTCGGCGTCCTGCACGCTGCCGAAGACGCGGGAGGGGATGCCGAGCTCGAAGGGCGGTACCCCGGGCAGGGCGAGCACGGCGACCCGGTGCGGCCGCGGCGACCCCTGCGCCCGGTCCCGCTCGGCTCCGACGGTGACCCCCTGCGCCAGGTCGCGCTCGGCTCCGGTCGCGATCCCCTGCGCTGTGCTCATGGCCAGATCCTGTCACATAGTGGCCGGACGGCCAATCCCCCGTCCGGTCTCCGTGCCACACAGTTGTCTGCATCGCGCCGGGAACCCCGGCGCCGAGCTGATCGAACACGGAAGAGAGACGGACAGCATGCGTGCAGTGGTCGTGGAGCAGTGGGGCGGTCCCGAGGCCCTCGTCGAGCGTGAGGCGGAGCGCCCGGAGCCCGGCCTGGGCGAGGTCCTGGTGCGGGTACACGCGGCCGGAGTGAACCCGGTGGACTGGAAGACCCGGGCCAGTGGGGGCCTCATCGAGTGGGGCGCCGTGCCGGCCGTCGGCTGGGACGTGTCCGGGACCGTCGAGGCCGTCGGGCCCGGCGTGGGGATCTTCCGTCCCGGAGACGAGGTCTTCGGCATGCCGCTGTTCCCCCGCCAGGCGGGCGCCTACGCCGAGTACGTCGTCGCACCGGCCCGGCACCTCGCCCCGAAGCCCGCGAACCTGACCCACGTCGAGGCGGCGGCGCTGCCGCTGGCCGCGCTCACCGCCTGGCAGGCCCTGGTGGACACGGCGGACGTGCGGCCCGGTGAGCGGGTGCTGGTGCACGCGGCGGCCGGCGGGGTCGGTCACTTCGCGGTGCAGATCGCCAAGGCCCGCGGCGCCCACGTCATCGGCACGGCCAGTGCCGCCAAGCACGACCTGGTGCGGCGGCTGGGCGCGGACGAGGTGGTCGACTACCGCGCGGAGCGCTTCGAGGACGTCGTGAGCGATGTCGACGTGGTCCTGGACGGCCTGGGCGGGGAGACGGCCCAACGCTCCCTGGCAGTGCTCCGGGACGGCGGCCGGCTGATCACCCTGCCCGGCCCGGACGACGTCCCGGCCGCCCACGACGGGGTGCGGGCGGCCTGGATGCTGGTCGAGCCCGACCACCTGGGACTGCGCGAGATCGCCGCCCTGGTGGAGCGGGGTGCGCTCAAGCCGGTGGTCGAGACGGTCCTGCCGCTCGCGCAGGCCGCGAAGGCGCACGAGATCGGTGAGCAGGGCCGCACGACCGGCAAGATCGTCCTCACGGTCGCCTGACCCGGGGACACGGGACGCGAGGCCGCCCGGGCCCGGGAACGCGAGTTCGCCACCCGGCCCGGGCCCCGGGGGCGTCAAGCCGTCCGCGGAGTCCTGAACCTGCGCCGGTACTCCGTCGGCGTGGTGTTCAGGCGGCGGCGGAACGCCCGCACCAGGGTGTCCGTCGTACCGAACCCGGTGAGGGCGGCGATGCGGTCCAACGTGGCGTCGGTGGACTCCAGTTCACGGCGCGCCTTCTCCACGCGGACGGACTCGATGTACGCGTGCGGCGTCATGCCCAGCTCCGTCTTGAAGAGCCTGGTCAGATGCCGCTCGCTCACATGCGCGTGGGCGGCGATGCCGGCGATGGTCAGCGGCCGGCCGATGTTGCGCATGATGTGGTGCCGGATGTCCTCGATACGGCGTGTGGTGGACACCTGCTCCAGCGGAACGCTGAACTGGCTCTGCCCGCCCGGCCGTTTGAGGTACATCACCAGCTGCCGGGCCACCCGCAGCGCGACGGCTTCGCCGAGGTCCTCGGCGATGAGGGCTAGCGACAGGTCGAGGCAGGCGCTGATGCCCGCGCCGGTCCAGACGTCGCCGTCCCGGATGAAGACGGGGTCGGCGTCGACCTCCACCTGCGGATGGTCGGCGGCGAGACGCTGCGCGGTGGACCAGTGCGTGGTGGCCCGTCTGCCGTCCAGCAGGCCAGCGGCGGCGAGGAGGTGCGCGCCGACGCACACGGACGTGATCCGCCGGGTGACGGAGGCGAGTTGCCCCACCCACCCGACCAGGCCTGCGTCGACCAGGGGGTGCACGCGGCCCTCGCCGTCCACCTCGACCGACCCGGGCACGATGAGGGTGTCGATGCGGCGCGCCGCGACCTGTTCGAACGTGGCATCCGGGAGCACCCGGACGCCCGCACCCGTGACGACGGGCTCCAACGTCTCGGCCGTCAGCACCACTTCGTAGTCCGCCGCCTCCCGGGTCTCGCGACGGGCCAGCGCGAACACCTCCGGCGGACCGGTGACGTCGAGCAGGTCGACACCTTCGAAAACGAGGACGACGACGAGTCGTCCGTTGCTCCCCGGCACGAGTCCCCCCCATGTGAACGGCATGTCCGTATCTGCATGTTAGACGTCATTGCCGACATGCGAGCGGCTGCATAGCGTGAGGGACGCAGCCCGGCGCACCGCCCGGGCCCCGCATCCCACCCGACACCACCAGGGGGCACCCCCATGTCCAGGACGACGCTGCGTCAGCTCAACGGGTTCGACGAGACGCCCGCGAAGCTCGCCGACTCGACGCTCATCCTGATCGACTTCCAGAACACCTACACCCGGGGCGTGATGGAGCTGGACGGCTGGGAGGCGTCCCTCGACGCCGCCGAGCAACTGCTGGCACGCGCCCGTGGAGCGGGCACGAAGGTCGTCCATGTGGTCAACGACGGCGGCGAGGGCACGCCGTACGACATCCGGGCCGAGATCGGCCGGGTCCACCCCCGCCTTGCACCCGTGGACGGTGAGACGGTCGTCGTCAAGCAGGTCCCGAACGCGTTCCACGGCACCGACCTGGGCACACACGTCCCGGACGGGCAGGACGTCATCCTGGCCGGCTGGATGACCCACATGTGTGTGGCGTTCACCGCCCAGGGCGCGTTCCTGCGCGGCAACCGTCCCACGGTCGTCGCCGAGGCCACCGCGACCCGCTCCCTGCCGGTCGCCGGTACGGACCTGGACGCCGACCAGGTGCAGCACGCCGCCCTCGCCACCATCGCCGACCTCTACGGCGTCGTCGTCACCTCGCAGAAGGAGATCGTGTGATGCGTGGTCGAAGGCAGGGCGGAGCGTCCCGGCCCTGACGCCGGCCAAGGGGGAGTGACCGCCGCACGTCAGCCGCGCAGGCGGGCGTTGAGCCGGGCGGCCTGACGGGTGAGGTGGTCGCGTTCCGCCAGGTTGGGCGCCTTGCGGGCCGCCTCGGCGTACAGCCGCGCCGCTCTCGCGGGGTCGCCGTCGCGCTCGTGCAGGTGGGCCGCCACCGCGGCGTGCCGGGGCAGCCCGGGGTCGAGGTCCGCGAGCGCCGCCAGACCGGCGCGCGGTCCGTCCGCCTCACCTACGGCGACGGCGCGGTTGAGACGGACCAGCGGGCTGTCCGTCAGCCGCACCAGCTCGTCGTACCACTCGACGATCTGCACCCAGTCGGTCTCCTCGGCCGTGGGCGC
This sequence comes from Streptomyces sp. NPDC049915, assembly GCF_040656475.1. NCBI lineage: Bacteria > Bacillati > Actinomycetota > Actinomycetes > Kitasatosporales > Streptomycetaceae > Streptomyces > Streptomyces sp. NPDC049915. The sequence goes on from NZ_JBFAMH010000003.1 coordinate 133,749, forward strand.
GTCGGCGTGCAGCGCCGCGATGGCGGCCTGGGCCTGGAACTCGCCCAGCCGGTCGCGCGCGAGCGCCGCCTGCAGGATCGCCACGCCCTCGGCGATCGACGCGGTGTCCCAGCGGGCCCGGTCCTGCTCGGCGAGGGGGACCAGGCTGCCGTCCGGGGCGATGCGTGCGGCACGCCGGGCGTGGTGCAGCAGCATGAGGGCGAGCAGGCCCGCCACCTCCGGGTGGTCGACGTGGGCCGCGAGCTGCCGGGTGAGCCGGATCGCCTCGGCGGCCAGGTCGACGTCACCGGAGTAGCCCTCGTTGAAGACCAGATAGAGGACCCGCAGCACGGTGGCCACGTCCCCGGGCTGCTCGAACCGCACCCCGGACACGGTCCGCTTCGCGCGGCTGATCCGCTGCGCCATGGTCGCCTCCGGCACCAGGTAGGCCTGGGCGATCTGGCGGGTGGTCAGGCCACCGACGGCGCGCAGCGTGAGCGCGACGGCGGACGCGGGAGTCAGCGACGGATGGGCGCACAGGAAGTAGAGCTGGAGCGTGTCGTCCACCTCCGGCGCGGGCCCGGGCGCCGGCTCGCCGTCGGCGACGTCCTCGCGCCGGCGGCGGGCGGCGTCCGAGCGGACCGCGTCCAGGAACTTGCGCCAGGCCACGGTGACCAGCCAGCCCTTCGCATCCCGCGGAGGGTCGGCCGGCCAGACGCGGACCGCCTCGACCAGCGCCTCCTGGACGGCGTCCTCGGCCGCCGCGAAATCGGCTCCGCGGCGGACGAGGACGGCGAGCACGCTCGGGGTGAGGCTGCGCAGCAGAGCCTCGTCCATGGATGCGGTCACTCCGTGATGGTGGGCGGCGCGGCGAGGAAGGGGCGCACCTCCAGCCACTCGTGGATGGGCTTGCCGCCGGCGCCGGGCGCGGCGGACAGCTCCCCGGCCAGTTCGAGGGCGCGCGCTTCGCTGTCGACGTCGATCACCATCCAGCCGGCGATCAGGTCCTTGGTCTCGGCGAACGGGCCGTCGGTGACCGGCGGGCGCCCCTCACCGTCGTAGCGGACCCACATCCCCTCGGGCGCGAGCGCCTGAGCGTCGACGAACTCGCCCGTCTTCTCCAGCCGGGCCGCGAACTCGTGCATGTACTGCATGTGCGCCGTGACCTCCTGCGGGGCCCACTGGTCCATCGGTGCGCAGTTCACCGGCTCCGGAGCGCCGCGGTAGTGCTTGAGCAGCAGGTACTTGGCCATGGTCGGTCTCCTCGGTACAGGTGCGGACCATTGTGGTCGCGTTCACCCCGGGGACGGGGCAGGTCTCGGTTTCTCGACATCGCCGCCGGAATTTTTCTCATCGATTTTTCCAGGGGCTTCATGGAAGGCGTCCCCGGCACCGTCGTGACGGGCCCGCCGGGGGAGGGGGGCCGCACCGCCCGAACAAGTGAACCCCTGACCACCCGAAGTCGGAATGGCTACCCGGGCCCTGCGCGGGTATCCGCACAGTCGACCCCGTGACATCGGCACAGGCAGGGAAAAACGTGGACGGACGTTCGCTTCGCGCGGTGGGCTGGGCACGCTCATTGCCGCTCAGCAGTCAGGTGAAGACGGCACGCGACTGGGCGCGGGCCCATCTGGACGAACTCGGCTGGACCAGCAGCGCACCCGATACGGCGGACGACGTCCTGCTGATCGTGTCGGAACTGGTGACCAACGCGCACGTGCACGGGCACAGCTCCGCCCAGCTGGTGATGTCCTGGGACGGCCAGTGCCTGCACGTCGCCGTGCACGACTCCTCACCCGTCCTGCCGGCTCCCCGCCAGCCCGACGCGCTCCAGACCGGCGGCCGCGGCATGCTGCTCATGGACGCGCTGGCCGACCACTGGGCGGCCAAGTCCTGCCCGCACGGCAAGAGCGTCATCGCCTGCTTCCGCCCGCCGTCCCGCCAGGAGCGCTGACACGGGAGCGGACCGCCTCCGGCACTGCGCCGGGTTGGACCGACAGGGTGGTGGAGCCGCCGCTCACGTCCGTCAAGCCTCTCGTCCGCGGTGATCCTTGCTAGCTTCGCGAGCTGTTCCGAGGGCCCCGAACGCCTCCAGCCGAGGCGGGGCCACGACTGTGAGCCGAGGCGAGGGTGGCAGGTGTGAGGGAAGACGCGGAGACGCCGGCTGTGGCTCCGTTCAAGCGCAGGAGTTTTCTGGCCACCGCCGCCGTGGCGGCCGGTGCGTCGGTCACCGCGGGGGCCGATCCGGCCTCGGCCGCCGCAGGGCCCCGCCCCGGACCACCCGAGTCGGCGCCGCTGGGTTCCGTGGCATGCCTGCTGGCCGTGCCCGAGGCCGGACGCGGCATCGACTGGCTCAGATCGGCCCTTCAGGTCGCCGTGGAGCTGGAACTGTCCGCCATCCCGCCGTACCTGTGCGGCTGGTGGTCCGTCAGGGACCGCGGCTCGGAGGCCGCACGGCTGATCCGGCGCATCATCGACGACGAGATGTACCACCTCGGTGTCGTGTGCAACCTGCTGGTGGCCGTGGGCGGGCAGCCCCGGATCAAGGCCGCGGCGCCCACGTACCCCGGCCCGCTGCCCGGCGGCGTCCGCACCGGTGTGACCCTGTACCTCTCGGGCCTCACCAGGTCCTTCGTGCACGACGTGATGATGGCCATCGAGGCCCCCGAGGAATCACTCGCACGCGGCGGCCGCGCCGCGCCCACCGTCGGCGCCTTCTACGGCGACCTGCTGAAGGGCTTCCGGACCGTGGCCCCGCGGTTGTCGGCGCGTGGACAGCTGAACGCGCGCATCGGCTCCGACGAACTGAGGCCCGCCGAGACCCTTCTCGACGTCGAGCGCTCCCTCGACATCATCAGGGAGCAGGGCGAGGGCACGAGCCGGTCCCCGGCCGACTCCTTCGACGACGACCGCCCGGCCCACTACTACGCCTTCGGCGAGATCTACCACGGCCGGCAGTTGCGGGAGACCCCCGAGGGCTGGACGTTCACCGGCCCGCCCGTCCCCTTCCCCGACGCGCGCCCGATGGCCCGGGTCCCGGCGGGCGGCTGGCCCCGGCCGCCGGCGCCCGTCCAGCAGCTCCTGCACAGGTTCGACACCGGCTACACCACCGTCCTGGACGCCCTCGACGCGGCCTGGGCAGACGGCGGCCCCCGCGCCCTGGACGCGGCCATCCACGCCATGCGCGGCGTGGAAGAGCCCGCCGTGCGGCTGATGGAGACCGAGATCCCCGGCACCCGGAGCACGTACGGACCCCAGTTCCGCGTGCTCCACCAGCCGCCGCACATGGCACCCGCGTCAGCGGGAGACCCGGGTGAGGGTTGCCCGAAGTGACCCCTGAGGCCGCAGGTTCGCGCCGAAGACGGCCGTACGGGGCGCAGGGGTGAGGCTCGGCCGGTAGGCGGGCAGCAGCAGGCGCAGCAGCGTGACCGTCTCCCGGAGGGCGAAGTGCTGTCCGAGGCAGGCCCGGGCTCCGATGCCGAACGGCTGGAACGCGGCCGGGTGGGTGGGGCGCTCGCCCTCCGGCAGGAAACGGGACGGGTCGAAGCGTTCGGGGTCCGGCCACAGGCCCGGGATGCGGTGGGTGAGATACGGGCAGACCAGGACGCTCGTGCCGGCGGGGACCGGATGCCCGTCGAGTACGTCGTCCTGCGCGGCGTGCCGCGGGATGAGCCAGACGGCCGGATACAGCCGGAGCGTCTCCTGGACCAGGGCGCCGAGCAGGGCGTCGCGCCGGGCGGTGTCCGGTGCGGCGGCGTAGGCGGTGAGGAACTGCTCGTGGACGTCCGGGTGCCGGTCGAGGAGGACGAACAGCCAGCACAGCGTCTGCGCCGTCGTCTCGTGACCGGCGACGAGCAGCGTCACCAGTTCGTCGCGGATGAGCCGGTCCGTGTAGAGCGGGTCGCTCTCGGACGCGTCGAGGAGCAGCCCGAGCACCGTGGGGGAGCGGTCGGACATCTCCCGCGCGCGGTGGGCCCGGGCCGAGGCGATGACGCGGTGTGCGGTGGTGTCGATCTGGCGCAGGGCGGCGTCCACGGCGAGCGACGGGTCGCTCGCGCCACCGGCGGTGGTGGGCAGTGAGGCGACCACCGTGCCGACGGCGTCGAGTTCGCGCTGTGTCACCTCGTCCAGGGCGACGCCGGTCAAGGAGCGCCAGATGGTGTCGAGGGCGAAGAACCGCATGTCCTGTCCGACGTCCACGGGCGTGGCGGCGGTGACGGCGGTCTCCCAGCGGTCGGCGATGCGCTCGGCGGCCGCGGCGATGTGCCGCTCCCAGCGTTTCGTCCCGGCCACGGTGAACTGCGCCTGTAGCAGCCTGCGTTGGCGTTTCCAGGGTTCGCCCGTGGCGGAGATCAGACCGTCGCCGAGCAGCCGCCGGGCGCGGTGCCCCCGCTTGACGTACACGTCCGGGCGCCTGGCCAGGACCTGCTGCGTCTGCTCGGGACCCGTGACGAGGACACAGGGCTGGTCACCGATGCGCACAGCGGTCAGCGGACCGTCCTCGGCGGCCTCCCGCAGCAGTTCGATCATGTTGTTCGACGACTGCACCGGCGGGCTCTTGGCTTCGTCGAGGGTCATGGCGCTCCCGAGTCGGACGATACGGCGGCACCCGTACGACGGCACCGCGGCGGCAGGCCGGCATATTACCCTGCGAATCCCTGTCATCACCTGCAGTAGTATCCGCAGGCGGAACGGGCATCGGCAGCTGAGGACACCGGCGTGACGGCACTGGAAACCGTGGACTACGTGGATGCGGACGACCGCCCCGTGGCGTGCGGCCCTCGCGGTGGCGCCGCAGCTCAGGGCCTGTGCTACCGGGTCGCCGCGACCGTGTGCGTGGGCCCCGCGGGACGTCTCCTGGTCTACCGCAGATCCGCGGAAGCCGCGGTCTACCCGGCCCACCACGACATCCTCGTCGGCGGCTGCCCCCGAGCCGGGGAGAGCTACCGGGAGGCAGCCGTCCGCGAACTGCACGAGGAGCTGGGCGTCCGAGCCGCACCGCGCCAGGTGCTGCACGTCCGGTGCGCGTCTCCCGTCGGTGACTGCTGGCTCACCGTGCATCTGGCCGAGATCCCGACCGCACTGCGCGTGGACCCGCGGGAGATCGCCGAGCACTTCTTCGTCCCGCCGCACCGGCTGCTCGCGCGGATGCCGAGTCCCTTCGTCCCCGAGGGGCACCGCGTCCTGACCCGTCTGTTCGGCTGACCCAGAGCCACGCCGCACGCACCCGCTCCCACCCGCTATCCCCACCCGCCCGACGCGAGAAAGACACCGTGACTGCATCTCCGACGCCCACGGGCACGACGCCCACGCACCTCCACGCCGCCGTCACCCGCTGCCGGAACCGGCTGGCCCGGCGGGTCGTCGCCGCCGTCGGCCCGGACGGCCTGCTGCCCGCCCCCTGCGCGAGCAGGGCCCTGGAATCCGCGCTCACGCTCGCCCTGCTCAACGCGGAACACGCCGAACCGGAAGCGGCCCGCCGCCTCACCGCCTTCCTGCGCACAACCCTGCACAGCGACCCGCCGGACGCACTGCAGCGCGCTGTCGCCCACGCCGCCCTCGGCCGGCACTGCGACGCGGAAGGAGCACTGCGCGACGGACTCGGCGCCTTCGACCACTTCACCGCCGGCCGCAAGCAGTTGATGTTCCAGACGCTCCTCGCCGCACTCGGCGCGACCGAGTACCCCGCCGCGCCCTGGGAGGCGTACGACGCCACGGGCCAGCAGAGCTGGCTGCACATGGAGATGACGGCGTTGAAGGTGCTCACCGCCTACGGCACCCACCGCACCACCATGGTGAACGACGCCGACTGGCACGCCCTGCTGCCGGCGCTGCAACCAGGCCCTGCCTGGGAACGCAACAACTTCGCACAGCTGCTCGCGCTGCTCGCCCTGCGCCATTGCCCACGTCACCGCGCCGCCCTGCGTGACACCCTCAAGCACGTCGCCGGCCGGCTGCGTCCGGACGGCGGCGTCCCCTTCGTCGACGGCTTGGACCTCTTCGCCACCGCGGTCGCAGGGCTCGCCCTGTGCCGCCTCGAGCCGACCGCCGCCGAAGTGGCCGCCATGGCCGACGCCCTGGCCGTCCGCCGCAACGCGGACGGCGGCTTCGGCTTCCACCCCGGTGTCCGGCAGAGCGACGTCGACGACACCTGCTACGCACTGGAGTTCCTGCGCCGGGCGGCGCCCGAGCGCCACCGGGCCGCCATCGGCGCGGCGGAGGCGTACCTGCTCGACGTCCGCAACCCCGACGGAGGCTTCCCCACCTTCGCCCGCGGCACCTGCTCCGAGATCGCCATGACGGCGGCCGCGGCCACCGCGCTGGCCCCCAACCCCGGTCACGGGGAAGCAGTCCGTGCGGCCGTCCGCCACGTCGCGGCGCATCAGCAGGCCGACGGCACGTTCGAGCGCAGCTGGAGCCGCAGCGCCACGAACGCGATCTTCCGCGCGGTGCTCGCGCTGCGCTGCACGGAGCCGGACGACCCCGAGACGCCCGCCTTCACGGAGGCGGCCGAGCGGGCGCTGCGCCACCTGGCCGCCACTCAGCACCCGGACGGCGGCTGGGGCCACACCCGCGGCGACAGCAGTGACCCGATCACCACGGCCTACGCCGTCATCGCCCTCAGCAGCCTGCCCGGGCACCGCACCGCACGCGACCGTGCGCTCGCCCACCTCGTCGCCCGGCAACAGCCCGACGGCGGCTACCGCAGCCGCCCCGACCAGGCGGGCCCCCGGCCCCTGCTGTTCGACGTACCGGTCCTGGCGGACGTCTTCGTCCTGCTCGCCCTGGCCCACGCCACAGCGCCCACGGCCGCGGGCACGGCGCGACGACCGCGACCGTAGACCGGCCGTCTGCGCCTCTCAGCTCAGCTGCCGCACCGACATCAGCAGGTGCCGGTGGTCCTCGCCGTCGGCCCCCTCCGCCTGCGGTGCGGCGCTGAGCAGTGTCCGCCGGCCGGAACCGAGGAGTTCGAAGCGCACCTGCGACGCGTCGAAGGACTGAAGGGCCTCCAGCAGATACGCGGGGTTGAAGGCGACGGCCAGTTCATCGGCGCCGCCGAGCGTGGCGGCGACCTGCTGTGAGGCGACATCGTCCGCGTAGCCGGCCTGCAGCAGGACGGTCCCCCGGGCGGAGAATTCCAGCCGGACGGGGCTGTTCGGCTCGGCCACGACCGAGACACGGCGGACGGCCTCGGCGAGCGCCTCCCGGTCGGTGACGGCCACCGCAGGACCGTCCAGGGCGAACAACGTGTCGTAGCGCGGCAGTCGTCCGTCGAGGAGCCGCACCGTCGTGTGCATGCCGTCACCCTCGAAAGCGATCAGCCCGGCCCCCGAGTCGCCGGGGCCGCTCAGCCCGATCCGGATGATCCCCGCCTTGGCCAGCGAACGGGAGATCTCGGCCAGTCTGCGACCGGGCACCACGATCTCCGCCACGTCCGTGTCCGCCGTCTCCGGCTTCCACGACACGGTGCGCACCGCGTACCGGTAGCGGTCCGACGCGGCCAGCGTCATGTACCCGCCGTCCAGCCGCATCTGGATCCCGGTGAGCACGGGCAGCGACTCGTCACGGCCCGCGGCGATCGCCACCTGTGCGACCGCCGCGGCGAAGCAGGCCGCATCCACCGTTCCGCGTGACGGGGGAAGCCCGGGGAGGGCCGGGTACTCCTCCCTGGGCAGGGTCGACAGACCGAAACGCGTACCGCCGGCCTCGACGGTGAAACGCGTGCCCTCCACCGAGCACGCCACCACCGCGTCGGGCAGCACCCGGCAGATGTCCAGGAGTCTGCGCCCCAGCACGAGCACCTGCCCCGCGTCCGCCGTCTCCGCCGGAACCTCGATCTTCGCCGACGCCTCGTAGTCGAACCCCGAGATACGCAGCCGCCCTTGCCCCGCGTCGAGCATCAGGCCGCCCAGCACGGGCACCGGCGACCGGGTGGGCAGCGACTTGGCCCCCCAGGTCACGGCCTCCATGAGAACGTCGCGTTCGATCCGGAACCGCATCTGTCCTACTCCCCGTCACCCGACACCAGTTGATCGCGCACGCTATACGCCGCCACTGACAACGCCCGGGGCCGAAGCAGCACCGCTTCGGGGGTGCGGGCAGCGGCGCCGCCGGCCGGCACGGCACAATCCCAGGGTGAAACTCACCGCGCGGCAACTCGCCTTGGCGACCCTGGACCGTCAGTTCCTGCTCGAACGCCGGTCCCTCGACGTCGTCGAGGCGGTCCGCCGGGTCTGCGCTCTCCAGGCGCAGGCACCCGCATCGCCGTACCTGGCGCTGTGGAACCGCGTGCGGGACTTCGCGCCCGAAGACCTCGACGCCGCGTTCGCGGACGGCCGGATCGTGAAGGCGACCCTGATGCGGATCACGCTGCACGCCGTGCACGCCGAGGACTACGCGCCCTTCCGCGCGGCCATGCTGGGCACGCTGCGGTCGGCCCGGCTGTACGACCGCCGTTTCACCACGACGGGGCTGACCCCCGCCGACGCCGACGCACTGCTGCCCGAGCTCGCCCGCTTCCTGGCGCACCCCCGCACCGGCGCAGAGGTGCGGGAAGAGGTCACCGCACGGTTCGGCGAGCACGCGCACCGCGTGTGGTGGGCGCTGCGCACCTTCGCGCCGGTACACCACGCGCCGACCGGTGGTCCCTGGTCGTTCATGCAGCGCAACGCCTATCGCGCGGCCCCGGCCGCATTCGACCCCGGACCGCAGGAGGCGGCCGCGGGCGTGCGGCGGCTGCTGCTCGCCTACCTACGGGCGTTCGGCCCCGCATCGGCGGGGGACTTCGCCCGCTTCACCCTGCTCACCCGCGCGGTGATCACGCAGGCGGTGCACGAGCTCGATGACCAGCTTGTCCGCCTGGCAGGCCCGGGCCGCGCCCCCCTGTTCGACGTGGCGGACGCCGCCCCCGTGCCGGCCGAGGACACCCCGGCGCCGCCACGACTGCTGCCGATGTGGGACAGCGTGCTGCTGGCCCACGCCGGCCCCGGACGGCTCGTCCCCGAGGAGTACCGGCCGCTGATCGCCCGGCGCAACGGCGACACCCTCCCGTGCCTGCTCGTCGACGGGCAGGTCGCCGGAGTGTGGCGTACACATGGCGACGGGCTGGAGCTGACCGCGTTCCACCGGCTGAGCAGGACCGCCTGGCGCGGTCTGACCGAGGAGGCGGAGAAGCTGTCCGCACTGCTCGCGCCGCGCGATCCCGCGGTCTACCGGTACTACGGTCACTGGTGGGAGAAGGGCTTCCCCGGCGTCGAGACCCGCATGGTCAGGGCGTAGCGCCGGAACTTCGAGGCGCGGCCCGTCGGCACACAGCGGTTCCACTCCTCGTCCATCTCCCGCATGACATCGCTCAGCCCCGCTCGCGCAGGCCCGCGGAGCAGCCGTCGGTCCACAGCCGCCAGGACGGCACCGCCGGGGGAGCGGACGACAGCAAGCGCCGGTGACAACGCACTCCCCGCGTGCTAGCAAGAGACATGTCTCGCAACCCCCGGATCTCCCAGGACGTCTACGACGTCGTCATCGTCGGCGGTGGCCACAACGGACTGGTCGCCGCCGCCTATCTGGCCCGCGCCGGGCGCTCCGTGCTCCTGCTGGAGCGGCTCGGCACCACGGGCGGCGCGGCGGTGTCGACCCGCGCCTTCGCCGGGGTCGACGCGCGGCTGTCGCGCTACTCCTACCTCGTGTCCCTCCTCCCCGCGAAGATCGTCAGCGAGCTCGGGCTGCGCTTCCAGGTGCGCAAGCGGTCCATCTCGTCGTACACCCCGGCCGTCCGTGACGGGCGGGCCACCGGCCTGCTGGTCGGCGGCGGCGAGGAGCGGACCCGGGCCGCCTTCCGGGAGTTCACCGGCTCCGACGCCGAGTACACCGCCTGGCGGGACTTCTACGGCATGACCGCGCGAGTCGCGCAGCGCGTGTTCCCCACCCTCACCGAGCCGCTGCCCACTCGGAAGGAGCTGCGGGCCCGCATCGGCGACGACGCGGCCTGGCGGATGCTGTTCGAGGAGCCCCTCGGTGTGGCCATCGAGGACCGCTTCCAGGACGACGTGGTGCGCGGCGTCGTCCTCACCGACGGGCTCATCGGCACGTTCGCCGACGCGCACGATCCCGGGCTGGCCCAGAACGTCTGCTTCCTCTACCACGTCATCGGCGGCGGGACCGGCGACTGGGACGTGCCGGTCGGCGGCATGGGCGCCCTCACCGGAGAGCTGGCCCGGGTGGCCCGGGAAGCGGGAGCCGAGCTCGTCACCGGCCACGAGGTCGTCCGGATCGACCCCGACGAGCGGCTCAGCTCGGTCACGTACGACGACGGGTCCGGCGAGGCCACCGTCGGCGCCCGCAAGGTCCTGGTGAACGCCTCGCCCGAGGCTCTGGCCGCGATGCTCGGCGACACCGTCGGCGAACCCGCCGAAGGGGCCCAGCTCAAGGTCAACATGCTGCTGCGCCGCCTGCCCCGGTTGCGGGACACCGCCGTCGATCCGAAGGACGCGTTCGCCGGCACCTTCCACATCTCCGAGAGCTACGACCAGCTGGCGCGCGCCTACCGGGAGGCCGCCGCAGGCCGGCTGCCGTCCGCGCCGCCGTCGGAGATCTACTGCCACTCGCTGACCGATCCGACCATCCTCGGCCCCGAACTGGCCGCGCAGGGCCACCACACCCTGACGATGTTCGGGCTGCACGTCCCGGCGAGGCTGTTCGTCGAGGACAACGAGGGCGCCCGCGACGCTCTCACCAAGGCGGCCCTGGCCGAGCTGGACTCGGTGCTCGACGAGCCCATCGCCGACTGCCTCGCGCTCGACGAGGAGGGCCGCCCCTGCGTCGAGGCCAAGACACCGCTCGACCTGGAGGGGGAGCTGCGGCTGCCCGGCGGCAACATCTTCCACCGCCCGCTGGCCTTCCCGCACGCGACCGAGGAGACGGGACGCTGGGGCGTGGAGACCGCCTGCCCCAACGTCCTGCTGTGCGGCGCCGGAGCCGTGCGCGGCGGCGGTGTGAGCGGCATCCCCGGCCACAACGCCGCGATGGCCGTCCTCGGGGAATGAGACGGCGGCGCTGAACCGGTCCGATGCGGGTACTCGCGCGCGCACCGGGCGGTGCCAAGGCACCGCCCGGCGGCAGACGAAGCGAGAGACGGGAGGTGATCGTCGTGCCGAGTACGCAACCCCCTGCCGGCCCCGGGCCGCACACGTCGGGTGGTGAGCCGGTGGCCGAGCTGGTGCAGCGGGCCTCGCAGCAGCTGACCGAGCTGGTACGCGGCGAGCTACGCCTGGCGCAGGCGGAAATGAAGGAGAAGGGCAAGCGGTACGGCAAGGGCGGCGGGCTGTTCGGCGGAGCCGGCCTCGTCGGGTTCCTGATGCTGCAGGCCTTGGTGGCCACCGCGATCGCCGCCCTGGCGGTGCCGCTGCCGGTGTGGGCCGCAGCCCTCATCGTCACCGCCTGTCTGGGGGTGATCGCCGCGGTGATGGCGCTCACCGGGAAGAAGCAGGTCGACCGGGCCGCACCCCCGACGCCACAGCAGACCATCGAGAACGTCAAGGCCGATGTGGCCGAGATCAAGGAGAGTGCCCACCGATGACCCAGCCCCCGCACGACGAGCCGACCGCCGCCGGCCCCGAGGAACTGCACGAACAGGTGGAGCAGACCCGCCGGCAGCTCGGAGAGACCGTGGAGGCACTGGCGGCCAAGACGGACGTCAAGGCACGCGCCCAGGAGAAGGCCGCCGAGGTCAAGGAGCAGACCACCGCGAAGGCCGGCGAGCTGAAGGAGCAGGCGGCGCTCAAGGCCGAACAGGTGAAGGAGCAGGCGGCGCTCAAGGCCGAACAAGTGAAGGAGCAGGCGGCGCTCAAGGCCGGCGAGGTGAAGGCCAAAGCCGCCGAGGCGGCCGCCCGGGTGCAGGACAAGCTGCCCGACCCCGTCAAGGACAAGGCCGCCCAGGCCGCCGACCAGGCTCGCGGTACAGCGGCCCGGGCCGGTCGGCTGTGGCAGGACAAGGCGCCGGAGCCGGTGCGGACCGGGGCGGCCCGAGGCGGGCAGCTAGTCCGGGACAACCGCGGGCTGCTGCTGGCGGCCGCCGCGGCGACCGGGATCTGGCTGCTGTGCCGCCGGAAGCGGTGAGCGGCGGCGGTCGACCGCGCCGGTCCGCCCTCGCCGTTCCGACCGGCACCTGCCCCGGCTGACACCCGGACAACGGAGGGCCGGCTGCACCCGTGCAGCCGGCCCTCCGGCCCGATCGGCGTACGGCGTCGCCGCACGCCGTCCTCACAGCAGCCGGCGCACGAGCAGGCGGGGACTGCGCCCGACGAGCCACGCGCCGGCCAGACCGATCAGCGAGCCGGCCGCGACGTCGCTGGGATAGTGCGCGCCGGACTGTACGCGCTCGAGCGCCACCGCGATGGCCGGTACGGCGCACAGCAGGCCCGCGACCGGCCAGGTGGGTGCCACGGCAGCGCAGAAGGCGACCGCGGCCGCGGTGTGCCCGGACGGGAAGGACGAGGAGTCGGGCCGGTCGTCGACCTCGTCATGGGGAAACCACTCCCGCGGCGGGCGAGGACGATCGGCCACCTGCTTGCACAGCCCGTTCGACACGAGCTGCGCCACCACCACAGCCCCCAGCCCGGCGGCAGCCGCCCTCCGGCCACGCCGGCCCCCGACCGAGGCCATCACCACGCCGGCTCCGCACCACAGCTTGGTGCTCTCCGCGATCTCCTCGACTCCCGACAGCACCTTGCCCAGCGGCGGCGGAACGCGCCAGGCCGCCTGCCGCGTCAACTCACCATCGACTCGACGCAAGCCTCGTAGCGTGTCCATGGACAGCAGGTATCCCACAGCCGGGCAGGGCAAGCAGCCCGTTTGCCCCTGGTCGTCGCGCCGGCCTCAGCCGGAGGTGAGGGAGCGGACGTCCACCGTCCGCAGTGACGTGTCGGCCCCGGTGCGCTCCAGACGCAGCCGGGCCGCGCGTCCCCGCATCGTCAGCGTCATGAGCTGGTTCCCGAACCACGGCCCGCCCTTCTTGCGCCACCTCACCGGCGGCCGGGAGCACCGGCCGTGGCGCTCGAGGACCTGCCCCAGAAGACGCGCCGGCGCACTCCACCCGAAGCGGAATCCGAGCCGCATCGACAGGGGAACGGAGTTGTGCACCGGGGAGCAGGTGAGCTGGACGACGGGGAGGCTGGGGCCGTCGGACCGCCACGAGGCCTGCGCGACGTAAGCGTGGTGCACATCCCCGGACAGCACGCACACCGTGGCGGGCGCGTCGGGCCGGGAGCCGACCTCGGCGATCAGGTCGGCGAGGTCGGCGAACGAGCGGGGGAAGGCGGCCCAGTGCTCCAAGTCGGCCGCCCGGCGCAGGCGTTCACCGAAGCGGGCCCAGCGCTGTCCGCGCTCCCCGGCGCACAGCGCCGCGTCCCAGGCCTCGGCGTCGTGCACGAGATGCGGAAGCAGCCAGGGCAGCGAGGTGCCGATCAGCAGATGATCGTACGCTCCCACGTCGGCCAGCACCTGCTCGCGCAGCCAGTCGGCCGTACCCGGGTCCAGCATGGAGCGGCGGTCCTCCTGGAGAACCCGCGCCGCCCGGGAGTCCACCATCGCCACCCGGACCCGTCCGACGTCGCGCCGGTAACTGAAGCGGACCGAGGCCGGGTCGGCATCCGCCTTCTCGGCGAGGGCGCGCACCGCGTCCGTGCCGTCCGGCGTGGCGCGCACGGCGGCATACGTGGGGTCGTCGGCCAGCTCGGCGGGGGAGAGGTTGCCCAGGTGCTGGTGCACCCAGTAGGACATCAGTCCGCTCAGCAGCCGTTGCTGCCACCAGTTCGTGGTGCGCATGTCGGCGAGCCACGCGGCGGAGGTGTTCCAGTCGTCGACGATGTCGTGATCGTCGAAGATCATGAAGCTGGGGACGGTGGACAGCAGCCAGCGGATCTCCGGATCGAGCCAGGATTCGTGGTAGAGGCGGCAGTACTCCTCGTAGTCCGCCACCTGACTGCCCGGCGGCTCCTGGAGATCGCGGCGGGTGGCCAGCCAGCCCCGCGTCGCCTCGCTGGTCTCGTCGGCGTACACCTGGTCCCCGAGCAGAAGCAGGACGTCGGGGCGTTGCGCGTCCGGGTCGGACGCCAGCCGCCCGGCCAGCGAGTCGAGGGCGTCGGCACCGACGGGGTCCTTGCCGTCGGCCGGGGGAGCGGCCCAGCGGCACGATCCGAAGGTGATCCGGACGGGGTCGTCGGGGGCACGCACCCGGATGACGGAGGCCGGGAGCCCGGAGTCGGGCAGCGGCCACACCGGGGTGTCGTCCAGAAACACCTCGTAGGACGGTGCGGTACCCGGTTCGAGACCGGTCACCGTGACGAGCGCGTAGTGATGCCCGGCGACCTGGAAGGTCGGTGCCGTGCCGCCCGCGCCGTTCGAACAGCGCACCTCCGCGACGCACGGACGGCTCGTCTCCACCCACACCGTCGCGCACGAGCTGTCGGCGTACCTCAGCAGCGGCCCCAGACACAGTTCGACCAAGGCGACGGACCTCCTGTGTCGCACCTACGGTTGAAACGACGACCGTTGAACCGTACAGGGCGCGGCGGCGGACGGTCCCTTCACCGGTGGCTCTACTGCCCGTTCTCTTCCGTCGAATGCTTGTTCTCGCGTTCGGCGTCCTCGGACGGCTGCTTCTTCCCGGCCTCGGCCTGTTCCTCTTCGAGGTGCTTGCGCACCTCCTCCGGCTTGTCGCCCACCTGGTCCATGACCCGCTCCGATCCTGTGTCCGATCACCCACGTCCGGCCGCGGCGACGTCACGGCAGCACGGTCGCCTCGGCGAGCATGTCCATCACCGCGGGCAGTCCGCCGCGCGCCCACGCCATACGCTGCCGGTCCGCTCCCGTCCCCTGCTGCAGCAGACGGTGGACGAGTGCGGTGACCTGGCGTGCGTCACCGGCTTCCGCCAGCGCCGGCTCGACATGCTCCAGGAGCTGGTACACCACGTCACCGGCGCGGCAGCGCCTGCCCTCGGGGTCGATCAGTTCCTGGCTCAGCCCGTGCCGCGCGGCCTGCCACATCGCCGCCTTCAGCAGCTCGGCGGGCGGCGTCGGCGCCGTGCGGCCTTCCGAGGCCTCGCGCATGGCCGTCAGGGCGAGGCCGCGCACCAGGCCGGCGAAGAGCACGGCGTCATCCGTGCGCGGCTGGACGTCCACGCAGCGGATCTCGACCGTGGGGTAGCGCTCGCACAGCCTGCCCTGCCAGTACAACTGCCCGCGGTCCGCGATCACACCGGTGGCGAGCAGGCGCTGGGCCCGCAGATCGTAGTCCGCGTCGTCCGCGAAGTACGGCGGGATGCCGCTGACCGGCCACCGGTCGAAGACGAGGGTGCGCCAACTGGCGAACCCGGTGTCGTCGCCGTCCCACAAGGGCGAGTTCGCTCCCATGGCGGTCAGTGTCGGGAGCCACGGCCGTATACGGTTCAGTACCTCCACGCCCATCTGCCGACTCGGCACGGCCACATGCACGTGCATGCCGTTGACCATCTGCTCGGCCACGAGCTGCGGCGCCTGGCGCAGCATGGCCTTGTAGCGGGCCTTGTCCGTGACCTGCACGGGAGCGTCGTGCACCATCGGGGAGGTGCCGCTGGCGAGGATGCGGCAGCCGAACCTCTCGGCCGCCTCCACCACGGCGTGCCGCAGTCGCAACAGGTGCCCGCCGGCCTCCTCCAGCGAGTGACAGACCGGAGTGGCGATCTCGACCTGCGCCTGAAGAAGCTCGAGCTGGATCTCGCCGGCGGCCACGAACTGCTCGAGACCGGCCGCCGCCCGTACTTTCTCGCCGTACGCACTCAGCCGTCCCGTGGCCGCGTCGACCAGAAAGTACTCCTCTTCCACACCGACGGTTGTCATCAGTCGTACCCCAACCGCCCGGCACCGCCTCGCGGCAGTGCGATGTCCCGGTCCCCGACACCGATCGTTCCTGATACGTGCCGACCGCGTGGGGCCGTGGCTGAAGAGTGCCTTGCCCTCGTCGTCCCAAACGTGGTGCCCTGTCCGAAAAAGACCATCACGTCACGCGATGGGTGACTGCAATCCGGCTGCCGCGTCACGCTCGACCGGGATGTCCAGCCGGCGTACGACCGTGGTGAGGGCCTGTCCCAGGGGGAGGGCGACGCGGGTGACGGCGTGCGGGTCGCCGCGGGTGGGGTCGCGGTTGACGATCAGTACGGGTTTGCCGGCCTGGGCGGCCTGGCGGACGAAACGCAGCCCTGACATCACGGTGAGTGAGGAGCCGAGGACCAGCAGTGAGGCCGCCCCGTCGACCAGCGTGCGGCAGTGCTCGACCCGCCGGGGCGGGACGTTCTCGCCGAAGAACACCACGTCGGGCTTGAGGATGCCGCCGCAGATCGTGCAGGGCACCACCTGGAAGTCCCCGACCTGGGCGTCGGTGAGGTCGGCGTCACCGTCGGGGTTGATGCCGGCGGCCACCGGCTCGAACCCCGAATTGGCCTCCTCCAGCCGCCGGGCGAGTTCACGGCGGGGGCTGAAGGCGCCGCAGGACAGGCAGACCACGCGGTCCAGGCTGCCGTGGAGTTCGACGACACCGTCGCTGCCGGCGGCCTGGTGCAGCCCGTCGACGTTCTGCGTGATCACGCCGGACAGCAGGCCGTGCCGTGCGAACGCGGCGATGGCCCGGTGCCCGGCGTTGGGGCGGGCACGGCCGAAGGTGCGCCAGCCGAGGTGGCTGCGCGCCCAGTACCGGCGCCGGGCGTGAGCACTGGCGGTGAAGTCCTGGTAGGTCATCGGCGTGTGCCGGCTCAGGCTGCCGCCTTCGCCCCGGTAGTCGGGGATGCCCGACTCGGTGGAGATGCCCGCTCCGCTGAGCACCAGCACACCGCCGGTGCCCAGCGCCTCGGCGACCGGCTGGAGATCGGTGGTGCCTGGCGGCAGGTCCTGGGGCGGGGTCCAGCTCAGTGTCGGGCGCATGCGCATGCCGCAAGGGTACGGAAACCGGCTGCCTTCGGTGCTTCTCGCCGATCCGGACCCTCGGCACCGCATCGAGCGGGCGCGCTACTCGCCGAGGGCATCCACCGGCGCGCCCCGTCCCCACGGCGTGCGGCCGCGTGCCCCGCCCTCACGGCGTGCGGCCGCGTGCCCCGCCCTCACGGCGAGCGGTCGCGCGCCTTGGTCAGTGTGCGGGAGGCCCCGGCCGCAGCGCCCGGAACACCGCCCAGGCGACCGAGACGAAGGGCACCGCCACGACCGCGCCGATCACGCCCGCCACGGTGCCGCCCGCGAGGACCGACAGGGCCACGACGAGTGGGTGCAGGCGGACCGCCCAGCTCATCACCAGGGGATGCAGGACGTGCCCTTCCAGCTGCCCGACGATCACGATGAGCGCCAGCACGACCAGCGCGATGACCGGGCCCCGTCCGGCCAGCGCCACCACCGTGGCCACGCCCAGCGCGAACGGCGAGCCGACCAGCGGTACGAAGGCGGCGAAGAATTCCAGCAGCGCGAGCGGCAACGCCAGCGGCACCTCCAGGACCAGCAGGGCGATCCCGACGAGTACGGCGTTGGTGGAGGCCACGATGATGATGCCCCGCGTGTACCCCGCGAACGCCCGCCAGGCCGCCCGGCCCGCCCGGTCCCACGCCGATCGCGCGCGGCCCGGCACCACCTCGTCGCGCGACCAGGTCCACAGCCGTTCACCGGAGTGGAGGAAGAAGACCGAGGCGAAGAGCGCGAGCGCGCCCCCGGTGACGAGCTCCACGGCGCGGCTGATGCCACTGAGGGCGCTGCTGAGAAGCCCCGCCCGGTGTGTGGACAGGTAGTGGACGATCTCGTCCTGAAAGTCGGACAGTTTGCTGTGGCTCAGCCGGAACGGAGGGCGCTGCAGCCACACTTCGATCCGGTGCACGCCGTCGCGGAACTCGTCGGCCAGTTTCGAGGACTCGTTCACCACTGCGTCCCCCACCAGGGCGAGCAGTCCGAGCAGCACGACGATGCTGCCGGCCAGCGCGAGGGCCACGGCCAGTGGGCGGGGCAGCAGGCGG
This sequence comes from Streptomyces sp. NPDC049915, assembly GCF_040656475.1. Classification (NCBI taxonomy): domain Bacteria; kingdom Bacillati; phylum Actinomycetota; class Actinomycetes; order Kitasatosporales; family Streptomycetaceae; genus Streptomyces; species Streptomyces sp. NPDC049915. The sequence goes on from NZ_JBFAMH010000003.1 coordinate 151,748, forward strand.
TCGAGCAGGTCGGTGGCCGGACGCAGCACCGCTGTGATGACCAGGGCGAGGAACAGGGCGACGGCGATGATCTGGAACCGGCCCAGAACGGCGAAGACGCCGTAGACGACGATGCCGACGAGGATCAGCCGCCAGGCGTGGGCCGCGGCGGCGCGCAGCCAGGGACCGGTGTGGTCGGCCGCGGGAGCGGCTGCGCCGACCGTGCGGCGTCGCGCCGGGAGCCGTACCGAGTGCGCGGGGCGGCTGCCCAAGGCCACACGGCCGCCCGTGCGACCCCCGCGCCCCTCGCCGGCCGTCCCGCGACCCGATTCCGCCACCACGCCGCATGCCTCTCGTTCACCGCGAGCCCGGTCACCTGCAGAGCACCGTAAGCACGATCGGGGCGGGGAGCGGACTGCAACGCCGTAGGAGGCACCCGCTCGGTGGGGCACTCCGGGTACCGCAGACCGTGGCCGCGCACGGCGTCCGCAGCCGCGCAGACCGCGCAGGCAAGGCCGGAACCCGGTGCGTACGGCTCACCGGGTTTGTGGGCGTGGTCCGGGGCAAGCCGAAACTCCATGAGTCAAGCGAACAAGGGAACGGATCAGAAGTCCGACACCACGAAGCCGGCGTCTGCCACCCGGTCGCGTGGCACCGCCGGCAAGGAGTCCGCGTCGGCGGCCTCCGGCGGCCTGAAGAGGGCGCAGGCCAAGGCCGCTGACGGGGTGTCGACCGCGCGGACCGGGGCGGGACGGGCCGCGGACGAGGCGGCCGGCGCCGTGAACGCGGCGGCCCGGGGCCTCGACGCGGGCCGGCGTGCGGCGATCACCGCCTCCGGACAGGTGGGCGCGGCGGCGAGGACCGCATGGACGGTCGTCGCCCGGCGCAAGCTCGTGGCGGTGGGGGTCGGCGCCGGTGCGACGGCGCTCAGCGCGGCGTCCTACGCCCTGGGCCGCCGCTCGTCACGAGGCCCGCAGGGGCCGCTCACCCGGCTGACGGGCGGCCGCATCTGACGGGACGGGCAGGGGCCCGGCGGCGGAACGCCGCCGGGCCCCTGCCCTGCCACCGCCCGGATCCGGGCGTCGTCCGGCTCTCCGCTCCGTCAGGCGAGTGCCGCCTGCAGCGTGGGGCGGCACTCGATGACCGTGTCGATGGCGACGAGTTGCAGGGTGCGCAACACGGGCCCCGTCGGTGCCGCCAGGCGCAGCCAGCCACCGGCCCCGGTGAGCGCGTTGTGGGCGGTGAGAAGGATGTTGATTCCCGTGGAGTCCATGAACGTCACCTCCGCCAGGTCCACGACCACCCTGGGATGGGCGGCCCGTGCCGCGTCCAGCGCCTCCCTCAGATGCCTGCCCGTGTCGTGATCGATCTCGCCCGCCACGGTCAGCACCTGGATGTCCGCAGCGGTCGACGATTCGACCGACAGACCGCTCCGACGCTGTGCGGGTCCCCCGTGTTCGCCGTCGTCTCCGGGGTGCGCACGTCTTTCCTCTGCCATGCGGGCGATACTGGCATACCCGTGCCCCGGCCGAAACGCCTGGTCCGGCGCCGGGGGCGCGTGCGGGTCTGTGGGCCGAGAGAGGGGTGTGAGGCGCTGTCCGGGCGTGGGTGGGTACGCGAGGGGTGTGAAGCACGGAGTGAAGGCGGTCAGGGTGGATTCGGTTCCGTGGGGTGACGGCGGTGTGATAGTGGATGCGCGGATCATGCGGACCACGGTGGCCCTGGGCGGGAACAGCGCGCGGATCGCCCAGGCCCGGCACTGTGCGGCGGCCTTTCTCGCGCGCATACGGACGGACCACGGGGTGCCGGTCTCGCAGCGGGCGCTGGATGTGACCCAGTTGGTGGTGAGCGAGTTGGTCACGAACGCGCAGAAGTACGCACCGGGCCCCGTCACGATGGACCTGAGGATCGTCGACGACCTGGTCGAGGTGGCCGTCTCGGACTCCGATCCGGCCCTGCCGGAGGCGCGGACCGCGGACGCGGGCAGGGTGGGACAGCACGGCCTGGAGATCGTACGGGCCGTCGCCCAGGCGTTCGACGTGCACCGGCAATCGGTCGGCAAACGGGTCACCGCTCGCATCGCTCTGTACGACGGCGCCGCCGACCGGACCTGAGCGCTTCCGCGAGCCCCCTGTACCTTGGCACCCCTAGGTGTTCGCTCAGGTGCGATGAGGACGAGGTGAGGTTGATGACCGCGCTCGCGGCCACCGCGTGCGGCGTCCGGGTCTCCCTCACGTCCCGGGCCGTGGCCTGACCCGCCCTGACCGCCCTCGCCGGGAGCGTGAGCCCGCGAGGCGCCCGCCCGGACATCACCTGGAAGGGAACGTCCTTCACCATGCGCAACTGGATCACGCGTGCCGAGACCAGCGCCGACATCCCAGCCGTCCATGACATCGACCTGGCCGCGTTCGAGACCGGGCTGGAGGCCGCCCTCGTCGACGCGCTGCGCGCGGACTCGTCCTGGATCGAGGGCCTGTCCCTCGTCTGCGCGGACGACACCGGACACCTCGTCGGGCACGCGCTGCTGACCCGCTGCCACATCGGTGACGTGCCGGCCCTGGCCCTGGGACCGGTGGCCGTGCGGCCCGGGCAGCAGAGGAGCGGCGCGGGCTCCGCGGTCGTGCGTGCGGCGCTCGCGGCGGCCCGGGACAGGGGCGAGCGCTACGTCGTCGTCCTGGGGCACCCCGCCTACTACCCCCGGTTCGGCTTCACCCGGGCCTCGGCCCATGGCATCCGCCTGACGATCGAGGTCCCGGACGAGGCCCTCATGGCGCTCGCCCTGGACGCCGGCCACCCGCTGCCCGGCGGAACCGTTCACTACGCAGCCCCGTTCGGCATCTGAGCGGCGCCGGGAGCCGCGACGGCCCGGCGCCTGGATGGAGGCGCCGGGGCGGGGTGGTCAGGCCTGAGGCGAGTCGAGACCGAGCTCGTGGTTCTTGATCGCCTCACGGACGGCGCCCACGAAACCGTTCCAGAAGCGGTCGGCGTAGGGGCTGTCGGCGCTCGGCACGCCGGCCGTCGTCCTGCGCTTGGCCGCGCCGGAGAAGTCGCCGAACATCGCCTTGCGCAGGGCGGTGGACATCTCCATCTGGGCGCCGACGCCGGTGCGGGTGCGATTGACGATGTTGGCCGGGTCGTCGCCGTTGATCGGGTCGGTGGCGCCGGCGAAGACGACGGTCACGTCCCAGTCGGCGTTGCCCGTGTTGGTGGTCAGGCCGTGCCTCGTGAAGGCGGCCTTCAGGTTCCGCTTCAGGCGCTCGTCCCGCCCACCGATGTTGATCTTCTTCACGGTGGTGTCGTCGAAGCCGTGCAGGGATACGGCGTACAGGTTGCCGGTGGTGACGGCGAGGGCGGCCGGGTCGTCGCAGTGGGTGGACGTCACGTGCTGCGAGGAGGAGTTGGCCAGGGCCTCGAACATCCAGTAGTCCCGCTGCGTCTCACCCGGCACGGCCGCGCTCGCGGGGTCGGTGTTGTAGTCGAAGGGGGTGTACCCCGCGATGGCCATGCACAGCTCGCTGGTACCCGACTCGATCCCGCCGCCGTGCGGCGCGATCACCGCGGTACTGCTGACGGGGCTGCTCGTGGTGCGGGCATTGTCGGTGATCTGAGCCGGCGCGCCGATGCGGAACCGGCGCATCCAATCGGTGCCCTCCTTGTCCGCGGTGAGGGTGTACAGCTCGGTGTTGGAGCCGTACTGGTCGGCCGCGGCGGCCGGCGTGGCGCCGTTGCCCACCACGGCGTTGAGCGTGGGCACGGCGGCGGCGACGGCGGCGACGGAAGCGAGGACGGTGCGTCTGCTGGTGTTCTTCACGCCGGTGATCCTGCACCATGGCCCGGCAGTCGTGGACGGGGGGTGGCACCGCTCGGCGCACCGGACCCCGAACCGCCTGATGCCGGCTGCGGGGGACGGCCCTGTCACCCCGTCAGTCTTCGGCCACCTGGGAGAGAGCTTCCGTGATCATGCGGGTGGCGAAGTCCTGGTCGTCGGTGATGCGGTTGATGTGCTCGGCGAGCAGGAACGCGGTGGCTTCCAGGGGCGTCAGCTCCGTCTCGGTCCAGTAGCCGTACTGTTTGCGCCACAGGCTGGGGCTCAGACCGGTGCCCGCGGCGACGACCAGGCCGGCCATGGTGGGGATGGCCTCGGGGCGCACACTCTTGGTCATCATGCGCATCGAGGCGACGAGGTTGGGCACCACGCATTCGATGACGTCCTTGTCGTGGTCCTCGTAGGCCATCCTCAGCCACTGCATGAACATGTAGATGAGGGTGCAGGCGCCGTCCAGCAGGTCGTCGACGCCATCGGGGCCCAGGGAGGCCGCGAACTGGTCGACGAGCGCCTGTTGTTCGGGGTCGGTCCGTGTCCTGCGGTCGTAGACGGCCTTGAGCCGGGAGTCGACCATCATGAGCGCCGCACCCACATCGCCGGCGGGTGCGTGCAGGGGGTCACAGGGTGACGACACGGGACTTCCTCCTCGTGCGACCTCGGTGGGCAACTGCGCCGTGTCCGTACAGTAGACCGCCGCCGAGTCGGGGTGCGGGCGAATCCGGGATCGGCCGCGCCGGCAAGGCGTGACCGCGCCTGCGCGCGCGTTGCGTCAGTTGTCCGGTTTCCAGGCCGCAACCAGGGCGAGCAGGCCGGGGAAGCGGGTGTCGAGTGCTCGGAATCTCGGTGTTCGCGCCCGGCATCACCGCCACGTCCTTCGTGCTCTCACTCGGCCCGTCGTTGCTGGCCGGTCTGCTGGACACCACCAGCCGGATCGTCTCCGGTGCCATGGCCTTCGCGATGTTCCTGTCCGCCACCGGCGTCCAGTTCGCGGTGCGCAGGCTGCCCCGGCGTACCGTCCTTGCCGCCGGAGCGGTCAGCACCTCCCTGAGCATGACCGCGCTGATGGCCGCCGTGCACACCTCCTCCGTGCCCGTGCTGATCGCCGCCGCACTGCTCGCCGGCGTCGGCCAGGGCATGGGACAACTCGGCGGACTGTCGCTGCTCAACTCCGCGGTTCCAGCCCAGCGGCTGGCCGAGGCCAACGCGGCGCTGAACGTGGGCGGATACATTCCGGCGGGCCTGCTCCCGGTGTCCGCCGGCTACCTCAGCGACGCCCTGGGCCTGACCACCGGAGCGACCGTGTTCGCCGCGACCCTGCTGGGCCTCGCCGTCATCGGTGGACTGGTGGTCCTCCTCGCCGCCCGTCGCCGCACACCGCAGCCCACGGGGCGCTGACGCGAGGCGTCACGGAACCGGCGGCGCGCGCGAAGGTGGTGGGAAAAAGGGCGTGCTGCCAGCCGTAGCGGCCTTCACTCAGTGCTCCGTCGCCGCGTAGTGGCGGTGGCAGGCGCGGAGCATGACCTGTGCCGAGAGGGTGAAGAGGTTTCCGAACTCCCGCTGCTGCGGGGCGAGTCGGCCCACCGCCACGCAGTCCCCGTCTGCCACGTTACGGCTGATCAGGTGCCGGGCGCCTGGCGGGCGCGGTTGCTCCAGGTCCGCGCCGAGGGCGCCCGCGTCATCGGTGCCGGGTCGGGCCGACCCGGCAACCGATGTTGGTGTGCGCACCCTGTTGACAGCCCTCGCCGGCTACCTATCATCAATCCCTGTCCGTCAATACGACCAATGTTCGATATTTCGACCATCTGTCTCATGACAGGTGCATGACCGGCTCCCTCGTCCGGCGGCTGACTCCGCCCCCCACTCATCCCAGGAGACCGTGCATGTCTTCCCCCTTCACCCGCTCGAGGCAGGGCTCGCTCGCCCTGTTGGCGCTGGCACTGGCCATGGTGACCGCCCTGCTCGGCGGCCGCGCCTCCGCCGACGCGCACGCCGCGGCCGCCGGCACGCGCCCCTGCGACCTCTACGCCTCCGGGGGCACCCCCTGCGTGGCCGCACACAGCACGACCCGCGCGCTGTACTCCGCGTACAGCGGCCGCCTCTACCAGGTCAAACGCGCCTCGGACGGCGCCACCCGCGACATCGGCGCGCTCGGCGCGGGCGGCTACGCCGACGCCGCCGCACAGGACTCCTTCTGCGCGGGCACGAGCTGCCTCATCACCGTCATCTACGACCAGTCCGGCCGCGGCAACCACCTCACCCAGGCGCCGCCCGGAGGGTTCTCCGGCCCCGCCGCCGGCGGATACGACAACCTCGCCGAAGCGTCCGCCGCGCCGGTCACCGTCGGCGGCCACAAGGCGTACGGCGTCTTCATCGCCCCCGGCACCGGCTACCGCAACAACCACACCAGCGGCATCGCGACCGGAGACCAGCCGGAGGGCATGTACGCGATCCTCGACGGCAGCCACTACAACGGCGGTTGCTGCTTCGACTACGGCAACGCCGAGACCAACAGCCGGGACAACGGCAACGGCACGATGGAGGCCATCTACTTCGGCAACATCAAGGTGTGGGGCTACGGAACCGGCAACGGCCCCTGGGTGATGGCCGACCTGGAGAACGGCCTGTTCTCCGGCGTCAACCCGGGCTACAACGCGAACGACCCCAGCGTCAGCCACCGGTTCCTCACCGCGATCGTCAAGGGCGGCTCGAACAAGTGGGCCATCCGCGCCGGCAACGCGCAGTCCGGCGGACTGTCCACCTACTACAGCGGACCGCGCCCCAACGCCTCGGGCTACAACCCGATGAAGAAGGAAGGCGCCATCATCCTCGGTATCGGCGGCGACAACAGCAACGGATCCGCCGGCACCTTCTACGAGGGAGTGATGACCTCCGGCTACCCGTCGGACGCGACCGAGAACGCCGTGCAGGCCGACATCAATGCGGTCGGCTACACGGCCCCCGCACCGGCCGGCGGCCTCACGGCGGGCGCCAGGGTGTCGCTGCGGGCCACCACGTCCTGCTGCACCGGCGAGTACCTCCGGCACGACAGCGCGGACAGCAACGCGGCCATCTCGGCGGTGTCGTCCTCCAGTTCCTCCGCCGACAAGGCGGCCGCCACCTGGATCGTGCGGGCCGGTCTGGGCGACGCCTCCTGCGTCTCCTTCGAGTCCGCCGACAAGCCGGGCCAGTACCTGCGCCACTACGACTTCCGGCTGCGCGTCGACACCATCGACAGCAGCGCGCTGTCCCGGCAGGACGCCACGTTCTGCCCGCAGACCGGTCACAACGGGCAGGGCGTGTCGCTCCGGTCCGCCAACTACCCCGCCGACTTCCTGCGCCACTACGAACACGCCGTCTACATCGCCGGTGACGGAGGATCCCACGCCTGGGACAACGCCGCACTCTGGGCCGACGACACCAGCTGGGCCGTAACCACCCCCTGGGCCTGACGCGTACCCGGGGCGGGTGGGGGCACTCGGCCGAGGCCCCCACCCGCCCCCCGCGCGCCGCGGAGGGCCCCGACGGAGGAGGTTCCCGTGTGCCGCCTGTTCGGCCTCAGCAGCGCTCCGCGACGGACGCACGCCACCTTCTGGCTCCTGGACGCCCCCGACAGTCTCAGCAAGCAGAGCCACCGCGACCCCGACGGCACCGGCCTCGGCCACTTCACCGCCGACGGCACCCCCCGCGTCGCCAAGGCACCCATCGCGGCCTACCGCGACCGCGCCTTCGCACGGGAGGCCCGGCAGGAGGAGTCGGCGACCTTCATCGCCCATGTGCGCTTCGCCTCCACCGGCAGCCTGGATGTCCGTAACACCCATCCCTTCGAGCAGGAGGGGCGGCTCTTCGCGCACAACGGGGTGATCGAGGGCCTCGACGCACTCGACGACCACCTGGGGGAGGACCGCTCACTGGTCCGGGGCGACACCGACTCCGAGCGCTTCTTCGCCCTGATCAGCCGGGAGACCCGACGACACGACGGCGACGTCACCACCGGCATCCGCCAGGCCGCCCGCTGGATCGCCGAGCACCTGCCCGTCTACGCCATGAACCTGATCCTCATCACCCCACAGGAGCTGTGGGCACTGCGCTACCCGGACACCCACGGCCTGTACGTCCTGCAGCGCCCGGCGGGCGGCCAGCACGGCAGCAGGCACCTCGACCACAGCGGCAGCGACGGCCGGATGCGCGTCCACTCGGCGCCCCTCGCCGACCACCCCGCCGTCATCGTCGCCAGCGAGCGCATGGACGACAACCCGCACTGGCGCCCGATGGAGTCCGGTGAGCTCCTCCACGTCGGCCCCGATCTGCGCACCACCCACCGGGTCGTCCTGCCGGACCCTCCGGCCCACCGGCTCACCCTCGACGATCTGCATCCCGACGCGGCAGCCTCGCAGAAGGCCGCCTGATCCGTCCCTCATGACGCCCGGCCCGCCGTCCGGCTCAGTCCGCCGCCCCCGGCCCGGTCGCCCCGGCCCGGTCCGAGAGGAAGATCACGCCGGGCCAGGCCGTCTTGGCCATGCACGCGTCACGCGGTACGGTCTGTCCGATATCGACGACGGCGAGACGGAAGCCGGTGGGAATCCGGCACGGTCGCGCCACTGTATGCGAAGCCCTGAGGAGGGGTGCTCGCGAGTCAGACCCGTGGCCGTCGTCCAGTGCACCACCGAGATGGGACGCGAACTCCCAGAGGAGGCCCTGCCATGGCCCAGCACGTCGCCCAGCCGACTGCCACCACCCCCGCTGTTCCCGCCACGCTGCCGTTGAAGGCGATCGCCCCCTGGGCGGTCTTCGCCGGCGTCCTGATGCTGGTCCTGCTGTACTTCGTCGGCGCCGAGCAGGGCGCCACCGCCGTGTTCGACGGCACGGACGTCCACGAGTGGGTGCACGACGCCCGCCACCTGCTCGGTTTCCCCTGCCACTGACGTCAGGGACGCCGCGCACCCATGAACTCCGCAACGGTAAGAAACCTCCTCGTGCGGGGCATGCTCGCCGGCCTCGCCGCCGGCGTGCTCGCCCTCGTCGTCGCCTACCTCCTGGGTGAGCCCAGCGTCGACAAGGCGATCGCCTTCGAGGACGCCCACTCCCACGAGCACGAGATGGAGGCCGTCTCCCGGTCCCTGCAGTCCACCGCCGGTCTCGCCACCGGTGTCCTGGTCTACGGGGTCGCCTTCGGCGGCATCGCCGCGCTCGCGTACGCCTTCGCCCTCGGCCGGGTCGGCCGCTTCGGTCCGCGGGCCACCGCACTGCTGCTGTCCGGCTGTGCGCTCCTGACCGTCTACGTCGTGCCGTTCCTGAAGTACCCGGCCAATCCGCCGTCGGTCGGCGACCCCGACACCATCGGCAAGCGGACCACCCTCTACTTCCTGATGATGCTGCTCAGCGTCCTCCTCGCGGTCGCCGCCACCCTGGTGGGCAAGCGGCTCAAGGCGGTCATGGGCACCTGGTGGGCGACCACCGTCGCGGTGGCCGCGTTCGCCGCGGTGATCGGCCTGGCCTACCAGTTCCTACCCGCCGTCAACGAGGTGCCGAAGGACTTCCCGGCCGCCCTGCTGTGGCGGTTCCGGCTCTCCGCGCTGGGCATCCAGACCGCGATGTGGGCCGGATTCGGCCTGCTCTTCGGCGAGTTGGCCGAACGCCTGCTGAACCCCGGGCCGGCGAAGGCCGACACCGGGCGAACGGTTCCGGCCGCGCACTGACTCGTTCCGGACGACGAAGGGCCCTGCGGAACCATCCGCGGGGCCCTTCGTCGCATCCGTGCGCACTCAGCGTGGCGAAGGTGTGTCCGACGCGGCCAGGTGCCGCCCGAGCCGGAGATTCCAGCGTCCCGAGCGGCCGCTCAGCTCGGTGACGGTCAATGGCGGTACGTCGAGCCGCCAGAAGGCCGCCGCGCCCAGCCCCAGGGCGTGCACGACCGCGGCCCGAACCACCTCCGGCTCGACCACGGCGACCGTACGGCCGTCGAAGTCCCGTGCGCCGTCCAGCCAGTGGCCGACCCGCACGCACAACTCGTGCACGGACTCACCCCCGTGCGGCGCGCTGTCGGGATCGGCGAGCCAACGGGCCACCGCCTCCGGCTCGGTGGCGCCCACCTCGTCCAGGGTCAGACCACGCCAACGGCCCACGTCCCAGGCCCCGAGCTCCGGCGTCCGCGCGCCGTCGAGGCCGAGCGCCTCCGCGGTCTGCCGGCAGCGCACACCCGGCGACGTCAGCACGCGGGCGGCAGGGGGAAGGGACCCTGCTGCGGCCCGGGCCCGGGCCGCTCCCACGTCGTCGATCGCGTCACCGTCGTCGAAGCGGGCCTGCCGCAGCGACGGGCTCGAGGCGGGCGAGACGAAGAGAACACGGCTGGTCACCTGGCTGCTCCGGCTGTGGCTGTCATGGGGTGGGGGTGCGGTGCGGGTGCGAAAGTAGCACCCGTCCGACGCGCAGCTTCCGCGCCGGTGCGCGCCGTACAGCCCGCGTCACGGCGGGCCACGGCAGGTCCTCAGCCCTCGCCGGCGGGGCTACGGCGTGGCCTCGTCCAGAAGTTGCGGACCGTTGTTGCGGGTGTTGTTCACGGCAGGGGAGACGGGGCGGGCGTCGAGGTGACCGCCGGCGGGCTGGGTGAGCAGGGCGCGCAGCTCCTCGGCGTCGTCGTGACGGGGGTCGAGCCAGGCGGCGTAGTGGTCCGGGGTGAGGGCGAGCGGCATGCGGGGGTGGACCCGGCCGGCCGCGTCGGTGGCCTCGGTGGTGATGATGGTGCAGGTCGTGAGCCAGGCGGCGGGGTCGTCGTCGTTGTCGACCTCAGGGTTGCGCCAGTACGCGTAGAGACCGGCCAGTGCCATGATCTGCCCGTCGGCGGGGTGGATGAAGTACGGCTGCTTGCGCTTCTTGCCGGTGGTGGCGTCCTTGGCCTCGGTCCACTCGTAGAAGCCGTCGGCGGGGAGCAGACAGCGGTGCCGGGCGAAGGCGCGGCGGTACGCGGGCTTCTCGTGGACCGTTTCCATGCGCGCGTTGATCATCCGGGAGCCGACGGACGGGTCCTTGGCCCAGGACGGCACCAGCCCCCAGCGCAACGGCCGCAGCTCCCTGCGCGGGGGAGCACCGGAGCCCTCGGCGCGAGGGGCGCGTTCCAGGACGCCGTAGACGTCGTCGGTGGGGGCGACGTTCCAGCTGGGCGCCAGAGTCTCGTCGGGCCGCCACTCGGCGACGTGGAAGAGGTGGCTGAGGTCCTGCGGACTGCGGGTGGAGACGAAGCGGCCGCACATAGGGCCACTGTGCCATGCCGTTCTGCCCGTGCGAGAGACCTGGGGAGCTGCCCGGCGCATGTCGCCGCCGCAGCCGCCCGGGCGTGTGCAGGGTGCCCGCGTGGCGGCGTCACCGTGTCACCGCGTCGGCGGCTTGGTCGCGTCCCGGGCCCGCTCAGAACGGACTTTGCCGTGACAGTCCTGCCGGCACGGGTCGCGCGCGTCTTCCTGTTCCCTCTCCGTCTCCCGCGGGCGCACGCCGATCGAGAGACCGGGGGACACGCCCCTGAGCCACAATGCCCGCATGACAGATGATCACTCCCGGGCCGCGGCCCGTCCGCTGCTGCGCCGCCCTGCGGAGGGCGAGCTGATAGACGTCGCCGGTGTCGCGCACTTCTTCCGCCTGACCGGTGAGCACACGGGCGGACACTTCGCCTTCGAGGAGTTCACCCTGGCGCCCGGAACCGTCGGCGCCCGACCGCACGTGCACGACGGGCACGACGAGTACTTCTACGTGCTCGAGGGTGAGCTCACCCTCCACCCGGGGACGGGGAGGTGACAGCCGGCCCCGGGGATCTGCTCGCCGCGACCCGTGGCACCCCCCACGGCTTCCGCAACGCGGGCCCGGTCACCGCCCGCGCCCTGTGTCTCTACACGCCCGCGGGTTATGAGAACTACTTCCGTGACGTCCACGCCGCGGTCACTGCCGGAGCCGAAGCAACCGACGAGCTGCTGGCCGAATTCCGCAGCCGGTACCGGACCAGCTCCTACCCCCAGCCCTGATCCCCCTGACCGGAGAAAAGCCGCCCCGCACCATTCCCCTAGCATGTCCGGACTCGCGGTGATGGATTTCATCGCTCCCACCCACTGAACCCATAACGAATAAATTGGCCGAATAGATTGATATCTAGAGCGTTGCGGAAATTTCCGCGCACAAACGACAGCAGTCCGTTGATCGCGTGGCGTCAACGGCGAGTGATGCTGTGGGGCGCAGCGGGTCTGGCCGCTCTCGGACTCCTCGTCGCGCTGGAGATCACCGCGCGCCACTACGGCCAACCGGGACCGATCACCGACCAGCTGAGCGGTGTGATACTCGCGCCGAAACCGGGACCGCTGTACGGCGGCCTGGCGCTGATGATGGTCGTGCTCACCTGGCGGCAGCGCTTTGTCGCCGCCGGCGTCGCGATCGGCATAGACGTCGTCTTCGTGCTCGTGCGATGGGCGGCAGGCGTCAAGATGACCGACGGGCACAGCTTCGGCAACGGCGCGCTGTGGGTGATGCTGGGCTGCGCCGTCATCGCCGTGACGCGCCGCACCGGCGCCGAACGCGTCCTGCTGCTCAAGGGCGTCGGGCTGGGCCTGCTCCTGGTGGCCGGCCGCAAGACCGGCGACACCTGGCTGCTGGTCACGGCGAAGGCCCACCCGTCGGTGCTCGACCCGTATGTGGCGACCGCCGATCACGCACTGGGCAACCCGTCGTGGGTGGCAGGCAGGATCCTGGCGGCCACCGATCCGGTCGGCAGCCCTGTTCTCGCCGTGATCTACGCGCAGCTGGCGGTCGCCGCGATCGTCGTCGCTCTGTACCAGCTGCGGAACGTGGTGGCCGAGCGCCGCTTCCCCCGCCACCATCTGGTGCGCACCTTCCTGGTGATCGGCCTCCTCGGCCCGGCCATCTACATGATCTTCCCGGTGGTCGGTCCGGTCTTCGCCTACGGCCCGGGCGCCTCCGGCACCGGTGGCGTGCAGTGGGCCGTGGCCGATGTGTGGCCCCACACACCGCCGCAGATCACCGCGTTGCACCCGGTGTCCTACGACGACCTCACGCCCCGCAACTGCATGCCCAGCCTGCACACGGCGTGGGCCACCGCGATCTTCATCCATACCCGGCAAGGCCCACGCATCCTGCGCTACGCGGGCGCGTTCTGGCTGACCGCCACACTCTGCGCCACGCTGGGCTTCGGCTATCACTACGGCGTGGATCTCGTCGCCGGCGTGGTGTTCGCGCTCACCATCGAGGCAGGACTGCGCGCCGCCGACCGTGGCTGGGACCGTGCAGGAATCGGACTGGTCGTCCACGGCACCGCGGTCTTCGCCGCGCTGTTGCTGTCGTACCGCTTTCTGCCGATGGAGATGGCCGGACACCCGGGGGTGTTCGGGCCGCTTCTCATTCTGGCGATGACCTCGGTGATCTACGGCTACGTCCGGACCACCAGACTCTGGGAACCGACGGCCGCCCCCGCCCTGCAACCGGAACCGCAACCCGAACCGGTGTGAGCGGGCGATGTCCCAGCGGGGCCGCGCATGGGAGGGCGGCTCGCCCGGCAGGGCACAGCGGGAACGCCTGCTGCGCGAGGGGGTGGGCTGACGGCGGCCGGGGCAGGCGCGAAGATCCGCGAAGCCTCACGCGTCTGCGGACCGGACCGTCCGGGGTGTCGTGCGTTGTGCACCCGGCAGAGGGGTCAGCGCGACGGCCTGCGCGGCCGCAAGCGGATGCGGTTCTGGCCGCGCAGGCCGTGGGACGAACCCGTGTCCCCGAGCGGCGACCTCCTCGCGCCCGCGCTGCCGTGCTCTCCCTGCGCCGCTGGACCGCCGGCGGCTTCGAACCCGTTCCGCCGGCCGCCGCTCCCCGCACCCTCACCGACACGGACCGGCTGCGCGGTGACCGGTACACGCGCTTGCTGTGAGCCGCGGACGGACCCACCGGCACCCGCACCCTGGTGGAGGTGCTGGAGAGCTGCCGCGCCGTCCACCGCGAACCGTGACCGGCCGGGCGAAGGCATGCGCCGTGCCGTGCCCGGCCGTGGGCGGTCCGTAATTCGCTTGACCCGGTCACGGGACGACGTTGCACTGGGCCCGGGACACCACGAGCCGTGGTGCCGGGATCCGGGGGGAGGCCGCGGCAGCAGTGGAGATTCGTCGTACGACCGAACAGGACCTCGACGTCTTCGTCGACACTCTCCACGCCGCGTTCGGGCGCTTCCCGGAAACACCGTCGGAGGGCCGCGGGGTGTGGTGGTCGGCGCTCGAGATGGACCGCAACCTGCTCGCCGTGACGGCGGACGGGCGGCCCGTCGGCACCGCCGGTGCGTACTCCTTCGAGCTCACCCTGCCCGGGGGGACCGTCGCCCCCGCCGCCGGAGTGACCGCCGTCGGCGTCGTGCCCTCGCACCGACGCCAGGGCGTGCTCAGCGCGATGATGCGGCATCAGCTCGCCCAGCTACGGGCCCGCGGGGAGTTCCTCTCCGTACTGCTGGCCTCCGAAGCGCCCATCTACGGCAGGTTCGGGTACGGACCGGCGACCTACACGCGGCGGCTGACGGTGCCCCGCCACCGGGCCGCGCTCGCTGCGCCCCGGGCACGGGGAACGGCCGGCGATTCGGGCACCGGCTCGGTCGAGGTGGTACGACGTGCCGAGTGCGGTGAGACCCTGGAAGAGGTCTACGACCGGTACCGCCGCGCCCAGCCCGGCGCGCTGTCCCGACCGCACCGCTGGTGGGAGCTGGGCGCCGGACAGCCCCCGGTCTCTGCGGCGCAGCGCTACGTCGTCGTCCACCGGCACGCCGACGGTGCACCGGACGGCTACGCCAGCTACTCGCTCGGCGAGGGCGAGACCCTGACCGTCGACGAGACCATCGCCACCGACGACGCCGTCTTCACGGCCCTGGCCCGGTTCCTGCTCGGACACGACCTGGTCGCTCAGGTCGTGTTCAAGCACTTCCCGCCAGGGCACCCCCTGCGCCGGCAGCTCGCGGACTTCCGCGCCGGCGAGGTGAGCGGCGACACCGACTGGCTCTGGGTGCGGCTGCTGGACGTCCCGCGGGCGCTGACCGCCCGCGGCTGGCTCACGGACGGTGAGCTCGTTCTGGACGTCGACGACCCGTTCCTCGGCGAGCGCGGACGCTACCTGCTGACCGTCCGGGGCGGCAGGGCCGACTGCGTCCCGACGGACCGTGAGCCCGATCTGTCCCTGGACATAGGCGACTTGGGATCGATCTACCTGGGCGGCACCACCCCCGGCATGCTCGTGCGCGCCGGCCACATCCGGGCTCACCGCCCGGACGTGGCCACGCTCGCCGACCTCCTCTTCCGCGCCGAGCGCCCGCCCCACTGCCTGCACTGGTTCTGACCGAGCGCTCGCCGGCTCGTCCAGGGCGTGTGAACACCGGTCGGCCGGAGGTCATTCGAGCGGGAGACGTCCCGTGACCCGTGGACGAGTGTCCAGGTGTGCGGCGACGCGCCTGATCGTCCCGGCGTTGTCCTCGAACAGATGGGCCTGCATCCCCACAGCCCGGGCGGCGTGGACGTTGGCCGCAGCGTCGTCGACGAAGAGACACCGCTCCGGCCGCACCTTCAGGGCAGCGCATGCGGCCTGGAAAGCACGCGGGTCCGGCTTCTCGGTGCCGATCTCGTGCGAGTACACGATCTGCTCGACCAGTTCGTCGAAGCGGTACAGCGCCGCCTCCCGTTCGCGTGCGCCGACGAAGCTGTTGCTCAGGATGCCCAGCCCGCAGCTTCCCCGCAGGCCTCGCACATAGGAGATGAGTTCTTCGTTCGGCTTCCCCAGGTATTCCACCCAGAGATCGGCCATGAAGGCTTCCACCTGGGGCGCGTCGAGCCCCAGACGTGTTGCCACCTGCTCGTGCACGTCTCGCTCGGTGATGCTCCCGACGCTCCCGGCTTGCCACACGTCGCCCATCCGCTCATGCACCGTGCCCGGTGGCAGCGCCAGCCGCTCTTCCCACCGCCGCACCCACCCCGTTTCCGGCGTGATCTCCAGTACGCCACCGATATCGAGAATGACGCAGGCTTCCGCCGTCACTCTGACTCCCCCTTCTCTCCCCGCTGATGTGGTCTGCGAGACACAGTCGTCCTTCTCCCCAGGGCAGGGTCAAGAGCCCCCCGGATCTTGTGGCAGCCCCGTTGCGAGCCGCCCCGCCGCGTGCGATTCCTCAACGGATGGCTGATAAACGATCGTTGTCGAGCGAATGGCGCGGCGTTAGGGTGCTGTGGACATACCAGGGCCAGGGATGATCTGGAACTCGACGAGGGTGAAGGCGACCGGTGAGTACGGGATCCAGAGCGATGCGGCAGTTCAGTGCCCTCCTCATCACGACTCTGCGGATGCCGGCCGACGGCCACGGCCTCATACCCGCGCTCGCCGAAGCTCTGACCGGACTGCGCGGCCGGCCGGTGGGCCTTCGTGCCGCCGCCTTCCCGCCCGGGACGGCCAGCGGTGTGTGGGTGGACCGTACGGATCACGATCTGATCGTGTACGAGGAGAACACCGACGTCGAGCACCAGCACGTGATCATCGGTCACGAAGCCTGGCACATGTTCCAGGGCCACGGCGCACGGGCCGACGACCACGGCCCCGCCGCATCCCGGGCCCAGGACACGGCGGGGGCGCACGACTTGGCCCGGTTCGTGGCGGACCTGTCGAGGGCCGCCGACACCGACCTCGCCAGGGCCTCCCGCGTCGACGCCGGACTCCACTTCGCGGCGCGGACCCATGCCCGGCAACCGAACGAGGAACTGGAAGCGGAGCGGTTCGGTTTCCGCTTCGCCACCGACCTGCGTGCCGCCCTGGACGAAGCCCGCCGCTCCGCCGGCATGGTGGACCCGGCGAGGCGCATCCACGCCTCCATGGCGCACCGTTTCCCCCGCGCGTCCCGGTGACGCCGGTACCACTTCAGGAAAGAAACGACACAGTCAGGAAAGTAGCGACACAGTGACGTCCGGAGCGAACAGCATCGGCTTCTACGTCAGCGGTGGGCTGATCCTGCTGGTCGGCGCGCTGAAGCTGCCGGCGCTGATGCGGCGCCGAAGCGATACGCTGCTGCGCGCGGCCTGCCTGCTCCTGTTCTCGGCCGGCCTCCTGATGCTCCTGGCGGCGCCGCAGTCCATCGTCACGCTCAACCGGCTCACCGGGATACCGAACATCGCGGCCCTGCTGGTCTACGCGGTGACGATGGCATTCTCCGGCTCGAGCCTGATGCTGATCGTGAACTGGCGTTCTGTGTCTGCCGGACAGACCCGCGTGATCACTCGCCTGTGCGCGACGGTCTACAGCCTGGTCATCGTCGTACTCGTCGTCCTGTTCTGGGCGGGAGACACCCCCGTGGAGCAGGTCACCCTGTTCGACGCGTATTACGCCACGACCCCGTTCATCCGCGAGATGATCGTCCTGTATCTGGCCGCGCAGGCTGTGGCGATGACAGCCGCCGGGTTCCTGTGCTGGCGCTGGTCCGGGCAGGTGCGCGGGTCGCTGCGGGCCGGTCTGTACATCCTCGCCCCCGCCTACCTGCTGATCGTCGTCTACGACGTCATGCGGCTCATCGCCGTGTCGGCCCGCTGGCTGGGCAGGGACCTCGACCGGCTGATCGAGATCTCACCGCAGTTCGCGGCGCCCGCCTGCCTTCTCGGGGCGACCGGATTCGCCGTACCCCTCGCGGGCCCCCGCATCGCCGAGACGGCACGAGCCATAGGAGACCTGCGCCGGCTCGCCCCCCTGTGGCGGCAGCTGCAGGACGTGCCCACACCAGGAGCCGTTCGAGCCACGCTGCCGTGGTGGCGCACCGACCCGGCCGTTCTGCTCACGGGACGGAAGACCGCCCTGTACGACGCACTCCTCGCGCTGGCGCCCCATGCCGATCCCGCGGTCCGGGAGGCTGCCCACCGCTCGGCACTGCGCCGCGGTGAGGACGAGGGCCGCGCGTCGGCCACGGCCGACGCGGCCATGATCCTCGTCGCACGCGAACGGCAACGCACCTCATCGGGCCGACTGCCCGCGGACGTGCCCCCGGCGAGCTGGCGTTCCCAGGACCTGCCGGCCATCTCACAAGCTCTTGCCTCACCCGTGGTCGAAGAAGCAGTCCGCACGTCTCGCCCCTCGCAGAAAGCAGCCCATCATGAGTGAAGAGCCCCCGCGCAGAGCCGTTCGAGTCGTCGTCGTGGGGGGCAGCATCGCGGGCATGCTGGCTTCGGCGGCCGTCAAGGACCACGTCACGTCCGTGGACGTCATCGAAGCGCACGAGCTTCCCGAAGGGGCCGAGCCGCGCACCGGCGTCCCGCAGGCCGTCCACATCCACTTCCTGCAGACCGGCGGCGCCGAGGCCATCGACACGCTCCTGCCCGGATGCACCGACCGTCTGCTGGCGGCGGGTGCCCACCGCGTGCCGGAGACGACCAACATGCTCGTGTACTCGCCCGAAGGCTGGTACCGCCGGTGGCGACGGGCCACGCACCATGTCATCACGGCGAGCCGCGACCTGACCGACTTCGTCGTGCGCCAAGAGGTGCTCAAGGATCCCCGGGTCAGCGCCCGCCCCCACACCAAGGCCGTGGCCCTGCTGGGGGACCGCCGCCGCGTCACCGGCGTCCGCGTCCGCACCTCGGACGGCCGGGAGACGGAACTCGCGGCAGACCTCGTCATCGATGCCTCCGGTCGTTCCTCACGTGCTCCGCAGTGGCTCGCACAACTCGGCGTCACGGGCCTGGCGCAGGACCACATCGACTCCGGCCTCGTCTACGCCAGCCGCTTCTACCGGGCACCGGTACCCACCCACAACTGGCCCGTCGTCGGCATCCAGGCCGACCCTCGCCTCCCGCAGCCGGCAAACGCCGGGGGCATCCTGCCCATCGAGGGCGACCGCTGGCACGTCAGCCTCATGGGCGCTCCCGGTGGCCACCCGACCCGCGACCCGGACGCCTTCGAACCCTTCGCCCGCACACTGCGCCACCCCGTCCTCGCCGACCTCCTGAAACACGCCGAACCCCTCACCGACGTCACGGTCACCCACAGCACGGCCAACCGGCGCTACTACTACGAGCGCCTCACCCCCTGGCCGGAAGGGCTCGTCGTGCTCGGTGACGCGCTGGCCACGCTCAACCCCCTGTACGGGCAAGGCGTGTCAGTAGCCGCCCAGAGCGCCGTCGCCCTGCGGCAGATCCTCGCCGACAGCCGCGGACCCGGCTGGAGCCGCCGGGCCCAGAAAGCCATCGCCCGCTGCGTCAAAACGGCGTGGGCCCTGTCCGTCGGTCAGGACATCCACTTCCCCACGACCACGGGCAAGGCCCCGAACGCCGCCGACCGCCTTCTGCACCGCTACGTCAGCCGCCTGTCCCACACGGCCACCGGCTCGTTCCACTCGGCCACCGCGCTCACCGACATCCTCGCGCTCAAAGCTCCGCCGACCTCCCTGGTACGGCCCCGTGTGCTGCTGACGGCCCTGGTCGGGCCGCACCACCCACAGCTGGACCAGCCGCAGTTCACCCGGGCGGAACGCGACCTGCTCGATGCGCTGGAGAGCAGCGCGAAGATCCCCGCTGAGTGAGAAGCGCACTATGAGGCGGCCGACCGTGCCTCCTGTTCGGATCTCTCCAGCCAGCCCGTGTACCAGTGCCTGAACGTCATCGGGCGTCCCTCGTCGTCGAGGAGGGGCGCGAGGTCCACGTCGTCGGCCCGGTCGTCGGACCACATCGTGCCCCGGTGCGGTCCGCTGACGACCAGCCAGTCGCGCAGGGCGCAGCCGCGGTGGGAGACGACCAGGGCACCGGCGGTACGGTCGGGGTTCCACAGCAGCTCTGACCAGCGTTCCTCCCACGCCTCCATGGCATGCTCGAACGCCTCGGCGTCGTCGAAGTCCTCTTCCTGCGGGCACCGGCCCGCCAGTTGCTTCAAAAGCTCCGGGTCCGCTCCCCGCTCCGGGAAGGGCTCGGCCAGCCGGGAGAGGTCGGCCAGATCCGCGCCGTCGCCCTCCCAGAGCCAGCGCCCCCGCACGCGCCGTACGGGAAACAACCCGTACCCCGGTCCCGCCCCGCCCGCACCGACACGGAGAAGGAACGCCCGGAAGTCCTCCGGCAGCCGCACCTTCAGCTGTGCCTCCAGCTCGGCGAGCGCGTCGTGGTCGAGTGGCTGCTCCAGGACCCAGCCGTGCCCCAGGGCACCGAATATCTCCCTGCCGGCGTCAGACGCTCCCAAAGCCTCGACCCGTTCACGTGTCCCTGCCCATCGCTGCCCCGTCATACGAAGAAGATAGGTGCCACCACTGACAGCGCCGGCTCGGTGAAACGGCGTCGGGACCGGCGTAGCGTCGGTGTGTACCGTGCCGGCCGGCACGGTGCGCCGATCGACCGAGAGAGACCTGATGTCCCCGACGATCCGAAGGGCCGTGATCCCCGCCGCCGGACTCGGTTCCCGGCTGCTGCCCCTGACCAAAGCCATCCCCAAGGAGATGCTGCCGGTCGGTGACAAGCCGGTCATCGAGCACACGGTGCGGGAGCTGGTGGACTCCGGTATCACCGACATCACCATCGTCGTCTCCGGCGGCAAGTCCCTGATCCAGGACCACTTCCGGCCCAACCCGGCTCTGGTGCACCAGCTGCGGGCCGACGGCAAGACGGCGTACGCGGACGCCGTCGAGGAGGTCGCCGAGCTGGCCCGCAGGGGCCACATCACCTATCTCGACCAGCACGGCCCGTACGGCAACGGCACCCCCGTCCTCAACGCCGCCCGTGCCTTCGGCGACGAGCCGGTCCTCGTCCTGTGGCCCGACGACGTGTTCGTCGCCGAGGTGCCGCGTGCCCAGCAGCTGATCGACGCCCACCAGCGGACCGGCTGCCCGGTCCTGGCCCTGATGCCCATGGCCCCCGCCGACTCCCAGCGCTACGGCGTGCCCATCGTCAAGGAGGACCTGGGCCAGGGCCAGCTGCGCATCACCGGCCTGGTGGAGAAGCCCCAGCCGGCCGACGCCCCTTCGGCGTTCGCGGCCATCGGCGGCTACGTCATCACCCCGGGCATCGTGGACGAGCTGCGCGAGCAGACCCGCCGCTGGTACGAGGCCCGCGACAGCGGCCGCCCGGTCGGCGAGGTCTACTTGACCGACGCGATCAACGCCTACGCCGCCGACCGCGCCGTCTACGGGCAGGTCATCCAAGGGACCTGGTATGACACCGGGAACCCCGCCGACTATCTCGTGGCCCAGATGGCCCACGCACTGGCCCACACCGAGTACGGGCCGGCGCTGCGCAACCTGGTCAAGCGGCTCGACGCGGTCAGCCGCACCGACTCCGGTGCCTGAGCCGCCTCTGCCTCTCGTGACGCCACTGCCCGGGCGGTTTTCCCTGCGTGCCGGGAAGTGGCGGAGCCAGGGAGTGGATCACGTGTCCTAGGCTCTGCGCGGAATCGGAGCATGCAGTCTGGGAAGGCGGGGCGCCGTGCTCGCCGTAGCGGTCATCGCGGGAATCCTGTTCGTCTGGTCGCTGCTTGCGCACAGACTCTCCCGGTGGAGCATCACCGCGCCCATCGCCATGATCGGGGCCGGCGTCGCGCTGACCGCGGGGTCGGATCCACCGCTGCGTTTCGACTTCGACACGAAGGCGTTCGAGCACGCCGTGGAGGTCGTGCTCGCGCTGCTGCTGTTCGTCGACGCCGTCGAGGTTCCCCTGTCGGTCATCCGACGGGAGAAGGGCCTGTTCGTACGGCTGCTGGGCATCGCCCTGCCGCTCACCCTGGGTGCGGCCTTCGCGGTCGGCTACCTCTTCTTCCCCGGCCGGCCCCTGTGGCTGCTCGCCGTCCTGGCGACCGTCGTCGTCCCGCTGGATCTCGCACCCGCCGCGTCCGTCGTCCGCGACCGCCGGATCCCCGGCCGGCTGCGGGAGACGCTGAATGTCGAGGGAGGGCTCAACGACGGCATCCTCTCCCCGGTCTTCCTGCTCTGCGTCACCCTCGGTGTCGAGTCGCACGGAGCGCAGTCCGACTACGTCGACGCGCTGCTGACGGCGGTCGTCGCCTCGGCCTGGGCCGTCGCCACCGGCATCGCGGTCGGCTGGACGAGCGGATGGCTGCTCGGCACGTCGTGGGTGCACGGCTGGACCAGAGGGACCGCGGTGCGGCTGGGGGTGTTCGCCGTGCCCGTCGCCGCGTACACCCTGTCCGGCGCTCTCGGCGGCAACGGGTTCGTGGCCTCGTTCGTGGCCGGGGTGTGCTTCGCACCCGCGATGCGGCACCTGCCGGAGACCGCGGTCGAGATGACCGACGACCTGGTCACCCTCCTCACTCTGGCGCTGTGGTTCATCTTCGGTCAGATCATCAACGACGTCTTCGG
Source organism: Streptomyces sp. NPDC049915 (assembly GCF_040656475.1). Classification (NCBI taxonomy): domain Bacteria; kingdom Bacillati; phylum Actinomycetota; class Actinomycetes; order Kitasatosporales; family Streptomycetaceae; genus Streptomyces; species Streptomyces sp. NPDC049915. The sequence continues at coordinate 173,884 of NZ_JBFAMH010000003.1, forward strand.
GAACGACGTTCCCCTCTCCGTGGTGCTCTACGCCCTGATCGCCGTGGTGCTGGTACGCATGATTCCCGTCCTGCTCTCCCTCATGGGAACGCAGATCAGGCCGGCCGACCGACTGTTTCTGGGGTGGATGGGGCCGCGAGGGGTGACATCGATCGTGTTCGGGGCGCTCGCGGTCACCGAGCTCCCGGAGCAGCAGGCGGACTTCATCGCGCAGCCGATGGTGATGACCGTCCTCGCCAGCATCGTGCTCCACGGGCTGAGCGCCGAGCCGATCGCCCGTCTCTACGCCCGGCTCGACCGGACCGGGGCTCGGTGACGACGCCGCTCACTCGGCAGCTGTCCCTCCCTCAGCCCGTCGCCGCAGGTGCGGTGCTCTGCCGCAGCACCAGGTGCGTGGCGAGTTCGATGCGCTGGGCGCCCTCGCGGGTGTCGGCCGGCTGAAGCAGCATCCGGGTGGCCTCCTCGGCCATGCGCTGGAGCGGTTGCCGGACGGTGGTCAGGGGCGGGCTCGACTGCCGGGCGAGAGGGACGTCGTCGTAGCCCACCACCGACAGCTCCCCGGGCACGGTCAAGCCCAGTACCCGGGCTGCCTCCAGCACGCGGAGTGCCTGCAGGTCGCTGCCCGCGAACACGGCGGTCGGCCGGTCGGGCCGGCGGAGCAGGTCCACGGCGTGCTCGAAGCCGCCCTGGACGTGGAAGTCGCCGAACCGTACGAGGCCGGGGGTCCACGTCGCGGCCCGCCATGGCCATCGCCGAGCGGTAGCCGTCCAGGCGGGCCAGTGAGCACGTCAGCTCCGCCGGTCCGGTGATGACCGCGACGCGCCGGTGCCCGTGGTGGGTGAGGTGGCGTGTGGCGGCCAGCCCACCGGCCCAGCTGGCCGATCCGACGGACGGCACGTCGGGATCGGGATCGCCCGTCGGGTCCACGATGACGAACGAGACGCTCTCCAGCTCGTGGAAGACGATCTCGAGGAGGGGGGCCCGGGGCGGCCGCTGACGGCGCAGGCGGTAGCCGTGGACCTCGAGGATCGCCTCGACCCTGGACCGGGTGGCGCGCGAGACATCCGAACGACCGTTCAGCACCTTCGAAACAGTCGGAAGAGAGACGCCGGCTTCTCACGCCGCGGCCGCCAGGGTGACTCTGCACTCCACCACGCCGTCTTCCACCATGTCCTGCAGCATGGGTCATCGTCGGCGGTAACGGTTTGGCTGCGCGCATGCACGACCGTTGACCTGGTCTTCCTTCTGCCCCTACTGTCCGCATGACTTTCGGCATTGAGATCGAAACTTTCGGAAGGCAGGACCATGCGTACACGGATGGCTCGGACGCTCGCCTGCGCCGCGACGCTCGCCCTGGTGGGGGCCGTCGCGGGCTGCGGAAACGGCGGCGGGGGATCGGCGAACGACGGCAGGATCCACGTGCTGGTCTACGGGGACGCCAGCAACAAGGTCGAGAAGCAGATCGTCGACACCTTCAACAAGACGTCGGACGTGAAAGCCGCCCTCGACACCATCCCCGGCGCGGACTACCAGCAGAAGCTGCAGACGATCATCAACACCCCACAGGCGCCGGACCTGTTCTTCAACTGGGGCGGCGGCAGCATCCAGCCGTTCGTCAAGGCCGACCTGCTGATGCCGCTGGACGACTTCATCCAGCAGGACCCCGGCCTGAAGGACAAGTTCCTGCCCTCGGTGTTCAACAGTGCCGTCGTCGGCGGCAAGGCCTACGGCATACCGATGCGGGGCACCCAGCCCGTGCTGCTGTTCCACAACAAGCAGGTGCTCGACAAGGCGGGCGTGCAGCCGCCCAAGACCTGGGACGAACTCCTCGACGCCGTAGGGAAGCTGAAGAGCGAGGGCGTCACGCCGATCGCCCTCGGCGGCGGCGACCAGTGGCCGACCCTGATGTGGTTCGAATACGTCTACGACCGCGTCGCCGGACCCGGGCTCTTCCAGAAGGCCCTCGACGGGGACAAGGACGCCTGGGCGAGCCCGGACAGCAAGAAGGCGCTCGGCATGCTCAAGCAGCTCGTCGACGCCGGAGCCTTCGGCACCAACTACGACTCGGTGAAGTACACCAACGGCGCCTCCCCGGCGCTCGTGGCCTCCGGCAAGGCCGGCTTTGAGCTGATGGGCTCCTGGTACTACGCCCAACAGCAGCAGGACGCCAAGGACTTCGCCGACCAGGGCCTGGGCTACACCACCTTCCCGACGATCCCCGGCGGCAAGGGCGATGCGGGCAACGTCGTCGGCAACACCAACAACTTCTACTCGGTGCTGAAGAAGACCAAGCACCCCGAGGCCGTCGCCGCGTTCCTGAAGCTCATGTACTCCGACGAGTTCGTCAAGGCCCAGCTGGCCATCGGCAACCTGCCGACCACCACCAACACCCCGCAGTTCCTCGGCACCTCGGCCAGCCCCGCGTACTCCCGCTTCCAGTACGACCTGGTCGCCAAGGCCACCTCGTTCCAGCTGTCCTGGGACCAGGCGTACCCGCCGTCCGCGATCACGCCGATCCACCAGGCGGTCCAGCAGTTCTTCAACGGGCAGCTCGACGCGGACGGCTTCATCAAGGCCATGCAGGCCCTCCCGACCGAGTGAACGCGCTCATGACCACACAGACCGCGAGCGCTCCGTCCGCCGCCGAGACCGCCCGCAAGGCCCGGCGGCGACCGGAGGCCTCCGCCGCCGCCCACGGCACCCGCCCGGGCTTCCTGTGGGCCCTGCCCGCCACGGTGTTCTTCGCCCTCTTCGCCATCGCCCCGCTGATCATGGTGGCGGTGCTGTCCTTCATGAGCTGGAACGGCCTCGGCTCACCGGAGTTCGTCGGCACGGACAACTGGTCCCGCATCCTCGACGACCCCGTGATGATCAAGAGCATCTGGCTCACCCTGCTGCTCACCGCTCTGGGCGTGGCCCTGCAGACCCCGCTGAGCATCGTGCTCGGCGTGTGGGCGGCCGGACACCAGCGCAACCGCGCCGTGCTGTCGGCGATCTACTTCGTCCCGCTGCTGCTGTCCTCGACCGCCGTCTCCGTGCTCTGGCGGGCGCTGCTCGACCCGAACTTCGGCATCCCCGCCCACATGACCTGGCTGTTCGGCGACGGGAACCTGTTCGGCAAGCAGGTCACGGCCATCGGGGTCCTGGCGTTCGTCTCCACCTGGCAGTTCACCCCGTTCCACACCCTGATCTACCAGGGCGCCGCCCGCGCCGTCCCGCAGGTGCTGTACCAGGCGGCCGCGATCGACGGAGCGGGGCGCTACCGCCAGTTCTTCCACATCACCCTGCCGCAACTGCGGACCTCGATCATCACCTCGATGATCCTGATGATCGTCGGCGGTCTCACCACCTTCGAGACGGTCCTCATCCTCACCCAGGGCGGGCCGGGCAGCGACACCACGATCAGCGCCTACTACATGTACCAAAAGGCCTTCAAGGGCTTCGACTTCGGCGCCGGCTCGGCCATCGCCCTGTGCCTGGTCGTCGCGGCCACGGTCGTCTCGCTGATCGTCGTCCGCGTCTCCGGCTACGACAAGATGCGCAGCACCATGGAGGGCGTGTCATGAGGCGACGCCCCCACTACCTCGCCGGCGCGGGCTCGATTCTCTGGCTGGTCCTGGTGGGCCTGCCGCTGTACGTGATGCTGTCGGCGACGCTGCGCACCCGGCAGGACTACGCGAAGAACGGACCGGTCTCCTTCCCCGGCGACTTCACCCTGGACAACTACACCGGGGCATTCGACTCCGGGTTCGGCCGGTACTTCGTCAACACCATCGTCGTGACCGTCTGCGTGGTCGCCGTCGTCCTGCTGCTCGTGCCGCCGCTGGCCTACGCGATCGTGCGCAGCCGCAGCCGCGTCACCTCACACGTCTTCCGGCTCTTCCTGCTGGGCCTGGCCATCCCCGCCCAGGCCGTCATCGTCCCGATGTTCTACCTGATCAGCGAGGCGGGCCTGTACGACAACCTGCTCGGGGTGATCCTGCCCACCGCCGCGTTCTGCCTGCCGATGTCGGCGCTCATCCTCAGCGGGGCCATGCGTGACATCTCCCCGGAGCTGTTCGAGGCCATGACGGTGGACGGCGCGACCCCGCGCCGGATGTTCTTCCAGCTCGTCGTTCCGCTCTGCCGGGGCGGCCTGTCCACCATCGTGGTGTTCTCGGCGCTCCAGGCGTGGAACGGCTTCCTGTTCCCGCTCGTCCTGACCCAGTCCGACAACACCAAGGTGATCACCCTCGGTCTGTACAACTTCCAGACCGAACACGGCGTCGACATCCCCGGCCTGCTCGGCGCGGTGACGCTGTCCATGGTGCCCGTCCTGCTCGTCTACCTGTTCGCCCGCCGGGCCCTCGTCCAGGGCCTGATGGGCGTGGGAGGAAAGTGACCGCCAACGTGGCCGTAGAGACCACCCCTGAAGTCCCCCTCTGGAACGACCCCGCCCAGGACCTCGGCACCCGTGTGTCCGCCCTGATCGAGGCCATGACCCTGCAGGAGAAGATCGCCCAGCTGTACGGCGTCTGGGTCGGCGCCTCCGACGAGGGCGGCGAAGTCGCCCCCCACCAGCACGACATGGAGGAGGCGGTCGACCTCGACGCTCTCCTGCCGGCCGGCCTGGGACAGCTCACCCGCCCCTTCGGTACCGCTCCCGTCGACCCGGCACTCGGCGCGCTGTCCCTGCTGCGCACCCAGGCCCGGATCACCGCCGGAAACCGCTTCGGTATTCCCGCCCTGGCGCACGAGGAGTGCCTGGCCGGGTTCGCCACCTGGGGCGCCACCGCCTATCCCGTCCCGCTGTCCTGGGGTGCCACGTTCGACCCCGGCCTGATCCGCCGTATGGCCGCCGCCATCGGCCGCGACATGCGCTCCGTCGGCGTCCACCAGGGCCTCGCACCGGTGCTGGACGTGGTGCGCGACGCCCGCTGGGGACGCGTCGAGGAGACCATCGGCGAGGACCCCTACCTCGTCGGCAGCATCGGCACCGCCTACGTCCAGGGCCTGCAGTCCGCCGGCGTCGTCGCCACCCTCAAGCACTTCGCCGGTTACTCCGCCTCGCGCGCCGGACGCAACCTCGCACCGGTGGGCATGGGCCCGCGCGAACGCGCCGACATCGTCCTGCCGCCCTTCGAGATGGCCCTGACCGAGGGCGCGGCAGGCTCCGTCATGCACGCCTACACCGACACCGACGGCCTGCCGTCCGCCGCCGACGAGGACCTTCTCACCGGGCTGTTGCGCGAGAGGTGGGGCTTCGACGGCACGGTCGTCGCCGACTACTTCGGCATCGCCTTCCTCAACATCCTCCACGGCGTCGCGGGCGACTGGTCCGAAGCGGCCGGCACGGCCCTGCGCGCCGGTGTCGACGTCGAACTGCCCACCGTGAAGACCTTCGGCGCCCCGCTCGTCGAGGCCGTCACGGCGGGCCGGGTACCGGAGTCACTCATCGACCGCGCCCTGCGCCGCGTGCTCGCCCAGAAGGCGCGGCTCGGTCTGCTCGACGCTGACTGGAGCCCGGTCCCGGCCGCGCTCGACGGCGTGGCCCTCGACGCCCCTGACGCCCTGCGCGGCACCGTCGACCTGGACTCGTCCGCGAACCGTGAGCTGGCCCGTGCGGTGGCCGAGGAAGCGGTCGTCCTGCTCGCCAACGACGGCACCCTGCCCCTGACCGCACCGCGCCGCATCGCCCTCGTCGGGCCCAACGCCGACGAGCCCGCGGCCGTGCTGGGCTGCTACTCCTTCCCCCAGCACGTCGGCGTGCATCACCCCGACACACCGCCCGGCATCGACCTGCCCACGCTGCACGACGCCGTGCGCCGCGAGTTCCCCGAGGCCGAGATCACCGTCGTACGGGGCACCGGCGTCGACGACGGCGACGTCTGCGGCATCGCCGAAGCCGTGCGCGCCGCGGGTGAGGCCGACGTCGTGATCGCGGCGCTCGGCGACCGTGCCGGCCTCTTCGGCCGGGGCACCAGCGGCGAGGGCTGCGACGTCGAGTCGCTGGCCCTGCCCGGAGTCCAGCAGCACCTGCTCGACGCGCTGCTCGACAGCGGCACGCCGGTGGTGACGGTCCTGCTCGCCGGCCGGCCCTACGCCCTGGGCCGGGCAGCGGACGAAGCCGCCGCGATCGTGCAGTCCTTCTTCCCCGGAGCCGAGGGAACCACCGCCATCGCCGGCGTGCTGAGCGGCCGGACCGATCCTTGCGGACGGCTGCCCGTCAGCGTGCCCCGCGGCACCGGCACCCAGCCCGCCACCTATCTCGGCGCGCGGCTCGCCCAGGCCAGCGACGTGTCCAACGTCGATCCCACCGCGGCGTTCGCCTTCGGACACGGCCTGTCGTACACGTCCTTCCACTGGCAGGAACTGACGGTGGAGACGAGCGAGGCGGACACCGGCGGGGAGTTCTCCCTGGCGTTCACCGTGCGCAACACGGGGCAGCGGCACGGCACCGAAGTCGTCCAGCTGTATCTGCACGACCCGGTCGCCTCCGTCGTCCAGCCGGTGCAGCGGCTCATCGGATACGCGCGCGTCCCGCTCGCCCCCGCCGAGTCCCGCCGGCTGCGCGTCACCGTCCCGGCCGACCTCGCCTCCTTCACCGGCCGCGACGGACGGCGCATCGTGGAACCCGGTGTGCTCCAGCTGAGGCTGGCGGCCTCCAGCACCGACACACGCCTGACGGCGACGGTGCGGTTGACCGGCCCCGAACGGCACGTGGACCACACCCGGCGGATGCACGCGTCGTTCGATCAGGAGTCGCCCACGGACGCGTGAGGCGCTCACACGACCGGCTGGACCACCGAGTGGTGGTCCAGCCGGTTCTCGGCCGTGAGCGGCTCAGCCCTGGCCGGGTGTGAACGGAGCCGACATGCCGCGACGGGCGTTCGGCGACTCCGCCGCGCGGCTCGCCGCGCTGGCGGCGGCCGCGAGGAGAGCGGCGAGCGCGCCCGTGATGACGTTGTTGACGATGGTCTTGGTCGTGCTGACATCGCCCGCCACCACCCACGGTGCGACGATCGTCCACAGACCCAGGGCGCAGGCTCCCCACGCCATGCTGTGGGTGCGCTCGTAGGCCCGGCCGAACCCGCCGCTCATGAGCAGGGCGTAGGCGAGTCCGACGAGCAGGTTGGTGACGGCCAGGGTGGACAGTCCGTTGAACCCGGTGATCCACGGGGACGCCGCCAGGTAGATGCCGGTGAGGAAGGCCAACGTGCCGAGGGCCTGCCCCTGTGGTGTGCTGGTGGCGCGCTCGGCCATCTCATGGCGCTGACGCATCTCGACGATGTCCGGGTGCGTCTCCATGGACGGCCGGGGAGTGGTTGCCATTGTTTTCTCACCTCGGGACGATTAATGGTTGGCCAGACTGCGGCGGGTACCCAGGCGCTGCGCCGGAATCGGATTTTCCGGCTTTTATTTCTCTTTCGACCATTTCATGCTGAAGCGTCTCTTCTGTCTCCCTTGCTCACTTGCGGCTCTGCTCCCTTGCGGCTTGTCGATGTCACGAGAGCGGCGGATGCGTAGTCGCCGGTCACCTGGGAACCCTGGGTTGGGTGGTCCGTAATCGTGCGTCGTGTGAGGAGAAGCAGTACATGTCGACCACCCAGGCCCAGGTACTGATCGCACGCCGGGGAGGTGGTGCGTGATGTGCGGCCTGAGCGGAGAAATACGGTTCGACGGCGAACGGCCCGATCTCGCGGCCGTCCGGCGCATGAGTGACCGGCTCGCCGCCCGTGGCCCCGACGGCCGGGGGGTGTGGTCGCAGGGCCCGGTGGCGCTGGCCCACCGGCGACTGAAGATCATCGACCTGTCGGAGCTCGGCGCCCAGCCGATGACCGACGCCGAGCAGCAGGTCACCGCCGTCTTCAACGGATGCATCTACAACTACCGGCAGCTGCGCGAAGAGCTGCTCGGCCTCGGTCACCGATTCGAGTCGACCTCCGACACCGAGGTCATCCTGAAGGCGTACCGGCAGTGGGGGACCGCCTGCGTCGACCATTTCCACGGGATGTTCGCCTTCGCGCTCGCCGAGCACCGGACCGGCCGTCTGATCCTGGGACGTGACCGGCTGGGCATCAAGCCGCTGTATCTCGCCGAGACGCCCGGACGCCTGCGGTTCGCCTCGTCGCTCCCGGCCCTGCTCGCGGCCGGTGACGTCGACACCTCGCTGGATCCCGTGGCCGTTCACCAGTACCTCAGCTGGCACGCCACGGTGGCGGCGCCCCACACCGTGCTCAACGGTGTGCGCAAGCTGCCGCCGGCCACCGTGCGGGTGGTCGAGCCGGACGGCAGCCACCGCGACCACCGCTACTGGCAGCCGTCGTACACCCGCCGCCCCGAGTACGCGGACATGGGGCCGGACGAATGGCGGGACGCGGTGCTCGACGCCCTGCGCACCGCCGTACGCAGGCGGATGGTCGCCGATGTGCCGGTCGGGGTCCTGCTCTCCGGCGGCCTGGACTCGAGCCTGATCGTCGCGCTGCTGGCCGACGAGGGACAGCGGGACCTGGCGACGTTCAGCGTGGGCTTCGACTCGGAGGGCGGCACCGACGGGGACGAGTTCCCCTACTCCGATCTCATCGCCCGGGAGTTCGCCACCGACCACCACCGGCTGCGCGTGCCCTCCGAGCGGGTCTCGACCGCCCTCGACGGGGCGATCGCGGCGATGAGCGAGCCGATGATCAGCCACGACGTCGTCGCGTTCCACCTGCTGTCCGAACAGGTGGCCAAGGAGGTGAAGGTCGTCCAGAGCGGGCAGGGAGCGGACGAGGTCTTCGCCGGCTACCACTGGTATCCGCAGCTGGCCGCCGCCGACCGGGCCGGGGCGGCCGACCGGTACGCGGAGACCTACTTCGACCGGCCGCACGCCGACCTCGCCCGCATCCTGCAACCCGACATGCTCCCGCCGGACGACGTCTCCGGCCGCTTCGTCACGGATCACATGGCGGCGCCGGGCGCGGACACGGCGCTCGACGCCGCCCTGCGACTGGACACGCACGTCATGCTCGTCGACGATCCGGTGAAACGGGTCGACAACATGACCATGGACTGGGGCCTGGAGGCCCGCGTGCCCTTCCTGGACCATGAACTCGTGGAACTGGCGGCGGCCTGCCCGCCGGAGCTGAAGCTCGCCGACGGCGGCAAGGGCGTACTGAAGGAAGCGGGCCGCAAACTGCTGCCCCACGACGTGATCGACCGGCCCAAGGGATACTTCCCCGTCCCGGCGATCACCCATATGGCCGGGCCCGTCCTGGAGCGGGTCCGCGACACCCTCCAGGCTCCTCAGGCGCGGCAGCGCGGACTCTTCCAGGACGCGTACGTCGCCGAACTGCTGGCGGCACCCGAAGAACACCGGACCAAGCGCGGGGCGAACGCCCTGTGGCAGGTGGCTCTGCTGGAGACATGGCTTCAGACGCACGGAATATGACGGGCGAACGCATCAGCTCCGGCGCGGACGGCACCGACGCGGCGGCCGCCCAGCGACGCACGGATCTGTTGTCGGCGCGCAGCCCCTGGGGAGCTGCGGCGGACCCGGACGGGCAGGTGCTCCCCCCGGCCTTCACGGATCCGGACGTGCGGCCCGTCCCGCATGCCGCCCTGGACCCGGAAGTGCGTCGCATCCCGCACGCCGCGCTGGACCCGGACGGGCGAGGCGTCCCGCACGCCGCCCCCGCCCACATCCCCCTCACCGACGCCTCGGGCCCCCGCGAGGGCACGACACGGCTCACCGCACACGGCTGCTGGTACCCGTCGGCCGACCCCGCCGGAGCGCAGGTGGCCTTCATCTGCGACCGGGGAGGCGTACCCCAGTTGTGGGCCGGGCCCGTCGACGGCGGTGAGGTGCGGCTCCTCGACGCCGGACCCGACCCCGTCCGCGAGGTCTCCTGGTCGCCCGACGGCCGCTGGATCGCCTACACCACCGCCCCCGGCGGCGGAGAGCACTCACGGGTGCTGTGCGTGCGCCCCGACGGCACCGACCGCCGCATCCTGGCCGGAGCCGAGCCCGGCACCACGGCCTACCTCGGCTGCTGGGCGCACGACGGATCGGCCGTCGCGGTCACGGTGGCCGTCCCGACCGGCCCGCCCGTGGACGCGGCCGCCCCGGCAGCCGTCGGACACGGCGGCCCCGGCAGCGGCCTGCCGCCCGGCTGGTCGGGTCGCGGCGGCGACGCCGTACTCCTCGGACCGATCCCGCTCACCACGACGGAACCGAGGCCGACGCCGCGAGCCGATGCCCCGGTGCCCGCCGAACCGCGGAGCAGCCGCATCGCCGCCCTGCTCACCACCGCGCCCTACGGCCGGGCGGCGTCCGCCCAGGACGATCCACGGCACCTCCGGTTCACCGCGACCGCCGGATTCGGCGACGGGCTGTCGGCCTACCTGATCGACCCCGACGGCGCGGCCGCCCCCGTCCTGCTGGCCACCGAGCAGGACGCGGCGACGCTGCGCGTGTGCGACCTCAGCCCCGACGGCGGCCTCGCGCTCCTGCGCCGCGGCCCGCGCGGACGGCGCGAGGCCGTCGTGGTCCGCACGACCGATCTCACCACGACGTGCGTGGTGCCCGTGGCCGACGGCGATCCGTGGATCGGCCGGTTCTCCCCCCAGGCGGACACCCTGTGGCTGCGCAGTGACGCCGAACGCGAGTTCGCGGCCCTGATCGCCGCACGACTCGACGACGAGGGCCGCCCCGGGGACTGGTCCGTCGCGGTGGAGCGAGCGGGCAGCGAACTGGAACTGCTCGCCTTCGCCGACGACGGCCACACCGCGGTACTGGCCTGGAACGTCCGGGGCGCGAGCGAGACGGAGATCGTCGACCTGCCTGCCTCCGGTACGCCCACGGACGGTGTCGGCGCACCCCGTCCCGTGCCGCTGCCGCACGAAGTGGTCACCCGCATCGTCGGCGCCGGCCGGGGACGACTGCTGCTCGCGCTGTCCGGATCGCAGCGCCGCCCCGGTGTCTGGTGGCTGTCCTTCGGTGTCGAGCTGGTCCGGACGCCGTGGTCGTCGCGGGACGAGGACGCGGTGCCGCCGGGCCGCTCGCCGGTGCGGCCGGTTCCGGTCGGGGTGACCGCACGGGACGGGCTGGCGTTGCACGGCTGGTACTACCGCGCGCCGGGCCGCGGCCCCGGCGAACCCGCTCCCTGCGTGATCCACCTGCACGGCGGCCCCGAGGAACAGGAACGCCCCGTCTTCAACCCCCTGTACCACGAGATCCTCGGACGCGGGCTCGACATCTTCGCACCCGACGTGCGCGGCTCCTCCGGGCACGGACGGTCGTTCGTGGACGCCGACCTGGGCCGGGGCCGGTTCGCCGCACTGGACGACGTGGCCGACTGCGCCGCCCACGCCGTCCTGGCGGGCCCCGCCGATCCCGCACGGCTCGCGGTGATGGGCCGCTCGTACGGCGGCTACCTCACCTTCGCCTCACTCGTCTGGCACCCCGACCTGTTCCGCACCGGGGTGGCGGTCTGCGGCATGTCCGACTTCGCGACGTTCTTCGAGGGCACGGAACCGTGGATCGCGCAGTCCGCGGCTCACAAGTACGGGCATCCGGAGCGGGACAGCGAGCTGCTGCGCTCGCTGTCGCCCATGACCCGGATCGACGCGCTGCGCGTCCCCGTGCTCGCCGTGCACGGGGAGCACGACACCAATGTCCCGCCGCGGGAATCGGAGCAGTTCGTGCGGGCGGCGCGGGAACGCGGCCGGGCGGCCGAACTGCTCACGCTGCGCAACGAGGGCCACGACTTCCTGCGCGCCGACAACCGCCGCCTGTTCCGCCGCGCGGCCGCCGACTGGCTCCAGCGGCACCTCGTCGACCGACCGGCGAGTGGCTGACCCCACGATCGTCCGCCGCTGAGCCCTGCACCTTCCCGCCGCGGTTCCCCTCAGAGGGCTCGCGGGTCTCCGAATCTGTGGGTACATGGCTCCACGGACATGGCGCTGCGCCCGCCGACAACGAACACCGGTGCTGCGCCCGGCCCCCGGCACCGCACGCACCGAGCTGAGCTGCTGCTCGTCGGGCAACGCTCTCTCACGCTCAGTCCTCGGTGACGCGGATGATCGTGCGGCCGGGAATGCGCTCTCGTGTGGTGAAGGCGGCGACTGCCTCGGCCAGCGGCCGAACCGCTCCGACCCGGACCCGGAGCCTGCCGTCCCGCACTCGCTGGGCGAGGTCGGCGAGGCGTGCGCGGTCGGGTTCCACGACGAAGAAGACGGCCTGCCCGTCGTCGGGGCGCACGGTGGGCGGCTGGGCGATGGTGACCAGCGTGCCGCCGGGGCGCACGAGGGTGGCCGAGCGGTCGAGGATCTCGCCGCCAATGACGTCGAACACGACGTCGACCTGGCCGGCCTCCTCGAACCGGTCGGCCTCCAGGTCGAGGAACGCATGGGCCCCCAGTTCGAGGACCGTCTCCCGATCGGCAGAGCGGCCCGCGCCGATCACCCGGGCGCCCGCTTCGACAGCGAGCTGGACGGCGATCGAGCCGACCGCGCCGGCTGCGCCGTGGATCAGGACGGACTGGCCGGTGGCGAGCCGGGCATGGTCGAACAGGCCCTGCCAGGCGGTCAGCCCGGAGATCGGCAGTGCGGCGGCCACCGTGTGGTCGACGTCGGCGGGGAGCGGGGCCAGATTGCGGGCTTCCACGGCGACGTACTCGGCGAGCGACCCGTTGCGGGCCCAGTCGGTCAGCCCGAAGACCCGCTGTCCGACGGTGAGGCCGGTCGTGCCGAAGCCGAGTTCCGCCACCACCCCCGAGACCTCGTGTCCGGGCACGCTCGGGGTGCGGTCGTGTCCTGCGCGGTCGGTCCAGGTGGCGGGCCAGTCGAGTTCTCCTCGGGTGAAGCCCGCGGCGTGCACGCGCACGATGACGTCGTTCTCGGCGGTGTGGGGATGGGGGAGGTCATCGAGGGTCAGCCCCCTGACCCCTGCCTCGCGGTCCCGGACGGTGATGGCTTGCACGAGCATTCCCTTTCCAGGCCCGTGGGCCCTGGCACATGGATGACGGAGGCTGGACACGGACACGTGAGCGGCTCTGCAGAAGGAATTCCCGCAGTCATTCGTCGACGGCCTCAAAGACCGAGAAGCCACGGTCGAGAGGAACCTCTGCGCGTGGGCGGCGCCGATGAGGCCGGAGGTCCGGCGCACCCCCGCGAGGCTGTCGGTCATGATGTCCGTGCTTTCCGATGCGATAGGCGACGAGTGGGACGTGCGTCCTTTGTCCACGGTGTCGGCCACGGGGCCCCGGCGCCGCCTCGGTCGGGCCGTGAACCACTCGGATCCGGTCACCTCAGGATGGGCCTGTGGGCTCCGGCACGCATCGGGTGGCGATCCTCGTCCACGATGGTCAAGCTGCCGGTGTCCGCGACGGGCGCCGACGGGGCCTCCTCGATCGGCCTGCGGATCGCGCCCGAGGGGGGACGTGATGGGGAGGGTTGCGCTACGCGGGCCGAGACGGGGTAGAGGGCACGGCGAGCGGCTGAGGAGCCGTGAGGAGGAGCTGAACATGACCGACGACGCCTACCTGTTTCTCGTGGACGAGACGACCGCGCACCTGGGCGTGCCGCCGACCGCGCTCGGTGACCTGTCGTGCATGGACACATCGGCGGTCGGCGCCTGGCTCGCGGCTCACGACGTGACCGCGACGTCGCCGCAGCTGCGGTTGCTGCCCCCGGAGGAGACGGGGTCGATCCCGCAGGACGCGGAACGGCTGCCCGTGCCGCTCACCGACGAGGAGCTGAGCCGGCTGCGCCACCGTTCGGCGCCCGAATCCTTGGCGGCGCTGGAGGACGAGCTGCTCGCCTACCGCGACTGCACCGACGGCCGTGACAGGTTGCTCACCCGGGCCCTGGCCGCAGGCGTGCCTCCGCACCGTGTCGCCGAGCTGACCGGAGAGAATCCGTCCGTGGTGGACGCGGCCGCTCGGAAGTGACGGACGGCGCCGCCCGGGCCGGCGAGCGAGCCGTTGCAGGTGACGGGTGTCAAGGGAGTACCGGCGAGCGGGGTGAGGGTCCCCGTAGTCGACGGCGAGGTGACCCAATCCAACCACTCCGGGAACATGCACCTGATCGCGGGCGTGGAGGGCTGGTTCGCCTGACGGGCCGCACCCGCGCGGTGACGCCCAGGTCGAAGGCCCGGAACTGGTTGGTGGTCCTCCACCTGTGCGCGACCGACGGGGGAGGAGGAGCCGGCCGACGTGACCGAGCTGCCGCAGGTCAGGCGTTGGCCGGGGCGCAGCCGCCGTCATCACGCCGCCGTCCTCGACGCGCGCGGCGACAGGGACCTTTGCATACTGCAAGAGCGGGTACCCGCATGCAGCGGCAGCGGACAGAGGTCCGCCAAGGCCCTCTGTCCCATGTGCGACGTTGCATTGCAGGAAGGCGGACACTCCTGATGACCGACACAACCCCCCTCGATGTCTCCGCCCTGGACGTCACCGGACTCGAGGCGGCGCTGCGGGAGACCGTGGACGCCGAGGTGCGGTTCGACGCCGGGAGCAGAGGCGCCTATGTCACCGACGGCTCCAACTACCGTCAGGTGCCGATCGGCGTCGTCGTCCCCCGTTCCGTCGAGGCGGGCGCGCAGGCGGTCGAGGTGTGCGCGCGCTTCGGTGCACCGGTCCTCTCCCGCGGCGGCGGCACCAGCCTGGCCGGGCAGTCCACCAACACGGCGGTGGTCATCGACTGGACGAAGTACTGCCACCGCCTGGTCTCCGTGGACCCCGACGCCCGCACCTGTGTGGTCGAACCGGGCATCGTCCTGGACGAACTCAACCGGCTTCTCTCCGATCACCCGCTGCAGTTCGGACCCAAGCCCTCCACGCACAGCCACTGCGCGCTGGGCGGCATGATCGGCAACAACTCGTGCGGCGCGTCCGCGCAGGCCTACGGCAAGACGGTGGACAACGTACGCCGGCTGGAGATCCTCACCTACGACGGACTGCGCACGTGGGTGGGTCCGACGTCCGAGGCCGAGCGGGCGAGGATCGCCGCCGAGGGCGGTCGGATGGCCGAGATCTACGCCGGCCTGGACCGTGTCGTCACCGAGTACCTCGCCGACATCCGCCGCGGCTTCCCGAAGATCCCGCGCCGCGTGTCCGGATACAACCTCGACTCCCTGCTGCCCGAGAACGGCTTCGACCTGGCCAAGGCGCTCGTCGGCAGCGAGGGCACCCTGGTCACCGTCCTGCGCGCGGAACTGGATCTCGTGCCCGTGCCGCCGTACCAGTCGCTGCTGGTCCTCGGTTACGACGACATCTGCGCTGCCGCCGACGACGTGTCCCACCTGCTGGAGCACTGCTCGCCCAGCCAACTCGAGGCGCTGGACGGCCGGATGGCGCAGCTGATGCGGGAGGAGGGCGCCTACCTCGACTCCCTCAAGGTGCTTCCCGAAGGCGACAGCTGGCTGATGGTGCAGTTCAGCGGTGACAGCCAGGAGGACGTCGACGAGCAGGCCCACGCACTGCTGCGCGCCGTCGGCCGCGACGAGAAGGACCCCCGGGTGGCGTTCTCCGACGATCCGGCGCGCGAGGACAAGATGCTGAAAGCCCGCGAGGCCGGGCTCGGTGTCACCGCGCGGCCACCGGACGGACGGGAGACCTGGGAGGGCTGGGAGGACTCCGCCGTACCGCCGGAGCGGCTGGGCGACTATCTGCGGGACCTGAAGGCGCTGTTCGAGGAGTTCGACTACGACCACCCGTCCCTGTACGGGCACTTCGGGCAGGGGTGCGTGCACACCCGTATCCCCTTCGGGCTGAAGACCGCCGACGGCGTCGCCCGCTACCGCCGTTTCGTCGAGCGGGCCGCCGACCTCGTCGCCTCCTACGGAGGGTCCCTGTCGGGCGAGCACGGCGACGGCCAGTCCCGCGGCGAACTGCTGACCCGCATGTTCGGCGAACGGCTGGTGACCGCCTTCGGCGAAGTCAAGCGGGTGTTCGACCCGGGTAACCGGATGAACCCCGGCAAGGTCGTCGACCCCAACCCGGTCGACGGGCAGCTGCGCCTCGGCCCCACCTGGCGGCCGGCCAGCCCTGAGACCCACTTCCAGTATCCCGAGGACGAGCACTCCTTCACCCGCGCGGTGATGCGCTGCGTCGGCATCGGCAACTGCCGCAGTCACTCCGGTGGCGTGATGTGCCCGTCGTACCGGGCCACGAGGGAGGAGGAACACTCCACGCGGGGGCGTGCCCGGCTGCTGTTCGAGATGCTCGGCGGTCACGACGACTCGCTGATCACCGAGGGCTGGCGCTCCACCGAGGTCAAGGACGCCCTCGATCTGTGCCTGGCCTGCAAGGGCTGCAAGTCTGACTGCCCCGTGAACGTCGACATGGCCACCTACAAGGCCGAGTTCCTCTCCCACCACTACGAGGGGCGTCTGCGGCCCGCCGCGCACTACTCCCTGGGCTGGCTGCCGCTCTGGGCCCGGCTCTCGCGTCTGGCCCCCGGTCTGCTCAACACCCTGCTGCAGGCGCCGGTGCTGTCCGCGCTGGGCAAGCGGCTCGCCGGTGTGGCCGAGGAGCGCACGCCGCCGATGTTCGCGCCCCAGTCCTTCCTGCAGTGGTGGCATGAGCGCGGGGCGGAGCAGCCCGACCCGGCGGACCCGCGCACGGTGGTGCTGTGGCCCGACACCTTCAGCACCTACTTCCACCCCTCCATCGCCATCTCGGCCGTGCGGGTCCTGGAGGACGCCGGTTTCCGGGTCGCCGTGCCCACCGAGCCCGTCTGCTGCGGCCTGACGTGGATCTCCACCGGGCAGCTCGGCGTCGCCCAGAAGACGCTGCGGCGCACCCTGGCCGTGCTGCGCCCCTACCTCGAGGCGGGCACCCCGGTCATCGGCCTCGAACCCTCCTGCACCGCGGTGTTCCGGGCCGACGCCGTCGAGTTGATGCCGGCCGACCAGGACGTCAAACGGCTCGCCGGGCAGGTCCGCACCTTCGCCGAGCAACTGGTGCACCACGCACCGGACGGCTGGCGACCGCCCCGGCTGACCCGGCAGGCGACCGTGCAGACGCACTGCCACCAGCACGCCGTCATGAAGTTCGACGCCGACCGGGAACTGATGCGCCGCGCGGGCATCGACGCCGACGTCCTGGACGAGGGCTGCTGCGGCCTGGCCGGCAACTTCGGCTTCGAACGCGGCCATCACGAGGTCTCCATGGCCATCGCCGAGCAGGGCGTCCTGCCCGGTGTGCGGGCCGCGGCCCCCGGCAGCCTGGTGCTCGCCGACGGATTCAGCTGCCGCACCCAGATCGAACAGGGCGACACCGACCGCCGGGCCCTGCACCTGGCCGAGGCGCTTGCCCTAGGCCTCGACGGGAACCTGCCGAGCCGGGAGCCCGAACGACTGGCGACACGGCCCGCGCCGCCCTCGCGCACCGCCCGGTGGGCGGTCACCGCGGGCGCGGCGGCCCTCGCCGCATCGGCCGCCACCGCGACCCTACGCACCGCCTACAAGCATCTGCGCACCCGCTGACCGGCCCACCCGGCCAGGGCCCCGCGTGCTGCGCCGACACTCTTCGGAAAGGTCCTCGAACATGTCGATGAAGGTCTCCGACCACGTCCTCGAACGTCTGCGTGACTGGGGAGTCGAGCATGTCTTCGCCTACCCCGGCGACGGCATCAACGGCCTGCTCGCGGCCTGGGGCCGCGCCGACGACAACCCCCGGTTCATCCAGGCCCGCCACGAGGAGATGGCCGCCTTCGAGGCCGTGGGCTACGCCAAGTTCTCCGGCAAGGTCGGCGTCTGCGCGGCCACCTCCGGGCCCGGCGCCATCCACCTGCTCAACGGCCTGTACGACGCCAAGCTCGACCACGTCCCGGTCGTCGCGATCGTCGGCCAGACCAACCGCAGCGCCATGGGCGGCTCCTACCAGCAGGAGGTCGACCTGCTGAGCCTGTACAAGGACGTGGCCTCCGACTTCTGCGAGATGGTCACCGTCCCCGAGCAGCTGCCCAACGTGCTCGACCGGGCGATGCGCACCGCCATGGCACGGCGGTCCGTCACGGCCGTCATCATCCCCGCCGATGTGCAGGAACTGGACTACTCGCCGCCCGAGCACGCCTTCAAGATGGTCCCCTCCAGCCTCGGCATGCCCCACTACGCGCCGGTCCCCAGCGACGAGGACATCACGCGTGCCGCCGAGGTCCTCAACGCCGGCGAGAAGGTCGCCATCCTGGTGGGACAGGGCGCCCGCGGCGCCCGTCAGGAAGTGATGGCGGTCGCCGAACGCCTCGGCGCGGGCGTCGCCAAGGCGCTGCTCGGCAAGGACGCCCTGGACGACGACCTGCCCTACGTCACCGGCTCCATCGGACTCCTCGGCACCCGGCCGTCGTACGAGATGATGACGGACTGCGACACCCTCCTCGTCATCGGCTCCTCCTTCCCCTACACGCAGTTCCTGCCGGAGTTCGGGCAGGCGCGGGCCGTGCAGATCGACATCGACCCGCACATGGTCGGCATGCGCTACCCCTTCGAGGTCAACCTGGTCGGTGACGCCCGCGCGGCCCTGACCCGGCTGCTGCCCCTGCTCAAGGCGGGCAAGAACAAGGGCTGGCGCAAGAAGATCGAGAAGGACACCGCCCGCTGGTGGGAGGTCATGCAGCGGCGGGCCGAGGTCGACGCCGACCCGATCAACCCGGAGTACGTGGCACACGCCCTCAACGACCTGCTGCCCGACAACGTCATCCTCGCCTCCGACTCCGGCTCCGCCGCCAACTGGTACGCCCGCCACCTCAAGCTGCGCGGCGCCATGCGGGGCTCGCTCTCCGGCACCCTCGCCACGATGGGACCGGGCGTGCCGTACGTCATCGGCGCCAAGTTCGCGCACGGTGACCGCCCGGCGATCGCGCTGGTGGGGGACGGCGCGATGCAGATGAACGGCATGGCCGAACTGATCACCGTCGCCAAGTACTACCGCGAATGGGAGGACCCGCGCCTGATCGTCGCCGTCCTCAACAACCAGGACCTCAACCAGGTCACCTGGGAGATGCGCGCCATGGCCGGCGCCCCGCAGTTCCTGCCCTCCCAGTCGATCCCCGACATCCCCTACGCCGACTTCGCCCGCCTGATCGGCCTCAACGGCATCCGGGTCGAGAAGCCCGACGACGTCCGGGGCGCCTGGGAGGCCGCGCTGGCCTCGGACACACCGTGCGTCCTGGACTTCGTCACCGACCCGGCCGTCCCGCCGATCCCGCCGCACGCCACCCTCGACCAGATCGAGGCGGCGGCGACCTCGATCCTCAAGGGCGACAGCGACCGGACGGGCATGGTCCGCCAGGGCTTCAAGGCCAAGGTCCAGGAGTTCCTGCCCGGCGGCCGGCACCGCGAGGACCGGCCCGGCACGGAAGGACGCAAGTGAGCCACGCCGTGGAGCGCGTCGGCACCCACGTGTGCGGCGGCGCACACGATCCCGGCGCCACCCGCGCACCGGACCGCGTGAGCGCAGGAGACGGCGACCGATGAGCACCACCACGCCCTTCCCGCCGCACGCGCTGCACGACTACGCGCTGCTCGCCGATGGGGAGCGCGGCGCGCTGATCGGACCCGACGGAGCCGTGAACTGGCTGTGCGCGCCGACCTGGCACGACGACGCCGTCTTCGCCTCCCTCATCGGCGGCGCGGGCGTCTACGCCGTGACCCCGCGCGGCCGCTGGGTGCCCGGCGGCTACTACGAGGAAGGCACGCTGATCTGGCGCAGCCGCTGGGTCACCACCGACGGCGTGGTCGAATGCCGGGAGGCCCTGGCCTTCCCCGGCGACGCCCACCGGCTGGTCCTGCTGCGCAGGCTGTGCGCCGTGCACGGGAGCGCCCGCGTCAGGGTCGTCCTCGATCCGCGTGCCGACTACGGCCGCGCCCCCGTGCGGTCCACGCACCGCTCCGACGACGGCCTCTGGCACCTCGACACCGGCCGCTACAGGCTGCGCTGGCAGGGTGCTCCGTCGGCTGTCGTCAGCGCCGAGGGACTGACCGCCGACCTGCGGCTCGAGTCCGGCGAGATCCACGACCTGGTCCTGGAGTGCTCCGACGCGCCGCTGCCGCACGATGCGCCCGTGGCCGAGCGGGCCTGGGCCGACACGGAGCGGGCCTGGCAGCGGACCGTGCCGGGGCTCGAGCACACCGCCGCTCCCGGCGACGCACGCCGCTCCTACGCCGTCCTGCGCGGCCTGACCGCCCACAGCGGCGGCATGGTGGCCGCCGCCACGACCAGCCTGCCCGAACGCGCCGAGGCCGGCCGCAACTACGACTACCGCTACGTCTGGATCCGTGACCAGAGCTATGCCGGGCAGGCCGCGGCCGCGGTCGGCGCCCCCGGCCTCCTGGACCCCGCCGTCCGGTTCGTGGGCGCCCGCCTGCTCGCCGACGGCCCGCGTCTGACGCCCGCCTACACCGTGCACGGTGGCCCCGTACCGGACCAGTACGAACTCGACCTGCCGGGCTACCCGGGCGGCTCCAGCCGGATCGGCAACCGCGTCGAGAAGCAGTTCCAGCTGGACTGCTTCGGCGAGGCGCTCCTGCTGTTCGCCGCCGCCGAACGCCACGGCCGGCTCGACGGCGACGGCTGGAAAGCCGCCGAGATCGCGGTCAGGGCCATCGCCGAGAGGTGGCGCGAGCCGGACGCGGGCATCTGGGAACTCGACGACAGGCCCTGGACGCACAGCCGCCTCACCTGCGTCGCCGGGCTGCGCGCCCTGGCCGACGCGGCACCGCGCCGGCCGCTCGCCCGCACCTGCACCGACCTCGCCGACACACTGTTCGCCGACACCGCGGCCACCAGCGTGCACCCCGACGGGCACTGGCAGCGCACCCCCGACGACACCGCGGTGGACGCGGCCCTGCTGCTGCCCGCGCTGCGCGGCGCCCTGCCCGCCGACGACCCGCGCACCCGAGCGACCCTGGCCGCCTGCCGCGAGCACCTGACCCAGGACCACTTCATCTACCGGTTCCGCCACGACGACAGGCCGCTGCAGGAGGCCGAGGGCGCCTTCCTGCTGTGCGGCTTCCTCATGGCGCTGGCCGAGCACGAGCAGGGCAACGCCGTCGAGGCGCACCGCTGGTTCGAACGCAACCGCGGTGCCTGCGGAGCGTCCGGACTCTACGCCGAGGAATTCGACATCGCCCAGCGGCAGTTGCGCGGCAACATCCCACAGGCGTTCGTCCACGCCGTGCTGCTGGAGACCGCCGCCCGCCTCGCCCACGACCCCGCACACCGCCACGCAGGGAGCTGAACCCCATGACCGAGACCGTCGTCATCACCGGCGCCAGCGCCGGTATCGGCCGGGCCACCGCCCGCCTGTACGCCGGCCGAGGCGCCGACATCGTCCTCGTGGCCCGGGGCCGGGCCGGACTGGACGCGGCCGCCGAGGAAGTCGAGTCCCTGGGCGGACGGGCGCTGGTGCAGGAGACCGACGTGGCCGACCCCGACCAGGTGGAGGCCGCCGCCGCGGCCGCCGAGGAACGGTTCGGCCCCATCGACGTCTGGATCAACTGTGCCTTCAGCACCGTCTTCGCGCCCTTCGAGGAGATCACCGCCGAGGAGTACCGGCGGGCCACCGAGGTGACGTACCTCGGCTTCGTCAACGGCACCCGGAGCGCGCTGAAGCGGATGCTGCCCCGCGACCGCGGCACGATCGTGCAGGTCGGCTCCGCGCTGGGGGAGCGGTCGGTACCGCTGCAGTCGGTGTACTGCGGAGCCAAGCACGCCATCAACGGCTTCACCTCCTCGCTGCGCACCGAACTGCTGCACCGCGGCAGCAACGTGCACATCACGATCGCCCAGATGCCGGCCGTCAACACCCCGCAGTTCTCCTGGGTGACCAGCCGGCTGTCCAAGCACCCCCAGCCCGTCCCGCCGATCTACCAGCCGGAGGTCGCCGCCCGCGGTGTCGTGTACGCCGCCGACCATCCGCGCCGCAAGCAGTACTACGTCGGTGCCACCACCCTGGCCACCGTCTGGGCCAACCGATTCTTCCCGGCTCTGCTGGACCGCTACCTGGCCCGCACCGGCTTCGACGCCCAGCAGACGGACACGCGCCCGCCGACCGGCGTCAGCAATCTGTTCGAACCGGCGGACGCCGCCGCCGGCACCGATCACGGCGCCCACGGCATGTTCGACGACGAGTCGCACGGCCGGTCCTTCGAAGCCGCGCTGACCCGCCATCCGGCCGCAGTGGCCTCCGTTGTCGCCGTAGCCGCCGCGGCCACCGCGAAGGCCGCCCTGAACCGTCGCGGCAGGTGAACGCGCGGACCGGCGGAGCACGCAGATGAACGCGGGAGCCGAGGGAGGAGTGCGACGCGATGTCCGAGGACCAGCCGAGATCGGACGCTGCGCTTTCCTCGGCGCCCGGCGCGGGCGGCGGGGGCCTGGACCGGGAGGCCGAAGACATCACCGTGGCCCTGATGGCCGCGTCGCGTCTCATCGTCGCGCTCTCCGCACGAGCCCTCGCCTCGGTGGACGTGCCCCTCACACTGCCCCAGCTGCGCTCTCTGGTGACGCTGCGCACCCGCGGCCCGATCACCCTGACGACCCTGGCGGCCGACCTGGAGGTCAACCCCTCCACCGCCCTGCGGATGGTGGAGCGTCTCGAAGCCCAGCAACTCGTCGATCGACGGGCCAACCCCGGCAACCGCCGCGAGACCCTGCTCCAGCTGACCCCGAAGGCGCAGGAACTGGTCGACCGGGTCCTGCACCACCGGCGCACGGCGATCCGCGCCCTGGTCGAGCGGCTCCCCGGACGAGAGCGGGCCGTCCTCGTCCCGGCGCTCACGGCCCTGACCACCGCCGCTGACGAACTCGACCTCGTCCCGGAACCGTCGAGCGACGTCGGCCGGCTCGCCGTCACGGAAGACGACCCGCTGAGCCCGTCACCTCCGCCGGAGGGCGACGCCGGTCGGTGACACAGTCCCCGGACCTGGCGAAAGGCGCCCAGGCCGGTGCCGGTGGCCGGCCCACGCACCGCCTCGTCGGGGGAATGCCCGCCTAGGAGACGGGCAGACGGGAACGAACGGGTGCGCGGCTGCCGACCGGCCGCGTCGGGGAGGGGCGTGGTCGTGCGTATATGGCAGGAGAGTACGGAGGTCGGTCCGCGACCGGGTCACATGTCGCCGCTGGGTGCCACCTTCGACGGCGCGGGGACGAACTTCGCCGTGTTCTCGGAAGTGGCGGACCGGGTCGAGCTGTGTCTCTTCGACGAAGACGGCACCGAGGAGCGCATCACGCTCAAAGAGGTGGACGGTTTCGTCCACCACATCTACCTGCCGGACGTCGGCCCGGGCCGGCGTTACGGCTTCCGGGTGCACGGACCGTACCGGCCGGAGCGCGGTGAGCGCTGCAACCCGGGCAAGCTGCTGCTCGACCCGTACGCCAAGGCGATCGAGGGCGAGGTCGAGTGGAACGAGGCACTGTTCCCCTACCACTTCGGCAACGCCGGCCGGCGCAACGACCTCGACTCCGCGCCGTACGTCCCGAAGTCGGTGGTGGTGAACCCGTACTTCGACTGGGGCAGCGACCACCCGCCGCGGACCCCGTACCACGAGACCGTCGTCTACGAAGCCCACGTGAAGGGCATGACCAGGACCCACCCGGCGATACCGGACGCCATGCGCGGCACGTACGCCGCGCTGGCGCACCCGGCCATGGTCGACTACTTCGTCAAGCTGGGTGTCACCGCGGTGGAACTGATGCCGGTCCACCAGTTCGTCCAGGACCATGCGCTGGTCGACAAGGGCCTGTCGAACTACTGGGGGTACAACACCCTCGGCTTCTTCGCCCCGCACAACGCCTACTGCTCGTCCGGGCAGCGGGGCGAGCAGGTGCAGGAGTTCCGCGCGATGGTCAAGACGCTGCACGAGGCCGGCATCGAGGTCATCCTCGACGTCGTCTACAACCACACCGCCGAGGGCAACCACCTGGGGCCGGTGCTGTCGCTGCGCGGCCTGGACAACGCGGCCTACTACCGTCTGTCCGAGCAGGACCCGCGCTACTACTGGGACACCACCGGCACGGGCAACAGCCTGCGGATGAACCATCCGCACACGCTCCAGCTGATCATGGACTCGCTGCGGTACTGGGTCACCGAGATGCACGTCGACGGCTTCCGCTTCGACCTGGCCGCCACCCTCGCCCGCCAGTTCCACGAGGTCGACCGGCTGTCGTCGTTCTTCGACCTCGTCCAGCAGGATCCGGTGATCTCCCAGGTGAAACTCATCGCCGAGCCGTGGGACGTGGGCGACGGCGGCTACCAGGTCGGCAACTTCCCGCCGCTGTGGACCGAGTGGAACGGCAAGTACCGCGACACGGTCCGTGACTTCTGGCGGGGCGAGGGCGGCACACTGGGGGAGTTCGCCTCCCGCCTGACGGGCTCCTCCGACCTCTACCAGAACGACGGCCGCCGCCCCTACGCGTCGGTCAACTTCGTCACCGCCCACGACGGCTTCACCCTGCGCGACCTGGTGTCGTACAACGGCAAGCACAACGAGGCCAACGGTGAGGGCAACCGCGACGGGGAGAGCCACAACCGCTCCTGGAACTGCGGCGCGGAAGGCCCCACCCGCGACCGCGACATCCTCGCCCTGCGCGCCCGCCAGCAGCGCAACCTCCTCGCCACCCTGCTGCTCTCCCAGGGCGTGCCCATGCTGCTGCACGGTGACGAACTCGGCCGCACCCAGCACGGCAACAACAACGCCTACTGCCAGGACAACGAACTGACCTGGATCGACTGGCAGGACGCCATCGAGGGCAGCGAACTGCTGGACTTCACCCGCAGGCTGATCACTCTGCGCCGCGACCACCCCGTCTTCCGCCGCCGGCGGTTCTTCAAGGGACGCGCTCCCCGGGGAACGCGTACGGAGGCGAAGGACATCGCCTGGTTCACCCCCGCCGGGCAGGAGATGACCGACGGGGACTGGGAGACCGGGTTCGCCAGGTCCCTGATGGTCCATCTCAACGGCAAGGCGATCACGGAACCGGACCTGCGGGGCCTGCGGGTGGAGGACGACTCATTCCTCCTGCTGTTCAACGCGCACAGCCAGGCCCTCACCTTCACGCTGCCGGAAGACCTCGGCCCCTGGTGGGCGGTGGAGGTGGACACGGCCATCCCCTACGTCGAGTACCGGCCGCTGATCAAGGGCGGCAGCGACGTCGAGGTCGAAGCCCGCGCCATGCTCGTCCTGCGCAGCCACCGGCACGGCTGACCGTCCCGCGGAGCGCACGGAAAGGACTTCCGGCCCGTCGCCGGCGCGAGGCGACGGGCCGGGCAGCGGGTCAGGCGGCCAGCACCTGAGCCGTGCCGGTGGACGCACCCCGGCCGGCGCGCAGGCGTTCCAGCAGGGCGTCGGCGGCGGCGAGAGCCTCGTCCACCGAACGCGTGCCGGTCATGACGCACAGCGTGTAACCGGTGTCCTCGAGTTCCCGGCTGGAGTGGCCGGTGGGCTGCAGGTCGTGACGGAACCGGGCCTCGGCGAAACGGGCCAGCACCGCACGCAGTTCCTTCTCCGCGGGCAGCAACACAGCGACACCCTCTCTGCACAGGCGAGCCGTTACCGGCCCTCGCGACACGTGAGCGCGCACCCCGCCGGGAACACGGCAGTTGACCTGGAGCACACGCTTGATCCGGTGAGTCGTGTGCCCCGGCGGAATCACGGTATGCACACGGCGTGCAGCGCTCCGCCGACCTCACCGGCCCCGGCCGCCCCGGCCGCAACGTCAGGGAGGCCCTTCGTCACCCATGGTCGGTGGCGGGGGAGTGTCGAACCGGACGGAGATCTTCTCGAACCCCTTGAAGGACTCCGTCGTCGCATAGGAGCGGTAGGCACGCAGGTCGCCGGTGGCGAGATGGACCCGGTCGGTGAACGGTGTGAGCAGGCTGCGCGGCCACAGCCGCAGGCAGCGCACGGCGATGACCTCGGCCGCGGTCAGGTACACGACGGCGGCGAGGTAGATCCAGGCGAGCAGGCCGAGCACGATGCCGAACATGCCGTACGTCGCCGTGGTACCCCGCAGCACGTGCCCGACGTAGTACGAGCCGCCCCACTGCAACGCCTGCCAGGCGCACGCGGCCCCCAGAGCCGGTCCGTACATCGGGCGCCGCGGCAGCTCGCGGTGGGTCATGAGCCGGTAACTGACCAGGAGGAGAGCGGCATTGACGACCACTCCCGCCGCACCGACGGCGATCCGCAGGCCCAGCGCGAGGCGGGTGCCGAAGATGCCGGTGGCGGATTCCGCGGTGGACAGTGCCGTCGTCAGGACGAGGCCGACGGCGAGCAGGATCAGGAAGGACAGGCTCTTCACCCGTGAGCGCAGCGGGTCGGGCCGGGCATGCCGCGGTACGGCGAAGATCTTGTCCAGGGCGTGCTGCACGGCCTGGGCCACCCCGAGAGCGCCGTAGATGCTGCCGACGACGCCCACCGCGAGGGCGGCGCCGCTGCCGTGGAAGGAGTGGATGTTCTGGCCCAGCTGGTCGCCGATCACCGGGAACTCGCCGAGCGCCGAGTGGAGCACCGAGTGCTGCAGGTCCGGGTTGCCGTGCAGGGCGGCGCTGAGAACCGCCACCAGGAAGAGCAGCAGCGGAAAGAGGGAGACGAAGCCGTAGTACGCCAGCAGGGCGGCGAGATAGGTGGCCTGGTCGTCGAAGAACTTGTACACCACGGCCAGCGGCACACCCGCCCACCGGTGCCGTCGCTGATATCTGTCCAGCCGGGCCAGCACGTCCATGTGCGCTCCCACAACCCTCGGGGGCGAGTCCGTCCCTCGGTGACGCCCGCAGCATTCCGGTGCCCTGCCGGACCGATCCCACACTGCCCGCGGAAGGGGCCGTGGGATCACCGGCCGCTGTCCCGCAGGCCCGACCTGTCAGCGTCGTCGCGGCAGGCGGCGCAGCGGCATCTCCAGGGCCAGCCGCAGCTGCGGCTCGAACAGGCGGATCACCTCCTCGCGGCTCATCGAACCGACAGGCTGGAGCCGCAGCAGGTAGCGGGTGGTGATCAGACCCGCGAGCACGCTGGAGAACGCGGCCGCACGCCTGCGCGCGTGCACCCCGCCGGCGAGCTCGGCGAGCCGCTGCACGATCTCGCCTTCCAGTGCCTCCTTGACCAGCGCCGCGACCGCGTCGTCCTGCACGGCGCTCTTGAACATGGCGACCAGGGCAGGACCGGACTCCGGGGCCTCCCACACCGCGGTGACCCTGAGCAGGGTCCGCCTCCGCGGCGATTGACCGCATAGTGACCGAACGGTACCCGTGCTCCAGGAAGCGCCGGCGGGCGACGGCCACGATCTCCTGGCGCGTGTCCGGTCGTCCTGGCCTCGTCACGAGCGGTGCCTGCCGTTCCGCGAAGCTACAGTGGCCGAGCCGAAGGAGGGGACATGGGGATCGAACTGGAGCTGCACTCCGCGCGTCCCACGCGCAAGGGGTCGTCTCGGGAGACCTTGTTCCGGGGCTCCTACGAGCACGGTGAAGCGTTGGCGAGGGCGCTGAGCACGCTCGACCCGCATGACGCGGGACCGCTCGGACGGGTGGATCCCTATGGCGACACGCTGTTCAACGAGCAGGAAGCTCAAGTCGCCGGTCACCACGTCTCCGCCCTGGTCCGGCGGTGCACGGACGAGGGGCAGAAGTCGGCCCCGCTCGACCTTGCCGAACTCCTCGAAGCGTGCGCGGCGACGCCGGGCAGCTACGTGTGGTTCGTGGGTGACTAGCCGTAAGGATCGAAGCGGGACGCGACCACGAGCGGTGGCGCGAGCCTTTCCCCCGGTCGCTTCGCGACGGTTGGAGAGTGCGGCACCGGCCGGCTGCTCTGCTCCGGCGCGGCGCGCCTCGATCCTGTGAGCGGCTGCTGGTGGAGTATCGGTCGCGGGCGGCCTCGCCACGGGCCGTCCGGCACTGCCTCACCCCGTATGGAGGTCCGGCGATGAACTCGTTCGGCGGCGAACCGCTCGCTGCTCCGGCTCACCCCCCGTCCGACAGACTGATCCTTCCGGCGCCGCTCCCCTCGGGCCCGCGCTGCGGGGCCGGCCGGCTCGAGGGCCCTCTCGGCGTGACGGCGGCGGCGCCGTGACCGCAGCCGGGGGCGCGGGCGGCCGGTACGGCGAGGACGTCTTCCGTCCCGATCAGGTGGGCGAGGGCGAGCGCATCGACTTCGGCGCGCTCGCCTACGACGACATCACCATGGCGCGACTGAACGCCCTCGGGATCGGCCCGGGATGGCGCTGCCTGGATGTCGGCGCCGGCACGGGCACGGTGTCACGCAGGCTGCTGGAGGAGACCGGGGTGACGAGCGTGGTCGCCGTGGACCGCGACGCGCGCTTTCTCGCCGAGCGGTCCGTTCCCGGGCTCGAGGTGCGCGAGGCCGACATCACCACTCCCGGTTTCGTCTCCGAGCGGTTCCGGCTCGTCCACGCACGCTTCGTGCTGATGCACCTGCCCGAGCACCAGCGTCTGGTCACGGCCCTGGCCGAACGCGTCGAACCGGGCGGTGTCCTGGTCCTCAGCGACGCGGTCGACCTGACGAGCGACCGCGCGCCGAGCACGCCGTACGCCGTGGCGATGCGGGCGATGTGGCAGGGGCTGAGGGACACCATCGGCACGGACGTCTCCTGGGTGCCGTCCTACCCGCACCTGCTGCGTGAGGCGGGACTCGTGCCCGTCGCCGCCGAGATGCATGTGCCGCCGCTGCTGCCGGGCAGCCCCCTCAGCCGGTTCTGGGCGGACACCTGGGAACGGAGCAGAGCGTCGATGCTCGCCACCGGACTGGTCGACGCGGCGGCTGTCGATGAGGCGGTCCGGTATCTGGACTCCGAGGAATGCGCCGCACTGTCGGCCGGAATGCTCACCGTCTGGGGTTGGAAACCCCGCGAGACCCAGCGCTGACCTTCTACCCGATCGTGCTTCCCGCGGCCTGGAGCAGTGCCCGTGGCAGCCTGGGCCGCCCTCAGGTGAGCAGACGTCGAACGGCCGTCGCTGTGCGGCCGAGGTATCGGCGCATCGTGCGGGTGAGGTGCGCCTGGTCCGCGTAGCCGAGGTCGGCGGCGAGGGTACCGAGGCTGTTCTCGCCGGCCTCCAGTCGGTCGAGAGCCCTGCCGATGCGGACGCGCTGGCGGTAGTGGGTCACCGTGACCCCGAGAGCGCGCGGAAGGCCCTGCTCAGGCGGTAGGGGGAGACGCCGAGCAGCTCGGCGAGCGAGAATGCGTGTCCGCTGACGGATGGGCTTGGACGATTGCCTCCCGAGCTGCCGCGACGAGCGCCCGGTCGCGCGCGGACGGCGTGGGAGCGAGCGGGGTAGGTCCGGTCGCGGTGCGGCCGATGGTGGCCGCCAGGAGCGCCAGCAGTTCCTCGCAGAGCGCGTATCCGACGTCTCCGCAGCGCGCGGCGGCCAGCAGGCGCCGGTGGGCAAGGTCGAGCGGCGAATCGACGTAGACGGCCTGGGGGCCGGTGCTTCGGCGTCGTCGGCGAGGGCGCGCCACAGGTGCGGTGTCACGCTGATGGACGTGCAGACGTCGCCGCCGGTGGGGTGGGCGAAGCTCTCCTCCTCGCCCGGCGCACCCACATACGCCGTGGTCGTGTCCATGTCGGCGGTGTCGCCCGCGACTCTCCGGCGGAACCGGCCGAGGCGCACGAGCACGACGCGGTAGTCGCTGCGCACTTCCGGAGCCGACCAGCGGACGTGGTCGCCACGACAGGTCACCGCGGTGACGGTGAAGTCGGGGTGACCGGCGACAGGAAGGGCTGTGAGCACTCTGCGCACGCTACGCCGGAGGTCTGACAATCGCGCTCCCCTGCAAGGATCTTCAAGACCGGGGCTTGCCGCAGGGAGCACGCTTGCGAGGTGCGAGTGCCTCCGCACTCCGCACGGCTCGCGTTCGCTTCTTCAGCGATTCTCACAGGTCACGGCAGGCGCCGCACCGCTCTGCCGACGTCGGAAAAGGACAGATCCATGGCATCCATTCGCCGCGAAGCGCTGATCGACAACACCCCGGACCACGTCTGGGCCGCGATCCGCGACTTCGGCCAGGTCCATCACCGCCTCGCACCCGGGTACGTCACCGACACCAGCGTCGACGGCGACGTCAGGACCGTCACCTTCGCCAATGGCGCCGTGGTGCGCGAGCTCATCGTCGACGTCGACGATGAGTCCCGGCGCATCGCGTACGCGGTGGTCAGCGGCTCCCTGGAACCCGCGCACCACCACGCCTCCATGCAGGTACTGGCCGAGGAGGAGAACCGCAGCCGCTTCGTGTGGATCACCGACGTGACGCCGGACAGCCTCGGTGCGCCCATCGCGAAGATGGTCGATGAGGGCCTCCGCGTCATCAAGCACACCCTGGACCGCGAGGTCACACCAGTCGGCTGACTGCGGCAACGGCCGCGTCAGCGGGACGTCGTCTCCGGCTCTGGCATGAACCCCCGGGTGAGTGCCGCGTTCGCTACCGTGTCCGTCCATGACAGTCCTGATCATCGGCGGCAGCGGATTCCTGGGGGGCGAACTGGTCCGCCAGGCCACCGTGGCGGGGTACGAGACGGCCGCGACCTTCGCCACACGACCGGGCACCGCCGCGGGTGTCGCCTGGCATCGGCTCGACGTCCGGGACCCGGCACAGGTGGCCAGGGTGATGGCCGATGTGGCGCCCTCATGCGTGATCAACGCCTCGAGCGGTCTGTCCGACTGGTCGGTCACCGCCGACGGGGCGGTCCGGGTGGCGCTGGCCGCCGCCCAGCGGGGATGCCGCCTGGTGCATGTCTCCAGTGACGCGGTCTTCTCCGGTGCGCGGGACCAGTACGACGAGAGCTGTCTGCCCGATCCGGTCAGCCCGTACGGCGCCGCCAAGGCAGCCGCCGAGACAGCCGTGCGGCTGCTGGTGCCGGGCGCCGCCGTCGCCCGCACCTCCCTGATCATCGGCCACGGCCGATCCGAGCACGAGCGCATGGTGCACGCCCTGGCGTCCGGTATCCGCGACGGGGTTCTGTTCACCGACGACTTCCGCTGCCCGGTGCATGTCGAGGACCTGGCAGCCGCTCTGTGGGAGATCGCGCTGTCCGGCGAGGCGGGGATGTTCCACCTCGCCGGGCCGGACGCCCTGAGCCGCCATGACCTCGGTGTGCTCATCGCCCGCAGGGACGGACTCGACAGCACGCGGCTGCCCACCGGGCGACGTTCGGACACCACCGTGCCCGGACCTCTCGACGTGCGGCTCGACAGCCGCGCGACACAGAAGCGGCTGCGGACCCGGCTCCGCGGCGCACAAGAGTTTCTCGGCGAGGACGGCGGCCGGCGATGAGCCATCCCTGGACCCGGAGGGCCGGACCTTCGGCGGCGGGCCCCGGGAGGGTCGGGGGCGTTGTCAGTGCCGCGTGACACGATCTGGCCATGAGTGGAGAGGTTTTTAACTGGCGGGATTTCCTGGGGTGTTGGCAGGAGGAGTGGGTTCCGCGCGAGGACGAGGACGCCGAGGACCAGGACGGCGAGGACGAGGACGGAGCGCGGACCTTCGCGCCTCTGGGCACGCCCGGGGCGGACCAGGCGGCGATCGCCGCGGCCGAGGAACGGCTGGGCCGGCGGCTGCCCCCCTCCTACCGGGAGTTCCTGGCCGTGAGCGACGGGTGGCGGGTGGAGCAGACGGCCGGGATCTACCGGCTCGGTGGCGCCGCGGACATCGACTGGTTCCAGGACCCGTACGACCTCACCCCGCTGTACGAGGAGAACCTGGGCGACGACCCGCGCAGGGAGGACGTCCTGCTGGCCGGGATGTGGCGCCGGGCGCTGCGGCTGGAGACGGAATCCGACATGTCGCACGCCCTGCTGGATCCCGGGGACACCGACAAGGGCGGCGAGTGGGCGCTCTACGTCTACAAGGGCTGGAGCGGTGAAACGCCGGACCGCTACCCGTCGTTCCGCGCCTACATGGAAGCCATGTACCGAAGCTTCCACGCCGACCGGGCCGGACGTCCCGACTTCGTCAACGCGACCACGCGTGCCCAGGACTCCCGTGTCGACGAGGCCCGCCTGCTGGCCCTGCGTGGGCGGTACGAGGAGGCCC
Organism: Streptomyces sp. NPDC049915; assembly: GCF_040656475.1. Lineage (NCBI taxonomy): Bacteria > Bacillati > Actinomycetota > Actinomycetes > Kitasatosporales > Streptomycetaceae > Streptomyces > Streptomyces sp. NPDC049915. The sequence goes on from NZ_JBFAMH010000003.1 coordinate 205,884, forward strand.
TGCCCCTGCTCGAGGAGGCCATGTCCTTCGGACGGCCGCGCAGTGCCGTCATGCTGAGCCAGCTCCGGCATCTGCTGGCTCCGGCCGGCTCCCCGGGTTACGGCGACCTGGTGGCCGACCCGCGCTACCTGCCCGACATGCTGCCCCTGGAGGCCATGGCGCCCGCGAGCGGCGCATGGCGACTGGGCGGGGACGACCACTGGCTCGGGATGATGACCGCCCGCGGCGTTGACCGGAAGACCGCCGAGGCCGTCCTGAGCGCGCTGCGGGACGGCACTCATCGCTACGCGCCTCCCGGCTCCTGGGGCCGGGCCGTCGCCGAGGCCCGGGAGTCGGCCCGCTGGGGAGAGACCGACGCCGCCTGGCGGACCCTGCGCGACGCGCTCCCGCACTGGGAGGCGCCCGGGCCCTTGCTGATCGCCCCGATCGGCCTGCTCGCCGATCCGGTCCTGGGCCCGCTGGTCACCCCCGAGCGCGGGCGGGAAGTCCTCGCGACACCGCGGGCCGGGCAGACCGGACCGGCTCCCGAGCCGGTGCCCGGTCTCGACCCGCCGGGCCTGCAGTGGCTGACCGAGCCCGCGGTACACGGGCAGCCGCTCGACGGATACCGCAGTATCTGGGTGGAAGGCGTCGAACCTGCCCGTCTGCCCGCCCTGATCGGTGAGGAAGGCGCCGAACTGAGCGCTCCCGTCGACCTGTTCAGGGCACTCCGGCGCATACCCCGGCCCCGCGAGCGGGAGGGCGTGGAACCCTGGGAGGACCGGGCCGTGGTCGCCGTGGGCCGCAGCTCTGGGAAGTGGGCCTTCGCCTTCGACGGCCACTCCCAGCACCGCATGAACAAGCTGTTCCTGTCCCCGGCCGCCGCCGCGGCCACCTCCGGCCGAGCGGTGGTGGTGTGGCGCGACCCGAAGAGCGCCTTCCCCGGCGACCACCCGTCCGCGTTCCACCTCTCGGTGGCCGAACGGGGTGAGGAACTTTACGCGTTCACCGTACGGGGTACGGACATCCAGCGGTCCGGCGCGATACCCGAGGCGCTGGACCCCGCCCACCTGTTCCGCCCGGGCGACACCGAACCGGTCCGGGAGCAACGGGCGCTGGCAGCTCTGCAGACCGAGCTGGGGCTTTCGCTGCCCCGCTTCGCGCTGACCCGAGGCAGACTCGCCACCTTCACCACCCGGTCCTGGACCCGTGCCCCGCAGGCGGGCGAGGGATACGCCTACCTCACCTTCAGCTTGCTGCGGCAGCGGCCCTGAACACGGCCGGCTGGATAGGGTCGGCCTGTGCACCGCGGTAGTGGACAGCAGGACGACATGTTCGCCGGGGAAGCCCGGGGTGAGCTGCCGCCCCGGGCGGCCCGGGCGCTGTGGTGGGGGACGGCCGGTCTGGTGCTCGGCGTCCTCGGCACCTCGGTGCTGGTCGCCGGTGCGGGGCACGGCCGTCGACGCCTCGTGGCCATGGCGCTGGTCCTCGTACAGGTCTGCGCCCTGAGGTGGCAGGCCCGCGCCCCGCTCACCGTACTGGCCGCGAACGCGGTGACGGGGATCGCTGCGTGGGCGCTGCTGCCCGCGGTGACCTTGACGGGGGCGTTGCTCGCGGCGCAGTTCACGTTGTGCGTGCTGTCGGCCACCAGAGCCCGGCGGGTGTCGGTGCGGGCGCTCGCGGCGATGTGCCTGCCGGCGCCGCTTGCCTTCGGGGCGGGCGGCCCGGCGGGGCTGGCGGTCTATCTGCTGACCGTGGTCCTGGCCTGGACCGCGGGGCAGTGGCGCAGGGCGCAGCAGGAGCGGACACGGGCGGAGATGCGCCGTGCCGTGGTGGAGGAGCGTGCGAGGATCGCGCGCGAGGTCCACGACGTGGTGGCGCACACCCTGTCGGTGATGGTCATTCAGGCGGCAGCGGCAGACGACGTGTTCCGCGAGCGGCCCGACCAGGCCCGTGAGGCGCTGCGGGCCATCGAGACGGGCGCCCGCTCCGCGCTCGGTGAACTGCGCCTGATCCTGCGGGCGTTCCGGCCCGACACGGCGGACGGGGCAGGAGAGCTGCGCCAGCCGGGGCCCTCGCTCGCGCGCCTGGACGACCTGGCCGACACCGTGCGCGCGACCGGGATGACCGTGCACGTGCACCGCGAGGGCGCCGGCGACGGGCTGCCGGCCGCGGTGGACCTGGCGGCCTACCGGATCATCCAGGAGGCCTTCACCAACACGCTGCGCCACGCGGTCGGCGCCGACGAGGTGAGCGTGCGCGTGATCATCGAAGGAGGGTGTGTGACGATCACCGTGGTCGACAACGGGCGTACGGCGAAGGGCCTTGAGGCGGCGGGAGGGGGTCGCGGCCTGGTGGGGATGCGGGAGCGCGCACGGCTCGTGGGCGGCAGCCTGCACGCCGGTCCGCTGCCCGGGGGCGGGTTCGAGGTGGCGGCACGGCTGCCGCTGGAGGACGCGTCATGACACTGCGCGTGGTGGTGGCCGACGACCAGGTCCTGGTCCGCACCGGATTCCGCATGATCATCGACGCCCGTGACGACCTGGAGGTGGTCGGCGAGGCGTCCGACGGCCGGGAGGCGGTGCGGCTGACGCGGGAACTGGCTCCCGACGTGGTGCTCATGGACGTACGCATGCCCGCCGTGGACGGCATCGAGGCGACCCGGCAGATTGTGGCGAGCGGCAGCCGGGCCCGGGTCCTCGTGCTGACCACCTGGGACGTGGACGCGCACGTCGTCGCGGCCCTGCGGGCCGGGGCGAGCGGCTTCCTGCTGAAGGACATCCGCCCCGGTGAACTCGTCGACGCGATCCGCATCACCGCGCGCGGCGACGCGCTGCTGGCGCCGACCGTTCTGAGCCGCGTCCTCGACCGGTTCCTGCGCACCACGCCCGACCCGGCGCCGCCGCCTTCCCTGGGGGACCTCTCCGCCCGCGAGCGGGAGGTGCTCACCCTGATCGGGCAGGCGCTGTCGAACGCGGAGATCGCCGAGCGGCTGCGCCTGTCGGAGGCCACCGTCAAGAACCACGTCACCGCGGTGCTGCGCAAGCTGAACCTGCGCGCCCGCGTCCAGGCCGTCGTCGCCGCCTACGACCACGGTCTCGTACGGCCACGCCGCCCCTGACAGCCGCCTCCTCCTCAAGGAGGAGGCCGGGCAGCGCTCCTCCTGTGTTCCCAGTGCCGCTCCCCTCCCGCGGCCGATGTCCGGCCGGGGTGCCCGGGCCTAGCGTCGAGGGGTGATCGACGACCTGGCCTGCGCCATGTATCTGCTCGCCCACGACGAAGCCGCCGAGGGCCCCTACGACCGTTCCCGGACGGCTCTGCTGGTCCGTGCCGCCGCCTTGGTCGACCTCGCGGTGCGCGGCCGGCTGGGGGAGGACCGCGGCACGGTCACCGTGTCGGGCACGGAACCGACCGGCAGCCCCGTCCTGGACCGCGTCCTGCGCGATGCCGCGGGCGGGCACAGCTGGAAGCACCTCGTGCGCCGCCACCGCAAGCACACCCTGACGGACGTGGAGGACGGCCTCGCCGGGGCGGGACTCCTCACGATGAAGGCACCCCGCACCCGCTTCGGCACACACCGGCTGAGCGTGACGGACCGCACCGTAACCGCCGCACTTCGCGCCCGCGTGTCCACGGCGCTCCACGGGGACGGCCCCGTGCAGGACATCCCCGCCGACGCCGCGCTGGTGGCGCTGGCAGCGGCGGGCGGCGTCCGCTCGGTCGTCTCCCGGCAGGACCAGAAGGCCCTGCGGACCCGCATCGACACCTGCACGGGCTCTCTCGCCGCGCTCGCGCCCGGCCTGGAGAAAGCAGTACGCGCCCTGCCGACGACCATGATCGCCGCACAGGGCGGCATGGGCGGCAACTGACCGAACGGGGAGACGATGACCACGCACCGCGTCCTGACCACCCTGGGCTGCGCCCTGACCGCCGTACTCGCGACGGCGTGGTCCGCAGCGCCACCGACCCAACGCGCTCGGCCCGCCGCAGCGACAACGGTACGCACTCACGACGCCCCGGCACGCAACGCCGCCACGACGGTACGCACCCACGACGGCCTGGTCCGGGGTACCGCCTACGACGGCTACCGCACCTTCGAGGGCATCCCCTATGCGGCGCCCCCGGCCGGCAGGCTGCGCTGGGCGCCACCCCACCGCCCGGCTCATTGGCCCGGGGTGCGGGAAGCGACCCGGCCCGCGAGCGCCTGCCCGCAGCCGGCCGGCGAGGTGCCCGGCGGCAGCACCGACGAGGACTGTCTTCACCTGAACGTCACGACACCCGACGGCGCCGGACCGGCACACGCGCGGCCGGTCATCGTGTGGCTGCACGGCGGCGGCTTCACCACCGGGGCGGGCAGCTCGTACGACGCCCATCGCATGGCCACGCGCGGTGACGTCGTGGTCGTCACTCTCAACTACCGCCTCGGTGCCCTCGGTTTCCTCGCGCACAGCGGGCTGCCCGGTTCCGGCACCTTCGGCCTGGCCGATCAGCAGGCGGCGCTGCGCTGGGTGCGTGCCGAGATCGGCGTCTTCGGCGGTGATGCGCACAACGTGACGCTGGCCGGCGAGTCGGCGGGCGGCTACAGCGTCTGCGCCCAGCTCGCCTCACCCGGCGCCGCGGGCCTCTTGGACCGGGCGATCATCCAGAGCGGCCCGTGCGCCGGCCGCCCCGACCGGCCCTTCGCCCCGTCCTCCGTCCCCCTGTCCACGGCGCGCACCGCGGGCGCCGACTTCGCCGCAAAGGCGGGCTGTGGCTCCGCCCGTGACGTCCTGGCCTGCCTCCGACGCGTGGACGTCCCCCGTCTGCTCGCGGCCCAGGACACGGATCAACAGCCCGCATACACCACCCCGTTGCTCCCGCGCGACCCCGCGGCGGCCATCGCCGCCGACCGCTTCCACCGCGTCCCGGTGCTGATCGGCCACAACCACGACGAGGGCAACGGCTGGGCCGCCGGGATCATCCAGGCAGGCCATCCCGTCACTTCGGACACCTGGCCCGACGTCGTGGCCTCCTTCTTCCCCTCGCCAGGGCAGGCGCAGGCGATCGTCCGCGAGTACCCCGTGCACCGTACCGACGGCGGTCCCGTGTTCGGCGCGGTCATCGGCGACGCGAACTTCGCCTGCCCCACGGCACGTACCGGCGACCTCCTCTCCGCCCATGTGCGCGTCCGGCGCTACGAGTTCGCCGACGAGCACGCGCCGCCGCTCGGCCCGGGCACATCGCCGTTCCCGCTCGGCGCCCCGCACGCGAGCGAACTGCCGTACCTCTTCGACCTGGGCGGCCGTCCCCGCGACCTGACGGCGGCGCAGCACCGGCTGGCCGACACCATGATCGACTACTGGACCCGCTTCGCGCGCACCGCCGACCCGAACGGCCCGTCGTCGCCGCACTGGCCGCCGCGGACGGTGTTGTCCCTGGCGCCGGACCACATCATCCCCACCCGCACGGTGGAGCCCCGCCACCACTGCGCGTTCTGGAACACCCTCGGGTGATCCCGGAAACGACCGCGGTGCGCGCCCGCCCGCCGCACCGTAGGCACCGAACCAAGCCTTACGTCGTAGGCACCGAACCAACGAGGAACCCAGCACACCGACCCCAGGGGGACAGCCATGAACGAAACCGTCACCAGGCGTCTGACCGGCCTTGCCGGCATCACCACCGCAGCCGCCTTCATCGTCCAAGTGCCCCTGTACTTCCTCTACTCGGGCCCGCCCCCGGACTCCAACGTCCTGGCCAGGCTTCTGATCGGCATCTGCGCCCTGGCGTTCCTGATCGTGTTCGTGACGGTCTTCCGCGAACTGGTCAAGAGGGCGCATCCCGCCTGCGAGTGGGTCGGCACCCTGGCCTTCGCCACCGGCCTTGTCTACGCGACGGTCACCCTGGTCTCCAGCGGGCTGGAGGCCGGAGCGGTCATCGCCGCCGACCGTCCGATCGACCCGACCATCACGGTCAGCGGCACCTACATCCTCTACGGGACGATCGGTCGCGTCATGCTCGCGCTCTTCCTGGCCGCCGTCGGCCACGGCATCTCCCGGACGAAGCTGCTGCCGCGCTGGACCGGCCGCTCCGCGTTCGCCTTGGCCGGGATCAACCTGGCCTTCGTACCGTCCCTGTTCTTCGGCAACACCCCCGCGCACTTCTACGCGGCGAACGGCTGGGGGACGACCGCCCTGATGGGCGCACTGTTCAGCTACTGGATGCTCGCCCTGGGCATCTCCCTCTACCGCAGCGCCACCCGACGTGCGCCCGCCGCCTCCCCGGTTCTCCATCAGACGGCGGGGAGCTGAGGCCTGACCGGGTGACGGGGGTCACATGTGTCCGTGTCACAGGGCGCCGGGCTACGTCGTCTCAAGGGTGTAGCCACCGACGACCACGGAGGAACACACGATGGACGCGCGACTGAACTACTTCGCCAGCCCGACCGGCGGCAAGGCCCTCAAGTACTTCATGTCGGCGGGCAAGGCTCTCCAGGCCTCGCCCCTGCCCGCCGCGACCCAGGAGCTGGTGGCGCTGCGCGTGAGCCAGATCAACGGCTGCGCCGTCTGCATCGACATGCACACCAAGGAGGCCGCCGCTGCCGGTGAGACCCCCGTACGGCTGCACCTGGTGGCGGCGTGGCGCGAGGCCACGGTCTTCACCGAGGCCGAGCGCGTCGCGCTGGAGCTGGCGGAACAGGGGACCCGGGTCGCGGACGGGGCCGGCGGGGTCAGCGACGAGCTCTGGGCGCGTGCCGCCGAGCTCTACGACGAGGAGCAGCTCACCGCACTGGTGATCATGGTGTCCTTCATGAACTCGGTGAACCGGCTGAACATCATCGCCCAGCAGCCGGCGGGAGACTACGAGGTCGGGCAGTTCCACTGACCGGCTCCGGCCGCCGACGGCGACCGGCCCGGGGGCCCGTCCGCGGCCCCGGGGCCTTGCTGCGCACCGCCGGGGGACCGGATGATCACCACCAGAAGAAGCCCGCGCCGACGGTCCGGCCGGGCGGAAGGAACGCAGGGGGGAGCCGGCGTGAGCAAGGTCGAGGAGTTCGAGGAGTTGCGGCCGCTGCTGTTCTCGATCGCCTACCGGATCCTGGGCAGCGTGGGTGAGGCCGAGGACGCGGTGCAGGAGACGTGGCTGCGATTCGACGGCTCGGCGACCCGGCCCACGTCGACCAAGGCCTTCCTGTCCGCCACGGTGACGCGGATCTCGATCGACGTACTGCGTTCCGCACGTATGAGGCGCGAAGAGTACGTCGGGCCGTGGTTCCCCGAGCCGCTGCTCGCCGATCCGTATCAGGATCCGGCACGCTCGGCGGAACTGGCCGACTCGGTGTCGATGGCGGCGCTGCTGCTTCTGGAGCGGCTGAGCCCGCTGGAGCGGTCGGTGTTCGTGCTGCGGGAGGTGTTCGGCTTCGGCTTCGACGAGGTCGCCGCGGCGGTCGGGCGCTCGGAGACGGCCTGCCGGCAGCTGCTGGTACGGGCGCGGCGGCACATGCAGGCCGGGCGTCCACGGTTCGAAGCGGACCGTCAGGAGCGGCAGGAGCTGGCGTCGCGGTTCTTCGACGCCCTCCGCGAAGGTGACGTCGTAGGCCTGCAGGATCTCCTCGCCGCCGATGTGTCGATGGTCGGGGACGGCGGCGGCAAGGCCCCCCAGCTGGCCAGGGCCGTCGTCGGTGCCGAGAACGTGGCCCGGCTGCTCGCCTCGGTTTTCCCCCTGCTGGCCCGGATCGACGTGAGGTTCGAACCGCACGAGATCAACGGCCAGCCGGGAGCGATCTTCCGCGACCGGGACGGCAGAGTGCTCCATGTCCTGGCCATCGAGGTGCTCGACGGGCAGATCCAGACCATCCGCTCGGTGATCAACCCCGACAAGCTCCGCCACCTCGGGCCGGTCGCCGACGCGTGGGCTGTCGACCGCGAGGTGAAGCGGACCCGCGACCGGACGAAGTGACCCGGGTGGGGGCGTCCCGCAATCCAGCCGTGACCTGGCCCGATGGCCCGCATCGATACACAGGGTGAGCGGTCGGTACTACGAGGGAGGTCCCTTTCGCGACGATAAAGATCCAGATGGCCGAAATGCGCCGGTGAGTGTGCCGGGGCGAGGGAGCGGGTACGCGCGCCGTCTGACCGCGTCCGGAACAACCCCGGGACCCGCTTCATCCGGTGTTCCGCCGGGACGGACCGGGCGACGCGGACTCGGCAAGGAGGAGAAGATCATGCAGATGACTGGACGGATCGCGATCGTCGGCGCTTCCACGGTGCTCGCCGCGGGCGCCATGGGGATCGGCAGCGGTCCCGCGACAGCGACCACTTCTCAGGCCCCCGCCCACCGCGCGGCCGCCGCCCCGGCCGGCACAGGGCACTCCACCGACCGTCACCCCGCTGCCCGGCAGCCCACGGACCCGTGGATCGAGGACCAGCTGGCGGCCTTCTACCCGTCGTCCACCAAGCGGCTCGCGGTGTTCGACCCCTGGATCAAGGACCAGCTCGCGCTGTTCGGGAACGGCAGCCGGTGAGCGGGGCGACGGCGGCGGCGAGAGGCGCCGACTACACCGCTCCCGTGGCGAACAGCTCAAGGTGCCCGCACTTGGGACAGCGATACGCCTCTATCTGCCGCCGGGGCCGCCCCATCCGCTTCGCACCCCCGAGGAAGCCCCGCTCCAACGCGCCCTCGATCCAGCGCGCGTACCCGCGTGAATGCTCCCCGGCATCCTCGATGAAACCCTCCATCAGGCCGACGGTGCCGCAATGGGTGCACGTGTAATTGTTCATCAGGTGAGTGTAGGTAGAGCGAGGTGGCCGCGGCGATGGCCGTGTCCAGGACGATGCACGCCACGCCACCCCCACCAGCAGGCCTTCCCGGCGCAGCATGTCCATCACCTGGCGCCTGGTGGCGCCGACGAGGTGCAGCATGCCGAGTTCGCGCTCGATCACGGCCATGCGCGGGATATGGAGTCTGCCGGCGGATCCGGGCGCGGATACCCCGAGGACACCGGTCAGGACGGCACACCCTCGTCTGGCGCGGACCCGGGGTGGTTCGCAGCGACGCGACCGGCCTGCGGCTCACCCGGCACTCGGGCGTTGCGTCGCTCGAGCAGGTAGGTCGCGGTGAGTGCCACGGCGCGGTCCTCGTCGTGGGACAGGTCGGCGAGGGCACGTGACGTCGTCGTACCCGGGATGTCCGCGAGCGCCTGTGTCAGCCGTCCGCGTGCCGACGCTCCCGAGGTGTCGTCGGCGAGGCGGTCGACGAGCCCGGCAGCGATGTGATCCGCCAGCGCGGGATCACTCGCCAGCATGCTCAAAGCGTCGGCCGCGTCGGTGTCGTTGCATCCCGCCACGATCATGTCGAGGAGCGTCGGCGCCGCGTCGGCCACTCCGCGTGCCCCGAGCGCCAGGGCCGCGTACCCGCACACCACGACATCGGGATGCGTGAGGGCGTCCCGCAGCACTGCGGTCGCCTCGCCGTGCGGCATCTCGGCGATGGACTGCACGGCACGCTCGCGCACCTCGGCACGGGGTGAGCCGAGCCCCTGCGCCAAGAGTTCCAGCCCCTCCCCTCCCGACTGGGCCAGCGCCCAGCGCAGGGCTCCGGCGACGTTCGGGTCGGACTCGCGCAGCACCGCCTCCACCAGCGCCTCCACCGGCAGTTGAGCCTCCGCGACCGCGGACAGGGCCGCGCGCTGCCGCGCCCCCGCGCTCTTCGACCCCAACGCCTGGAGGAGCGCCACGGTTTGCAGCACGTCCTCCCAGCCGGCGGGCTCCGCGGCACCGATCCGGCGAAGCCGTGTGAGCAGCTCCCTCTCCGCCGCGATGCGGTCTCGCGTCCCGCGGATGAGGTCGTCGACGAGCTCGCCGGGCGCGAAGTCCGGGTCGTCGAGCGCCCGCCCGACGTCGCGCAGCGACAGCCCCAGGGACCGCAGGCTCTCGATGTGGAAGATCCGGCGGATGTCGTCGCCGGAGTACTCCCGATAGCCGGAGCCGGTACGACCCGTCGGCCGCACGAGGCCGAGCGATTCGTAATGCCTGAGCATGCGGGCACTGACCCCGGACCGTCGCGCGACATCACCGATCAGCACTGCCTACCGCCCCTCCTGACCGGTTCCGCCGAGGGCCACGACGCGCTTCGCCTCCTCCATCGCGAACCCGAACCCTGCGTCCGGGTCGCGCCACAGCCGTTCCGTGGCGACCGCGTGTGCGCGCACGCGCGGGTCGCCGTTCGTCGTCGCGGCGCCCAGAGCCGGCAACATCACCTCGCCCAGCGCGATCAGGGCCCGGCTGAGGCTCAGCTGCGTCTCACGCCCCCCGCGCCCGAGCTGTGTCGCCAACACTACGGCCAACTCGTGCTCCGCCCCGTCGGGCACGAGGACGACCGCTGCCCGCCAGGCGCTCCGGGCCACCTCGTCGTCGGCGTCGGACAGCAGCGCCGCTGTGATCACCGGCCACGCTTGCCGATCCCCGATCTTGGACAACGTGTGCAGCGCCTGGCTTCTTGCCTGCGCCCGCTCCGAGCGGACTTCGTCGACGAGCAACGGGACCGTCGTCGATGCCGGGTGGCGGGTGAGCGCCCACGTCAGCATTTCGCGTACGTGGAACTCCGGCTCGATCGCGCAGCGCGAGACCAGCTTCCCGATGACGGCCGGGTCCGGGGCCGTGCCGACCGCCAGCGCCGACTGCAGCCGGATCGAAGCACTGTCACTGTCGAGCCCCCGGAGGACTCGCCGCTCGGTGTCCTGCTTCGCCTGGGTCATGAGGACCACCTCCTCGGCCGCAGTGAAGACCTTGTCACCGTGTCAAGGTCAAGCGAAGCCGGGCCGAGAACGGTCACCGAGCCCGCGCTCGGTCCTTCCGGGCCCCGGAGGACGGTTCAGCGGCTCGCCGCGATCGCTTCCAGCACGATGCCGGCGACCCGCGCGGGCTGCTGGACGGGGACGAGATGCCCCGCTTCGGGCACGGTCACGGTGGTCACGTGCGGGCAGGCCTCCAGGCCCCGTCGCTCGCCCTCGGTGAGGCCGATCTCGTCGTGCTCGCCGCGCACCACCCAGGTCGGAACGCCCGCCTCGCACAGTCGGGGCACCAGTGAGGGATACCGGTCCAGATACGTGTAGTACTCGCGCACCATCCGTCGGCAGACCGCCGGGTCGTTGTGGGCCATCGCCCGCTCCACGGTCGCTGCCTGGTGGGGCGGCAGGCCGCTGCGCACGGCCCGTGGCACGATCTTCAGCATGCCGCTCCAGGCGAGCGGGCCGAGTCCCGGCACCCGTCCGATCGTGTTCAACACGGTCAGCGCCTTGGCCTCGTCGCCGCGGGAGAAGGTGGGGGAGAGCAGCACCAAAGGGCCGGTGAACAGGCCTGCGGCCGCCATTTCCAGGGCTACGTTCGCGCCCAGGCTGTGGCCCACGACGATGTCGCAGCGCTCCCGGACGGCGATGTCGGCGAAGAGACGGGCGTAATGCTCCATGCTGACGTCGTCGGGTGGTTGCGTGTGCCCGAAGCCGGGCTGGGTCACGGCCACCAGGTGGACGCCCGCCAAGGCCTTCTCGGCCATGAGGTCCGCGTAGCCCTCAGTGGTGCACATGCCGCCGGGAATGAGCAGGGCGCGGTGTGCGGACTCCATCGGCCCTGCCCGGCGTATGTCCCAGGTGACGCTCACATCTCTCAGGCTGCCAGACGTACGCCGACCGCGCATGCAGAGCCGGCCGCTGCGCTGCCCGCGGTGGCCGCCCGCCGTGACGGTACAGGGCACGCGTCGACGTGTCGGGCGTCGCTGGAACGTCTCTCGCGCAGGGGCACGACCCGGCCGACGACCTCGACCCCGTCGCCCTGGGCATACCGGCCGACCGTGTCTTCACCGCCGGGGACCGCGTCACTCCGCGCACGGTGGAAGAAGCGGTCCCGGAGGGTCTGACGGTGGCGGCCGAGCTGTGACGTCCTGCCAAGGGGGGGCAAGGAGGGAACTGGCACGCCGTGCAGCGACGTCCATGGATACACAAGATCGCCAACGCGCAGAGGAGTTCGAGATGACCGGCACCGCCTCCCGTCACCTCTATCTGGTCCGGCACGGTGAGGCGTCGCCCGACGAAAGCACCCTGACGGAGGCGGGTCGACGGCAAGCCACACTGCTCGGTCGACGCCTCCGGGACATCCCCTTCACGGCAGTTCACCACGGTCCGCTGCCGCGCGCGGAGCAGACCGCACGCCTGATCGGCGCGCACCTCAAGAACGTTCCTCTCAACCGCACAGACATCGCCGGTGACTACGTGCCCTACGTACCGGAGGCGGACGAACTCCCTTCGGATTCCGCCGACTTCTACCTCAGCTTCCTCGCCGGTGCCACCGCCGAGGAACGCAGGCACGGACCTGTGCTGGCGCGCCAGGCGCTGGAGCTGTTCGCCGGGCCGGTGGCCGGCGAAGAGGACCGGCACGAACTGGTCGTCACCCACAACTTCCTGGTCGCCTGGCTGGTCCGCGACGCCATGCATGCGCCGAAGTGGCGTTGGCTCGGCCTCAACCACTGCAACGCGGCACTCACCGTCATCCGCTACGCGCCCCGTCGCCCGGCCACGGTCCTCCTCTCCAACGACATGCGGCATCTGCCCGCCGAACTGCGCTGGACGGGCTTTCCGCCCGAACTACAGATCTGAAGACGAACGGTTCGGAGCCGCACGCCCCGCCGGGACGACGCCCCAGTGGTCACCCCCCGTTGTGGCAGGATCAGATCATGGAGGCGTTCTCTTCCGAACGGATCTGCCGGGCCTTCGCGCTCGGTGAGCCCCTCGGCCCGCTCACCCCCTACCGGTACTCCAGTGCCCCGACCTGGCGTCTGTCGACGACCAAGGGCGCGTTCGTGGTCAAACGGCTGCGGTGCGACAGCTGGAAGGACAGCCTCGAGCGTGCGATGGGCGTCGAGCGGCAGGCCCGCGCGGCGGGTATCGCCATGCCCACACCCGTTGAGCCGGTGAACGCCGTTTTCGATTACGCCGCCGACATCGAGGCGACGGCGTCGTCCGCGTCCACGAGTGGGTCGACGGCGAGCCGATCGGCGACACCGACATCGCGGAATGGCTGGGGACCACTCTGGCCCGACTGCACCAGCTCGCGCCCACCCCCACCGCCGAACCCGACTGGTACGGACTCCACCCGCCCCACCAATGGCAGACGTGGCTCTCCCACGGCATGGAACAGGGACGCGTGTGGGCACCGGACTTGGCGGCGACGCTCCCCGTGATCCTGGAAGCCTCGCACCGGATCGCCACCGCATTCGGTCAAGCCCAGGACTACGTCCTGACACACCGGGACTTCGAACCCTGGAACGTGATGGTCACCGCCCGGGGTCCCGTGCTCCTCGACTGGGACACCGCCGGACCCGACAGCGCCCGCCTGGAAGCCGCGCACAGCATCCTCGCCTTCGCCCTGCGCGGACGCACCGAACCGGACCCCGACACCATCCGCGCGGCACATCGGGCCTACGTCCATGAAGGCGGCACGCCACTGGAAGCCGGCCGCGACGACTTGCTCGCACGCCGAGCAGGACTCCGCCTGGGTCGCCTGTCGGAACGGCTGCGCATCTCCCTGGGCGAGCAGGAACCCGGCTCGGAAGACATCGAGCGTCTGCACACGCGCGCCCGCGACCAACTCCGCGACTTCCCCGCTCTCGTGGAGCGCCTGACCCGCTGGGCGGCCGCGTTCACGTGGGTGACCTGACTCCTCACACCGGTCCGGACACCGTCCCACGGCGCACATGCGTGTGCTGACTCCTGAGGCGCGAGGCGGTTCCGGGGAGCGCAGGTCCTTCGCCCGGGACCCGCGCTTCAGCGTTCCGAAGAGTGGACGGCTCTTGGTCGGCGGCCGCACCTGTTGTACAACCAGGCCTCATGATCTCCGAGCTCCTGGTGCGACGCCTGGTCATCGACCTGTGCCGACGCGCGGGCTCGTGTTGTTGCTGAACCTGCCCTCTCCCGCACCCTTCGCCGTCCGGTGACGTCACCCGGACGGGTCGCTGCCGCGCCCTGCCCTGGGCGCCGAGTCCGCATCGTTCAGTATCACTTGCGCCCGTGACGGCTGCTCCCCTGGTGGACGCAGGCCGTGCCTCACCGGGCGCCCCCTGGAGGACACCCGTGTCCACGACTTCCCCTCTGTCCGCCTCCGAGCGCGCCGAGGCGCAACTCGACGTGCCGCCCGGCCGCCGCCCCTCCCCGGTCGGGCACGTGTGGGCGCGGGTGCGCCCCGTCCCGCTGCCGACCGGTTCCCTGCGCGTCTTCCTCGCGCTGTGGCAGCTGCTCGCGACGAGCGGCACCTGGAGCGAGACGCTGGTACCGCCGGCGGCCAAGGTGTGGGACGCGTTCGTCTCGCCCGGGCCCTCGCCGCCGAGAACCCGCTCTTGCTGCTCGACGAACCCTTCGCGGCGCTCGACGCGCTGACCCGGGAACGGCTCCAGGACGACGTCAGAAGGATGAGCGAACCGACCGGCCGGACCACGGTGTTCGTGACACATTCGGCGGAGGAGGCCGTGTTCCTGGGCTCCCGCATCAGCGTGCTGACCAGGAGCCCGGGAACCGTCGCCCTGGACCTCCCGATCCCCCTGCCACGCGGCGAGGTCGACGCCGAGGAACTGCGGGACTCCGCCGACTTCGCCGAGCTGCGCGCCCAGGTGTCCCACGCCGTCAAGGCCGCCGCCGCGCCCTGATCCCCGTACTCGGAAGAACCCCCTGCCCAAGACCAAGGAAGGACACACAGGTGAGCATCCTCAGCGAACGGCCCGCCACGGCGCGGCTGCCGATCACCGAACTCGGCCCGCACTTCGGCGCCGAGATCCGCGGCATCGACCTCGCCCGCCTCGACGACGACGAAGTCCGCGCGCTGCGCGAAGCCCTGGTGGCGTACAAGGTGCTCTTCGTACGCGGGCAGCACGGCCTGGACGACGCGGCGCAGATCGAGTTCGGCAGAAGGCTGGGCGAGGTCACCGTCGGGCATCCGATCCACGACTCCGGACCTGGCCCACGAGGTGTACTCGCTGGACAGCCAGGACAACGGGTTTGCCGACGTGTGGCACACGGACGTGACGTTCGTTCGCCGTCCACCGGCGATATCCGTCCTGCGAGCGGTCGTCCTGCCGCCCAACGGCGGCGACACCAACTGGGCCGACAGTCAACTGGCCTACGAGTCGCTGTCGCCGGGCCTGCGGGGCTTCATCGACACGCTGACCGCCGTCCACGACGGCGCCCGCGAGTTCGGGTACTACCTGGCCCAGCGTCGAGGTGGCCGCGGCAACCTGTGGGAGGGCGAGACGTTCACGCAACTGACGCCGGTGGAGCACCCGGTGGTACGCGTCCACCCCGAGAGCGGCCGCAAGGGCCTGTTCGTGAACCCGGGCTTCACCTCGCACATCGTTGGCGTCTCGGAGCACGAGAGCCGGGGCATCCTCGACATCCTCTACGCCCACCTGACCAAGCCCGAGCACGTCGTACGGCACCGCTGGCAACCGGGCGACGTCGCCCTGTGGGACAACCGCAGCACGGCCCACTACGCCAACCGGGACTACGGCGACCAGCACCGGGTCATGCATCGCATCACGCTGCGCGGGGACACACCCGCCGGCCCGCCGAGCACCCACCGCTGACCCACGCGGCGTCGGAGATCTCCCCGTCCCTCTCAAGCGGCCCGACGCTACGGTGATCGCGAAGGGACCTGGGTGCCGCCGTCCGCGGTGGCCTCCCCGTCCGTGCGGCGGAAGACGGCCCGGTAGGCGCTCGGCCGGTGGCCGGTGTGGCGGGCGAAGAGAGCGCCGAAGGTGCCGGGGTCCTGATAGCCGACTGCCGCGGCGACGGCGGCGACGGTGCGGTCGGTGGTCTCCAGAAGGTGGCGGGCCCGGCGGACCCGCGAGGCCTGTAGATGGGCCAACGGGCTGTGTCCGGTCTCTTCGGCGAAACGGCGCAGCAGCGTGCGGGTGCTGACCTGGAAGGCGGCCGCGAGCGCCACGAGGCCGTACCGCTCGGCGAGGTGCTGGTCGAGCCACCGCATGACCCGCTGGGAGAACTCCCGGCCCGGCTGCGGGAGCAGCCGCGGATCGACGTACGGCGTCTGAGAGGTCCGCGCGTCGTCGACGAGCGCCAGTCGTGCGGTGGTGCGGGCCACCCGGGCGCCGTTGTGCCGGCGGATCAGGTCGAGCGCGAAGTCGTACATGGCGCTGAAGGCGGCCGTGGCCGTCACCCCCGTGTCGGTGACGACCAGGTGCTCGGGCCGCACCTCGGCGTCCGGGCAGCGCCTGGCCAGTTCACCGGCGTGCAGCCATGAGGTGGTGGCCCGGCGCCGGTCGAGGAGCCCGGCCTCGGCGAGGAGGAACGCGCCGACGCAGAGGGAGACGACGGCGGTGCCCGCGGCGGCCTGTGTGCGGATCGCCGCGACCTCGGGGGCGAGCCGGGCGAGCCGTGCGTCGAGGTCCGTGTCCGGGCGCAGTTCGAAGCCGGGGACCACGAGGACGTCGACCTCGCGCAAGGGACGCACATCCAGACGCACGCCGCCCGAGGCAGTGACCCGGCGGCGGGGCGAGACGACCGACACCCAGTAGCCGGGCGCGTCCGCTCCGGCGACATGCCCGGCCATGGTCAACAGGTCGGGGATGCCGAACACTTCGGACGCGAAGCAGTCCGGGTACGCCAGGACCCCGACCCTCAACGCACCCGGCCCGGCACCGTCGTACGTCATCGCCACCCCCTGGTGTCCCGCCCGCGTGCCGCTCCGGCACCCTCGTGTGTGGCGAGATTACCCCTGCCCTTGGCGATCCCGCCCCTCACCCCGTGACCGGCCCCAAGGCCACGCTGACCCCATGAGCGACGACGATCCGATCACCGACTTCACCCGCCGGAGCGTGGCCGTGGAAGGGGTGGCGAAGACGGTGTACGTGGCCGGGGCCGGGCCCGCAGTCGTGGTGCTGCCCGAGATGCCGGGCATCAGTCCCGACGTCCTGCGGCTCGCACGCTGGGTCCGCGACGCGGGCTTCACCGTCCATGTGCCCTCACTGTTCGGAACGGACGGCGCCTTCCCCACGGTCGAGGGCGGCCGGGAGGTCATCCGCCGGGCCTGTGTCAGCGCGGAGTTCCGCGCCTTCGCCGGGGGCGGCACCAGCCCGGTGACGGCCTGGCTGCGCGGCCTGGCGCGCCAGGCCCACACCGTGTGCGGTGGGCCGGGGGTGGGCGCGATCGGCCTGTGCTTCACCGGTAACTTCGCCCTCACCATGGCCCTGGAGCCCGCGGTGATCGCCCCCGTGGTCAACCACCCGTCGCTGCCGCTGGACGACCCCGGCGGACTCGAACTCGACGAGGCGGACGCGCGCGCCCTACGCGACCGGTTCGACCGTGACGGACTCACCGTCCTCGCCTACCGGTTCGAGGGCGACCGCTGGTGCACGGGACAGCGCTTCGCCGCCTACCGCGCGCTGCTGGGCGAGGCTTTCGACGGGCGTGTGCTCCCGGACAGCGCGGCGAACCCGGCCCCGCCGCCGTTCTTCGCCGACCTGGTCGGCACCCCGCACAGCGTCGTCACCGCCCATCTCGTCGACGAGGCCGGCCACCCCACGATCCGGGCCCGCGACGAGATCCTCGCCTTCCTCACCGACCGTCTGCACCCTCACGGGCGCCGACCGCTGCCCACCACCTGACCGCTTCCGAGTGGGCTCACGGGCCGACCGAAGCTGCGTGGGCAGGGGCGGACGTGCAGGAACCGCGCAGTTGTGCCGTCGTGGCGCCCACCGTGGCGACGGCGCCGAGGCAGAGCAAGCCGCCGCTGACGAGGGCAGCTGTTCCGGAGGTCGCGTCCGCCACGAGGCCGGCTCGCATGTTGCCGATGTCGGGTCCCGCTTGCCCGACGATCAGTTCAGCTGCGCCGACGCGGCCCAGCAGCTCCTGCGGGGTGTGCATCTGGACGACGGTGCTCCGGGAGACGACGGAGACGGTGTCGGCGGCCCCGGCGATGACGAGGAAGACCAAACCGGCCCATGGGTTGGCTGCCATGCCGAACATCGTCAACGCTGCGCCCCAGGCGGCGGAACCGCCCAGCATGATCAAGCCGGGGCGCGGGACACGGGTGAAGGTCCCCGAGAAGAGGGACGCGGCCACGCCGCCGACGGCGATGGCCGTGAGGAACAGTCCGAGGGTGCGAGGGTTGCCGTCGAACCGTTCGCCGTTGATCAAGGGGAACAGGCTGATCGGCATCGACAACACGGTGGTGGCGAGGTCCGTGAGCAGGGCTGCGCGAATGACGGGGGTGCGGCCCAAGAAGGCCAGGCCGTCGAGCACTCCCCGCAGGCCGGGCCGGGCAGGCGCGTCTCCCGGGTGCATCGGCGGCAGTCCCAAGGCACCGTGGAACGCGGCGACGAACGTCACGGCGTCGATCAGATAGCAGGCGCCGACTCCCAGCCCGCCCGCGATCAAACCACCGAGCGCGGGACCGAGCAGCATGGCGCCCTGAAAGGCAACGCGTCTCAACGCCAGCCCAGCGGCCAGTTGGTGCGTGGGCAGAAGCCGGGGAATGAAGGTACGCGAGGCCGGGCCCCCGCCCGCGACGAAGCATGACTGGAGGGCGACGAGCCCCAGCACGCCGGCGGCGGGAACGTGCCCGAGGAAGCCCTGGAGTGCGAGGAGGAGCGAACACACGGCTTGCCCGCCGGTGGTGAGGAGATAGAACGCCCGGCGGTCCACTCGGTCGACCAGCGAGCCTGCCCACAGCCCGAGCGCGACGAGCGGAATCGCCTGTGCCAGTCCGACGGCGCCCGTCCATGTGGGGCTCTTCGTCATCTGCCACACCTGGAACATGACGGCGACCAGCGTCATCTGGCTGCCGAAGCCGGACAGGGTCTGGCCGATCCACAGCCGCCGGAACGGCGGTGACGACCGTAACGGAGCCACGTCGATCAGCGTGCGCCTCAGCCCCATCCGGGATCCTCGGCCAGCTTCTCGCTGATCCGGTCGTGGAGGCTCCTGCGCTCCAGAGCTCGCTCGATGTCGGTGACGACCTGGGAGAGCGGGTAGGGAATCTCGGCTTCCAGGTCGGCGAGGGCGGCCTCGGTGGCCCGCCATTCCGCCGCCAGCCGGCCGACGACGCGGTGGGCCTTGTCGGTGAGCGTGACCTTCTTGGTGCGTGCGTCGTCGCCCACGACGGTCTGCACCCAGCCGGCCGTGCGCATGGCGGCGACCTTCTGGCTGAGCGCGGAATGCGTGCGCTGGACCGAGTCGGCCAGTTCCGCGATGGTCATGGGCCCGCGGGCATGCAGCCGCAGCAGCTCCATGACGTAGCTGGGCTTGAGCCCCTCGATCTGTTGCCCGGCGTAGATCCGGGCGATGTCGGCGTCCATGGACGCCTGCAGCAAGCGCAGGGGCCGCCAGAGGCTTCGCTGTGTCGGGTCGAGCGCATGTTTGTCGGCCATGCGGCGCATCGTAACAGCGCTTATATAAGCGCTGTTACTTTCGGCATCCACTCGTACTGATCAAGAACAGGTCAGTCGTCCACGGGCAGGCACTCGGCGAGCAGTCCGACGATGTCGCGCCAGGCCCGCTGCGCATGCTGGGGGTGGTAGCCGACGCCGGGGCGCACGGCGTGGTCGACCGGTGGGTGGTGGAAGGCGTGCAAGGCGCCGCCGTAGACCACGAGGCGCCAGTCGACGCCCGCGGCCTGCATTTCCGCGGCGAAGGCCTCCCGCTGCGCGGGCGGCATGATCGGGTCCTCCGAGCCCACCCCCGCCCACACGGGGCAACGGATGCGCGCCGCCTCGCCCGGCCGGCCCGTGGTCAGTGCGTTGACCGTCCCGATCGCCCGTAGGCCGACGCCGGCGCGCCCCAGTTCCAGCGCGATCGCGCCGCCGGTGCCATAGCCGACAGCGGCGATCCGGTCGGGGTCGGTCCGCGGTTCGGCGCGCAGTACATCGAGTGCCGCACGGCCGATCCCCCGCATCCGGTCGGGGTCGGCGAGCAACGGCATCACGCGCGCCAGCATCTCCTCCGGGTCGGTGAACCAGCGACCCCCGTGCAGGTCGAAGGCCAGCGCCACGTACCCCAGTTCGGCGAGGGCGTCGGCCCGGCGGCGCTGGACGTCGTTGAGGCCCGGCCCCTCGGGCCCGATCAGGACAGCGGGGCGGCGGCCCACACCGGCGGGGAGTGCCAGGTGCCCTCTCATCGTCAGACCGTCGGAAGGGTAGGTGACCGTGCGCGTTGTGACCGTCGTCATGAGAACGGACTGTAGTGACGGCGGAGCCCGTTCCGGCCGGACTCTGCTGTCGGCAGAGCGGCACAGCGCCCTTCGGGCAGCCCGTGACCACCGCGCAGGACAGTCGGTGGATCGGCCGCCACAGCGGCTCGGGCATCGCTCGCCGGGCCCGCGGGACTCAGCCGGCGGTGTCGGAGGGTTCGGCGGCGCGGGGGCCGATGTGGTGGTCGAAGCCCATCGTCCCCGGGTCGAGGGCTGTCGTCCCGCCGTCGACGGTGAGGACCGCGCCGTTGACGTAGGAAGCCGCGGGGGAGAGCAGCCAGTCGATCGCCTGGGCGACCTCGCGTGGCTCGCCCGGCCGTCCCATCGGCAGGAACCCGGTCGCTTCCCGGTAGCCCTCTTCGACGCCGCCGGACAGACAGGCCTCCTCGGCGAACCGCGCCATGCGCCGGTCGGCCATCTCGGTGCGCACCCATCCCGGGCACACGACGTTGGCACGCACCCCGCGGCGCCCGTAGTCGACGGCGACCGAGCGGCACAGCTGGAGCAGCGCCGCCTTGGAGGTGGCGTAGGGAGCGTTGCTGGTGCCGTTGCGCAGCGCGGACACCGAGGCGACGGCGACCACTGCCCCGCTGGACTCCAGCAGCCGCGGAAGCGCCGCGCGCAGCAGCAGGAGCGGCCCGGTGACGTTGGTGCGCATCACCGCGTCCCAGTCGCGCAGGGTCAGGTCCCCGACGGCTCCGCCGCGTCCGATGCCGGCGTTCAGCACGACCCCGTCGAGCCGTCCGTAGGCAGTGACGGCCGCCCGTACGACTCCCTCGGCCGCCTCGGACTCGCCGACGTCGGACGGGTACGCCAGCGCACCCGTCTCCCGTGCGAGCCGCTGCAGGGGTTCGGGCCGGCGCCCGGAGACGACGACGTGATGGCCTTGCTCTCGCAGCAACCGGGCCGTGGCCTCACCGATGCCCGAGCCGCCGCCGGTCACCACGACCACCCGCTCGTCCGCCACCGCAGCCACACCCCTCACCCTGATCACGAAGCATCCGGTCCGACTCTAGATCCGGCACCTGCGACGCCGACGAGTTTTGGCCAGTGCCCCGCTGTGCTGAGTGCAAGCGCCGGATCGGTGCCACAGCCGCCTCCTCGACCCAGTGGAAGTCGGCGCGGAAGCGGAAAAGGCCGTCCGTTCTCTCCCGTCTTTCATAGGGGTGTGCTCTGCGTGTTCCATAGCGGTGCGGTCTGCGGTGCGCGACCATACGGACGCGGCACAACACAATCTTTCGGCCGGTGGGCGCCATGGCGCGCTGAGCGTGTGGGTCGACATGCTCGCAACCGGTAAAGGCGAATGACGTCAAGAACAGCGGCCAGCAGAAGGAACACCGAGACAGGAAGAAGGACGGGCATGTCCGGCAGCGAAAGCGAGAACCCAGCAATCCCTTCCCCGACGCCCACGCCGACTCGGCGGCCGAGGACGAACCGGGACTGGTGGCCGAATCAACTGGACCTTCAGGTTCTCCACCAGCACTCGCCCCGCTCCAATCCGATGGACGAGGACTTCGACTACGCGAAAGAGTTCGCGACCCTCGACGTCGACGCGCTGAAGCGTGACGTCTTCGCGGTGATGACGACCTCCCAGGACTGGTGGCCCGCCGACTACGGTCACTACGGGCCGCTCTTCATCCGGATGAGCTGGCATGCCGCCGGAACGTACCGCATCGCGGACGGCCGCGGCGGGGGCGGCAGCGGCGCGCAGCGCTTCGCCCCCCTCAACAGCTGGCCGGACAACGCGAGCCTGGACAAGGCGCGCCGTCTGCTCTGGCCCGTGAAACAGAAGTACGGCCGGAAAATCTCCTGGGCCGATCTTCTGGTCTTCGCCGGAAACTGTGCCATGGAATCCATGGGATTCAAGACGTTCGGGTTCGGTTTCGGGCGGCAGGACATCTGGGAACCCGAGGAGATCTTCTGGGGCCCCGAGGACACCTGGCTCGGAGACGAGCGCTACAGCGGCGACCGGGAACTCACCGGTCCTTTCGCCGCCGTGCAGATGGGCCTCATCTACGTCAATCCCGAGGGGCCCAACGGAAACCCCGATCCGATGGCTGCCGCCCGGGACATCCGGGAGACGTTCAGGCGCATGGCGATGAATGACGAGGAGACCGCCGCGCTCATCATCGGCGGCCACACCTTCGGCAAGTGCCATGGCGCGGTCGACCCCAGCTACATCGGCCCCGAGCCCGAGGCCGCACCCCTGGAGCAGCAGGGCATCGGCTGGCGGAACACGTACGGCAGCGGCAAGGGCCCCGACGCGCTCACCAGTGGTCTGGAGGGCGCCTGGACCAACGAGCCGACCAGGTGGGACACCGGATACCTGGACAACCTGTACGGGTACGAGTGGGAACTGACGAGCAGCCCCGCCGGCGCCCACCAGTGGACTCCGAAGGATCCCGCGGCCAGGGACACCGTGCCCGACGCCCATGATCCGTCGAAGCGGCACGCCCCCATGATGCTGACGACGGACATCGCGCTGAGGGTCGACCCGATCTACGGGCCGATCACGAAGAGGTTCCACGAGAACCCGGACGAGCTCGCGTTGGCGTTCGCCAAGGCGTGGTACAAACTGCTGCACCGCGACATGGGGCCCCTCTCGCGTTACCTCGGCCCGTGGATCCCCGAACCCCAGCTGTGGCAGGACCCCGTCCCCGATGTCGATCACGAGCTCGTCGGGGACGAGGACATCGCCGCCCTCAAGAGCAGGATCCTCGCCTCGGGCCTGTCCACCTCCCAGCTGGTCACCACGGCCTGGGCTTCGGCGGCCAGCTTCCGCGGCACCGACAAGCGCGGCGGGGCGAACGGTGCGCGGATCCGTCTCGCGCCGCAGAAGGACTGGGAGCTCAACGACCTCCCCGAGGTGACCGAGGTGCTGCGGACGCTGGAGCGGATCCAGCAGGACTTCAACGACTCCCAGACCGGCGCGACGAGGGTCTCCCTCGCCGACCTGATCGTCCTCGGTGGGTGCGCGGCAGTCGAGCAGGCCGCGAGGAACGCCGGGTACGACATCACGGTCCCGTTCACGCCGGGGCGTACGGACGCCTCGCAGGAGCAGACGGACGTGGAGTCGTTCGCCGTGCTGGAGCCCAAGGCGGACGGATTCCGCAACTACCTTCCGGCGGGGGAGAAGCTCTCGCCGGAGACCCTCCTGCTGGACCGCGCCAACATGCTGACCCTGACCGCTCCCGAGATGACGGTGCTGGTCGGCGGCATGCGGGCCCTGGACACCGGCTTCAAGGAGTCTGCCCACGGGGTCTTCACCCAGCGGCCGGGAGCCTTGACCAACGACTTCTTCGTCAACCTGCTCGACATGGGCACGGAGTGGAAGGCTTCCGCTACGGACGAGAACGTCTTCGAAGGCCGGGATCGCATCACGGGCGAGGTCAAGTGGACCGCCACCGCCGTCGACCTCGTCTTCGGCGCGCACGCCCAGCTCCGGGCCGTATCGGAGGTCTACGCGGCCCAGGACGGGGGAGAGAAGTTCGTGCGCGACTTCGTGGCCGCGTGGAACAAGGTGATGAACCTCGACCGGTTCGATCTCGTCTGAGCCCGGCGTCCCGGTCGGCCCTCATCGGCCGACCGGGACGCGGTGAGACGGCGGCAACCGTGCGTGGCCGGATGTCCGAGTGAGTGCTCTGCTCCACGCCGTAGGCTGTGGGGCATGCCTGTGGAGCGGCACGTACTCCTGGACAGGGACGGTCTGTTGCTGGCCGACATGTGCTGCGGCCGTCCTCCGCGCGGGTGGACCGAGCCGCGGCCGGCCACCGTGTTCGGACTGGTGCTGGTGCGCCGGGGCCTGGTGCGAGGCCGCGTCGACGGCCGGGAGCGGCTACTCGATCCATCGAGCGTGTATGTCGAACGACCGGGGTGCGAGCAGCAGTTCAGCCATCCGCGCGGCGGCGACGCCTACGCCGAGATCGTGGTGAGCGAGACGGCTCTCGCCGATCTGCTGGGCGGTGACCCGTCCGTGCCCGAGGGGTTGGTCTTCAGCACGCCTGATCTGTCCGTCGCACACCGGCAGTTGTTCGGACACGGCCGCGCCGAAGGAATGGACGGGTTCGAGATCGCCGAACGGATCACCGCTCTGGCCGCACAGTTGCTCGGCCGACTCGCCCCCGAGCGTGTGGAGTCCGGCCGTCCCGGCACGGCCGCGGCCCGCCGGCGACTGGTGGACCAGGCGCGCAGAGCGCTCAACGACGACCCGTTGCTGAGCCTCGCTGCAGCTGGTCGACCCGTCGGTCGCCTACCGCTACGAAGGGGACAAGCCGACGGCGCGCGCCACCCGCACCGGCCTGCTCGACCGGGCTCGCGGGGAGCGCGCCCTGCTGGCCACGGCACACCTCAACAACCCCTTCATGCCAGCGTGTTGACCAGCACCCACCCCTGCTGCGACGAGCAGCGCGGCCGCTGACCAGGACCGGTCTAGACGCCGGTCCGTCCGTCGACGAGCTCACGCACGATGTCGAGGTGGCCGTTGTGGCGGGACGTCTCTTCGATGAGATGGAGGATCACCCAGCGGAGGTCCACGTGGCGGCCGTCGCTGATGGCTCGCTCGGCCGTTGCGTCCAGGTCGTGGCCGGACAGCAGGTGACGGTAGCGGTCGCTCTGGTCCTGATATTCGGCGAGAAGCCGGGGCAACGGGATGTCGATCGCTGTCCGCATCTCCGGATCGGGGTCGTCGTCGCTCGCCTCCGTGAGCGGTCCCGCGAGTTCTTCCCCGAGGAACATCACCTGGATCCAGTAGTGCTCGACCCAGCGCAGATGGCTGATCAGCCCGCACATCGTCATCAGCGGCGAGTCCGGGAGGGGGGCCTTGCGAGCGTCTTCCGCGGACACCCCCTCGCACTTCGCTCGCGCCGTCTCACGGGCGTAGTCCAGGAAGGTGATCAGCTGCGTGCGTTCGTCCCAGGCGGGAGGCGTATCGGTTCGTTGCGTCATCGGGCGGAGTCTCCCGCAGCCCGCCGGGGACGTCGAGTGATTAACTAACCGTCGCGGACAGGACAAGGGCCCCGCCCGCACACGGACGGTGCCCTTGCGTGGACATCGTCAGTGCCCGAAGGCGCCCTTGGCCCTCTCCTTGGCGGAGCGGGCCTTGCCGCGGGCCTCAAGCGCAGCGCCCTTGGCTTCGGTGGTCCTGTCACCGGCCACGTGGGCCACCTTCCGCACGGCCTTCCCGACAACCTGCTCGGCCTTGGCCTTGGCTCTCTCTCCGGCACTCATGTCGGTCCCTTCCTGAGCTCTCCTCCATCCACCTGCCCTTGACGGACGGCCGGAAACCGGTGCACCGCGCGGATCGGCATCAGACCGAGGTCTCCGCAGGTCAGCAGGCGCATCAGGTGCATCCCGCCAGGCCGAGGGCGTGACCGCGAGCGAGCTGATGCCGGCTGCGCCTCAGGACGGGGCGAGGACGCAGAACTCGTGGCCCTCCGGGTCGGCCAGACACGTCCACGGGACGTCGCCCTGGCCGAGGTCGAGATCGGTGGCGCCGAGGGCCCGCAGCCGGGCCACCTCCGCGTCCTGGTCGTCACCGGGATGCGGCAGCAGGTCGAGATGGACGCGGTCCGGCACCGTCTTCCGGTCGGGCGTACGCAGGAACTCCAGATACGGGCCGACACCCTTCGCGGAACGCAGCACCGCGCGATCCTCGGTCACCTCGTGCAGGGTCCAGTCCAACGCCTCACCCCAGAACCGGGCCATGGCCCCCAGATCCGCGCAGTCGACCACCACCGCGGCGACCGGCCCGGTGTCCCGGTGGATCTCCCGAGGTTCCCGTACGCAGAACTCGTTGCCCTCGGGGTCGGCGAGGACCGTCCACGGCACGTTGCCCTGGCCCACGTGGGCGGCCGTCGCACCGAGAGCCTGGAGGCGTGCCACCAACTGCGCCTGATGCGCCGCAGAGGTGGTGGCGAGATCAAGGTGCACGCGGTTCTTCGTTGTTGTCTTCGGTTCCGGTACGGGAACGACGTCGACACCCAGGACGACCGGATCCGGCCAGACGAGGCCGCCGACGGGGCCGACATAGGTGGTCACGCCCGGGCTGTAAGCGCTCCAGCCGAGCGCCTCCGCCCAGAACCGGCCGACCGCCGAGGCGTCAAGTGCCTTGATGTTCACATGAACAGGTCGCAGCGCCATACCGGCGATCCTATGCACCCGCGCTGCGACGACATCCGCCTGTCGCCGATCAGAGACCTGATCCTTTCGGAGTACTCCCGCGTGGCGTGCGATAGGTTGCCCGCCATGACCGGACTCGGACCCGTCGCCTGGCCACCTGCCCCGATAAGGACCGAACGGCTCCTGCTCCGCGAGTCCAAGGCCCGGGACCGTGTGGCGTTCATCGAGCTCTTCGCCTCGCCGGAGGTGCACACCTACCTCGGCGGTCCCCGACCGCGGGACGAGCTCGAGCGCGCTGTGCCCGAGGTGCCCGGGCGGCGTCCCGGAGTCTTCGTGATCGATCTCGACGGAGCGATGATCGGCACGGTCTCACTCGACCGGCGCGACGCAGAGCGGCCCGGGCACGTCCGTCCCGAGGCCGGGGAGCCCGAGCTCGGCTACATGTTCCTGCCGGAGGCATGGGGATGCGGATACGCCGCCGAGGCCTGCGCGGCCGCACTCGACTGGTGCGCCGGCGCACTCCCCAGCGAGCCGGTGGTCCTCTGCACCCAGACCGCCAACGACCGTTCGATGCGCCTCGCGGCGAAGCTCGGCTTCACCGAGGTGGAACGGTTCGAGGAGTACGGCGCCGAGCAGTGGTTCGGCGTGCGGTCCTCGGCCACGCCGCCCGGCTGAGGCCAGCCGTCCGCAGGAACTGACCTGCGGATCAACCACCGTGCAGCCAGACCCGCAGCGGACCGATCGCCTCGAAGCCGTGGTGGAGAGCGGCATCGAGGTCGGCACCGTGCTCATAGCCCACCACCGGCAGGTCCGGGAACAGCCGGTGCACTACGTTCAGCACCCCCGGCCAGGCCCGGTCGGCGCCGCCCTCCAACGCGAAGACGTTGGAGATTCCCACCACTTGCTCGCTGCGGCTCGCCACCGCCCCGGCGGCCACCAGGCCGTCCGCGGAGTGTCCGACGAGCACGGACGTGGCCGGGTCATCGAGCAGTGCGGGCCGGAAGAGGTCCGCGTTGCCGCCGCCGTCGTCCCAGGCGAGGGCCCAGGCCCGCAATACGTCCCGGTCGCTGACCACGCCCCAGGTGAGATCCGGTGAGGTGGTCGGCGTGCTCGCGGGGCGGTGGATCCACTGCGCGTCGAACAGGACCTCGAAGCCGGCCCCCGTCAGGTCGAGGTCGGCGAAGCTGTCCTTGACGCAGGCGCCGGCAGCGGCGGTATCGATCCGGTCCACCAGCGCGGCGGCATCGGCCCGCGGCACCAGCGTGACCGCGTCGGGGTAGTACAGCGGTGGCCGGGCCGGGACGGCCCAGGCCTGCGCTCCGAACTCGCCCGTCAAGCCGTGGGACCGGCTCATCGACGCGCACCACTCGGCGTTGTTGCGGGCGGCGGCCTGGATCACGAACTGCTTCGTCGTCGTCACGAGCGCGCATCATGGTCCGTACAGGCCGGGTCCGTCGAACGGGTTTCATGGCTTTCTTCGCGCGGTCGTACGCCGCTCCAGCCACATAACGCTCGCCGGGATGACCCACATGGTCAGTCCCGCAGCAGGGCGAGCTGGTGCTCGACGGCCGCGGTAAGCCGCTGCTCGTCGTCCGTCGCGAGCAGGTCGAGCAGGGCGCCGCGCAACACGGCCAGTGCCAGGGTGCGGCGGACGGCACCGTCCTCGCCGTCGCGTTCGAACGGCGGCTGGCAGTCGGCCAGGACGCCGAGCCAATCCTGCACCGTGGCACGGGCGAACCCGGCCCAGGCCCCGTCGGGCTGGACGAGGGAGCGCGCGTACGCCTCGGCCCACAGCCGCAGCAGTGGCCGGTGCTCCTTCGCGGCGAGCCACGCCCAGACCCGCTCGACGGCCGGGACCAGCCCGGCCGGACGATCGGGCTGCCTGACCCGGGCCAGCAGCGCCAGCTCGTCGTCGCGGGCCCGCGCGAGCAGCGCCTGCACCAGGCCGTCCTTGCTGCCGAAGAGGAAGAGCAGGACTCGCGGACTGGAGCCGATGGCCTCGGCCAGCGGGCGCAGCGACAGATCGGTCAGGCCGTGGGCGAGGGCGTACCGGTACGCCGCCTCCAGCAGCTCGCGCTGCCGGGCGGACGGGGTTGGCGTTTCCTGGGGCACATGGCTACCCTAACGTAACTGAAACGACTGTTTCAGTTGCCGGTGAGGGTGATCGCGGAGGCCGGGAGAACAGCTCATGTCGCAGCAAGATCACAGGCAGGCCGTCGTGCGCCGCGCCGACCGTCCCGGCGACCTGGGATGGGTGGTGATGGCACACGGCGAGGTCTACGACCAGCAGTTCGGCTGGAACACCGACTTCGAGGCCCTGGTGGCCAAGATCGTCGCCGACTACGGCGTGAAGCACGATCCCGCCCGCGAGGCGGGCTGGATCGCCGAGGTCGACGGTCGGCGCGTGGGCTGCGTCTTCCTGGTCGCCGGGGATCAGCCGAAGGTCGCCAAGCTGCGGATCCTGCTCGTCACTCCGGAGGGAAGGGGTCTTGGTCTCGGGACGCGTCTGGTCGGGGAATGCCTGGCCTTCGCCCGTGATGCGGGCTACGAGCAGGTGACGCTGTGGACCAACGACGTACTGGCGGCGGCGCGCAAGATCTACCAGAACTTCGGTTTCATCCTCGCCGACGAGGAACGCCACCACAGCTTCGGCCACGATCTCATCGGCCAGAACTGGACCCTCGACCTGCACACCGACGCGGCGGACAGCGACAACTGACGATGTGGAGAGGCGACGGCGAGTGACCGACCGACGGTGACGCATACGGCGATCCCGAACGTACGTTGCTGCCTGGCATGATCGGCCGGTGATCAGCCAACCTGCGCGGCCGGGCCGTAAGAAATATGTCCTTTTCGATGTCGATGGCACGTTGATCGACGCGGTGAGCAACCAGCGCGAGGTCTGGGGAACATGGGCGAGCCGGTACGGGCTGGATGCGGACGAGGTCTACCAGGTGGCTCTGCGGACGCGACCGATGGAGACGTTCGCCCAGGTCGCCGCTGACCTGGACCCGCATGCGTGCCTGGCCGCGCTGCACGAGCTGGAGGACGAAGACGTCCGGTCCGGCGTCTATACGGCCTTCGATGGCGCGTCGGAGCTGCTGCGGGGCCTGCCCCCCGAGTCCTGGGCGCTGGTGACATCGAACTACGAGCACCGGGTGCGCGGCCGTTTCCTGCGGACGGGCTTGCCGGTACCCCACGTGATCGTGGACGCGGCCGCTGTCGAGGAGGGCAAGCCCTCTCGCGTCCCGTACCTGCTGGCCGCTGAGCAGCTCGGAGCCGAGCCGGAAGACTGTCTGGTCATCGAGGACGCCCCGTCCGGGGTGCGGTCCGGACTGGGTGCCGGGATGACGGTGTGGGGGGTGAACGCCGCCACCGCGGTGGAGGGCGTACATCGCCACTTCGTCAGTCTGCGCGAGGCAGTTCCGCACATTCGGGCCTTCACGGCGGACGCTCACACGAATGCCGCAGCCTGAGCGTGCCCGCGGGCACCGAGCCATCACTGGGGTGTGCCGACGTGTCGGTCCCTGGCACACGCCTTCTTCCCCGGGTTGATGCGTCGCGAGCCCACCGCCAGGAGCGGTGGCCGATACGCTCGAGTGGCGGCTGGAAGTCGTTGCTCCCTGGTGATGGGCAGTTCCACCGTGTAGTTTCACTACCAGCTGTCGTGGTTCGCAGTTCCTGCCCGCGCTTTGGCGTGGGCGTTTTGCTGTGCAATACCGGACCAGGACGACCACCTCCGGGCCGCACGGTGCGGCCCGACATCGACTGAGAGGTATGAGCATGGCCAGCGGAACCGTGAAGTGGTTCAACTCCGAAAAGGGCTTCGGCTTCATCGCGCAGGACGGCGGCGGGCCGGACGTCTTCGCGCACTACTCCAACATCAACTCTTCCGGGTTCCGTGAGCTCGTCGAAGGTCAGGCCGTGACCTTCGACATCACCCAGGGCCAGAAGGGCCCGCAGGCGGAGAACATCACCGCCGTCTGATCGCGCACCACGGATTCACCTGCCCCGGAGCATGCGCTCCGGGGCAGTCGCGTTCGCTTGCGGTGGTGACACCGCGTTGCATGTAATCTCGGTCGTGATCAATCGTCTCGCGGCTTGGAGGAACTACCAATGACCAAGGGTCCGTTCGTCGCCATGTCCGCCGCTACCGCGGCCCTGGGGACCGTGCTCGGTTCCCTTGCGCTCCAGCTGCGCGCAGACGGCTACGAGCAGTACGTCGAATCCGTATCCACCTTCAGTGTCCTCATGTACGTCACCGCAGCTCTTGTCCTGGTGACCTGGGTCCGAGACGGTCGGCCGAACTCGAACTGAGCTCTTCTTCCGGCCCGCTACGGTGATATGAGCAAGGCCGGGGTCGTCGGCCACCCTCCGCGGTGAGAGTGCGCCGCCCCGTGCGCCTCGTGCTCGACACCCACAGTCCGGGGGCCGAGCGCTCCTAGCTGTTGTAGGGGATCCAGGCACGTCCGCCTGTGTCAGTCGTGCCGTACCAGTAGCGGGGCATCTGCTTGATGCTGGTTGTGCGGAACGGGCGGCCGTGGTCATCGACGCGGATCGTGCCGGTGCGGCCCTGGCAGGACCAGTCGAGCTCCAGGTACCAGCGAGTGTCGTGGGCCAGCGTGGTCGCGTCGACCAGCAGTACTTCCGGGTCTTCCGCTGAGACGCGGTAGGGGAAGTGCACGGCCGGCAGGCTGTGTTCGCTGTCGGCACCGTCCTTCGGGCGGGCAATGGGGCGGTCGGCGTCGAGATTCACGGCGAGGCGGCGGGGCGTCAGGTCGCCACCGCAGCCTTGGTCCATCGCGTACGCACTCCCGGCGGCCGGGTTGCCGCGGCTGACGATGCGGACGCGCAACGCCTCCAGGACCACGGCCGTGGACGACCGGCCCTGCACCGAGACCTGCACCATGGTCTGCCGCCCATGCACCGCGCCCTGCGACGCCGCCCACGCCCTCGCGTCCTGCTGCACCGGCGGCGGGGGCACTTGGGCGGGCGGCTTGTCGATGACGTAGTCGTGGCCGCAGCCCATGTCCCAGATCTGGGAGTCGGCGCTCCAGGTGAGGGGCAGGCCGGTGGTCTGCTTCGCCGCCGCGGTGGGGTTGCCCCCGGCGGCGGACGGGTCGGGCGCCTTGGACCCAAGGCCGGGCGACGTATGCCCAGGGCGGGGCGACGCGGAACTGCGGGAAGGGCTGGGGGACGGGGCGGCGAGGGCCGACGGTTTCGCCGAGTGGTGCGGTGTGCCGGGGGCGGTCGTCGGTGGGCGTACGGGGTTGGGGGCGTCCGCCTGGGAGGAGCGGTCGTGCGACAGGGCGGACATGGTGCCCACCGTGGCGAGCAGCGCGCAGGCGACGGCGGCGGATGCCAGGACCTGTCGTCGCCGGTACCAACGGCGGGGAGCGGGGGAGGAGACGGGCGCGTCAGTGCCGGGATAGTCCTCGGGCTGCTGCGGGGAGTCACCCGTCTCGGCGAGTGCTTCGTCCGCGTCGGCGCCCGGCGTTGGTTCCGACGTTGGTCCCGGTCCCGGTCCCGGAGCCGGTTCCGTCTGCACGGAAACGGCCGTACTCCTCCGCTGCCGGGCCGCGACCGCTGACAACCACAACCGGTGCAGTTCGAGCCGCTCCTGTGCTGTCGCCTCGCAGAAGGCCGCGAGCCGCTCCAAGGGCGCGAAGTCCTGCGGCACGGCCTCGCCCGCGCAGTACCGGTGCAGCGTGGAGGTGTTCATGTTGACGCGGCGGGCCAGCGAGCCGTAGCTGCGGCCTGTGCGGTCCTTCAGCCGGCGCAGCAGGACCGTGAACTCCTCGACGTCGTCCCGAGCTGACACCGTTCCCCCGTCGTCCGCCCGCGATCCCGTATCCCAGGCACTCATATCCCTGCACGTCAACTGGGCTGGGATGGTTCCACCGTCGCCAAAGGGACGCCATCCGTTGCGCCGGCCTGCCGTGACAGCCGATGCTCTTGGTGTCGAACCGACCCGCAGCGGCAAGACCAACCAGCCGCCGGGAACCATCCGACCCGCATGCACTACACACATGCACAGCGCTGCACCGCACGAGATTCACAGCACTCATTCACGGGGGGACACCCATGCCCAAACGCATCCGAGCAGGCACGCTTCTCGCCCTGGCCGTCACGGGCCTGACGGTGGCGTCCGCCGGGTCGGCCGCCGCTGCCACGAAGACGCCCGGCTTCCTCGCGGCTGCGGACCTGCCGCCGCACCCCGCCTCGTCCTGGACGGCCGGCAAGGTCACCCCCGGCGTACCGCCGGAGACGGGCGGGGACACATGTCTGCGGGCGCTGCCGGGGCACGAGGCCGCGTGGCACCGTGACTTCCGCACCGATCTCGACACGAACGCCCGGCAGATCACCGCCGTCCTGCCCGACACCCGTACGGCCGCGCAGCTCGCCTCGTCGCTGAACGCGGACATCACATCCTGCGCAGCCCGCATCGAGCAGCAGAACCCGGACACCCAGGCCACGGGCAAGGACTACGGGAGGCTGCCCGTCGAGGACGGTGCCCACGTCTACGGCGTCCACACCGAGACCTCCTGGGGCGCGAGCGACGTCCGCCTGCTGTCGGTCGGCCGCGACGGCCGCACCGTCACTGTCGTGGAGTGGGCGCAGCTCGGCGGCTTCGAGGGCACTCCGGTGCAGGCCTTCAAGAAGACGACCACCAGGGCCGTGAACAAGCTCCGCTGACGAAGGGCGGCCCTCCCGCCACGGGGGTCGGGAGGGCCGCCCGCGCACCGACAGCCACAGCACAACCCGACCACTCGATCACCGACCTCTCGATCACCCGCTCACAGAAGAAAACGGGGAACAGCCATGAACAGCACGTCCCGCACGGCACTCACCGCCGGCGTCCTTGCCGTCGCTCTCGGCGTCGGCGCCACCGTCCAGGCCGCGGCCGGGACTCCGCGCAGCGTCAGCGGCAAGCCGTCCGACAACATCACCCGTATCGCCGACTTCTACGGCGCCTACATCGACGCGGTGACCGACGAGGACAGCGGCGGCCTGGGCCAGGCCTTGCGCAGCCACTACCTCACCGCCGGCTTCCAGAAGGAACTGGACGCCTGGGAGGCCAAGAACCACGCCAACGGCGTCCTGCGCGCCCAGAACGTGCCGCTCGCCTGGAAGGTCACCGACAACGGCACCGCCGACTACACGGAGGCGGTGATCACCCTCACCTGGAGCAAGTCCAGTACGACCAAGCTGGTCGTCGACATGACCCGCTCCAGCCACAAGATCTTCCACATCGGGGACAAGGGCATCGGCGGGAAGTGACGGCCAGGCAGCCCCGTTGAACGGGTCTGCCGCCGCCGGTCCGGAGGTGCCGTCCACCGACTCGCAATCGGCGCGACAAGGCCGGCACTTCCGGACCGGACGCCGAACCCTCAACGTCCTGCGCGCAGAATGCGGAGAACCGGACCCGACAGCTCTGGCCGCGCGTTACGGCCAGGCACTATGCGGCGTCTGGCCCGTCCTGTCGGACGGCCCCTCGCAGTAGATCTCGGTGAAGGAACCATGCCGTACCTCCGAGCACCGTCCCGCAGACCGTGGGAACGAGCGGCCACGGCAGGCCCGTCCATACGGTGGCCAGGCCGACGACGCCGCAACTGGCCCCCGTGACGATGAGGAGCACCTTGCCGTAGGGGCGCCAGGCGAAGAGTCCGGGGTGGCGGGGTCTGGCCAGGCGCATGACGCCGAACGCCAGCGATAGCCCCGCCACCAGAGCCGCGAACGTGCCGATGGCGGCCGTCATCTGGGGTTCGTCGCGGGGCGCGTCGGCTGATTCCTGCCGGTCGTCGCCCTGCGCGATCACGACGACGACGCCACGCCAGACGGTTCCGGTGAGCCGGTCCCCCGTCCGAAGGTCGCTCAGCACCGGTCCCCGGTCGCCGAACGGCACGACGACCTTCGACCAGGGGGGTGGGCCGAGCAGCGTCACGCGTATGTTTCTCCTGGTTGTGCTGGTGGCCTCCACGGTGAAGGTGACGTGCCGCAGGCAGTTCTCCGACGGTCGTATCACTGTG
This sequence comes from Streptomyces sp. NPDC049915, assembly GCF_040656475.1. Lineage (NCBI taxonomy): Bacteria > Bacillati > Actinomycetota > Actinomycetes > Kitasatosporales > Streptomycetaceae > Streptomyces > Streptomyces sp. NPDC049915. Next base: position 240,229 of record NZ_JBFAMH010000003.1, read on the forward strand.
TGGTCGGGGCAGGTCCTGGCTGCCTTGTATTCCCGGTACAGTGCGCGGTCGGCGGGCAGCCAGCTGGTGAACACCGAGTAGCACGACAGTGCGGCGAGCAGTGACAGAAGGATCAGCGCCGTACCCGTCAGCCGGTTCCAGCCGGCTCCGGCAGGAGGCGGCGGTGCGTCCGGCTCTCGGACGGTACCGATCCTCGTCGTCATCGCTCGTCTCCCGCCGTGGTCCACCGAAGCGGCATCACTTTCCCTGGGGCGCGCTCCGGCAGGCAACGAGATCCCTCGGCAGTCACCCGTCCCCGGTCCTTGCCGCACCCGGGCAACGTGAGGTTTCAGGTCGGCTGCCGAGAAACGGCTGCAGAGGCCGGTGCCTGCTGCTGATGGAGCTTCTCCAAGACGCGGTCGCGGAGGAGCTCGTACTCCTCACGCAGCCTGCGCCACTCCGTCACGGGCGGGCGAGGAATCACGATGCCTCCCGTGACGATCTCCTCGGGCCGGAACTGCTCGCGGGTCAGGTCGATCTCGATGCCCATGCCCAGGCGGTTCCACCAGTGGTAGTCCACACGCTCTCCATCGACGTGGACCTCTCCCCGGATCAACTCACCCCCCAGCAGGTCATTGAGGACCATGGCGGTCACCCCGCACTGGTCCCGGGCCGGATTGTCCTTGCTCCAGCGCGTTCGGAACTCGGGGGTGCACGTCTCGGCGCTCCAGCTGCTGCGAACGGCTCGTTCGACGTCGGTGAGAAGCAGGGGTGTCATACCGGTGATCCTGCCAGCAGGCACTGACAACGCGGCCGGACGCCGCAGACACGGCAACGGGGAGCGGGGTGCCGCGGTGAGGAAGAGCCGGAACACCTGCAGTACTGTTCGGGGGATTCAGAAGGTGACGCGGAAGCAGTTCCGCCCCAGCGGCGCCTGCGCACCCTCCGAGATGGGCTGGATGCATGGGGAGACATCGTCATGACCCAGGTGCGCCGCAGGTCGGGCATTGCCGGGTGCGCCGCGGTGGCCACGGCGCTTGTCCTCGCGTCGTGCACGTCGAACGCCCACGAAGGCAAGGCCGCCAGCCGCACTCCCTCAACCGTACCGAGTCGCTCTGCGGCGGCGGCAAAGGCGAACGAGAAGCGGCTCACCGATCGGGCCCAGGCCGCCCTGACCGCTGTTCACAGCGGTCAGATGGTCGAAGCCGGCGCTGAGCGGGTCACGGACGGCATCCACACCGAGCCCCATCTGACGACGGACAAGACCTACCACCTCAGTCTTGTCTGCTACGGCAGCGGAAGCGCCCGGCTGACGTACAAGCCGGCGAGTGCGGGCACCGCGGCCACGGTGCCGTGTGACCAGTCGGTGGTCCAACAGCGGATCACTGCACAGAAGCCGCTGCGTATCGACGTCGAGGCCGCTCCAGGAGCAACAGGCGTGGTTGCCTGGCAGATCGACGCAATGAGGCGTTAGACCGTCACCTGTGGGCTGCGGTGCGCAGCCCGGGGCGGCACGTGCGGGGCCGGAAGGCGAAGCAGGACTTCGCGGTGGGGTCGAGCGGCCGACCTCCCTGGCCGGCCGCTGCGTCAATGCCACCGTTGCTGATACCCCCGGCCAGCGTGGCGCCGGGACGGCGATCGTGGGTCAGGACCCTTGGGTCAGCCCAGAAATGACCACGAACAAGATCCACAGCACGGGAACGAGGCCGACGTAGGCGAGGGGCCGCCGGTGGATGGGCACCCCTGGGTCGATCTGCTGCCCGTGCTGCCCAGGCGCCGGTGCCTGCAGCTTCTTCACCTTGCGGGAGACGACGAGGTTGTGGATCAGGGTGAAGGGCGTGAGCAGGACCAGCGAGAACGGGCTCCACCAGCCCTGCCAGAGCGTCTCGGTCGTCAGCGCCCGGTACACGGCGAGCCCGCATGTCGCGCACATCATGCCGTCCAGCTTCCGGAAGGTCATGAGGAGCACCAGTCCGCGGTGGGCCCGGAAGGTGACGTCGACGGCGGGGGCGCCTCCGCAGAACCTGCACTGGGGGATGGGGGGTTGGGAGTATCCCGCGGCCGCGAATCCGGGGGTCGGATGACCGGCGTAGGCCTGGTGGCCGGGCTGCGCAGGGTAAGGGTGTGTGGCGCCTCCCTGCTGCTGCGGCGGGACAGTGGCTCCCGCAGGATAACCGCCCTGCTGTGCGTAGGGGTTGGAGCCGGCCGTTGCGGGATCGGCGGCGTACGGGTTGCCCTGGGGCGGAGTGGTCATGACAAGAAGGGCTCTCTGTGGACGAGTCGGTTTCAGAGGATCATGCATATCGCGGGGCACCCGGATGCCGTCAACTCGGCGAAAGCGCCCAGCGAGAGGTGGGCTCCTCTCCCGGTCGTCACGGCGTTCGGCTGTCACAGCGCTCTGTCGTCGGCCTCATCTGGATCCAGCCTGTGCTTCGCTGAGCAGCCCGCGTGCGTGGGACACCGCCTGCTGGGGATCGCGCACGCCCGTATAGACGCAGACGGTGTACTGAACGTCCTCCAGCCGCCGTTGGGCGTCCGGCTCCGGGTGGAGTTGGGGAGTGAGCGCATCGAACTCGTCGAGCAGGTCACGAAGTACGGAAAGGTTGATCAGGGGCATGCCGGCTCCCATTCCCGCACCTCGCCGGTGCGTGATCTTGCCTTGGTGTCGTCTCGACTGCGCTGCTGAGGGCGATGGACAGTGGACAGCTCGTGCAGGGTCGGTCGGTGGCCGCCCCATGTCTCCGCAGTCATGGGCTTGCGCCGGACGGTGGGCGTAGCGCGTCCGTGGAAACAGGCCGATACAACTCCCCGGGCCTGTTTGCCGGTTCAGGAGGAAGACAGGGGCGGGAAGGCGGAGAGCAACTCCCGACAGCCACGCGGAGGTGCATCGGCCGGGTCTCGATCCAGCACCATCGCTGCGTGGTCGGGCTCACATTAGTTCAGGCGAGGGTGGTGCAAAAGAACCAGGGCGACCCTCTCCTCACTCTTTGCGGCGGATCTCGTACTCTCCGCCACGGTCCACCGGAGTGCGGTGTGGACATGCGACGTGCGGCAATGCAGCGGGCCGCCGAGGTCCGACGAGGCCGTCACTGATCGCCCGGAGGTCCGTCCGTGTGCCAGCTCCAGATGGTGAGGGTGGTGTGCATCAGCCGGGCGGCGGTCGGCAGGTTGTTGCCGGCACGCCAATACAGGGTCACCGTGCGGCGGCAGTCGGGGCTGTCGACGGGGAGCCAGGTGATGGAGGTGTCGGAGGCACGGTGGCGGGCGAAGGAGGGGACGAGACCGATGCCGAGTCCGGCTGTGATCAAGCCCGCGAGGGCGCTGTGTCGTACCTCCCGCCGTTTCCACCTCAGCGACGGCCGCCTTCCCGGCGCACCCCCCTGACATCACCTTGCCTGACACCACCTGACGCCCGACTGGTCCAGCGCCGCCCCCGGCACGGCCTCGTGCCGGTGTGCCGTTCCGGCGAGGCCCAGGACCCGTAGCCACTCGACGCCGTGCCGGCCGCGTGGGGGTGGCAGTCGACGGGGGACGCGTATGCGCAGGGCTCCGGGGACGATCCGGCACGTCACCGGAGCGGGCAGGACGACGTGTTCACCGTCGATGCCGGCCGCGATGGTCGCCGTGTCCGCATCGACGACCACCTCGGTGGAGGTCAGCCGGCTGAGCCCGCCGCTGCGCCCGCTCGTGACGGTCCGGGCCGCCTGCACGGTGTTGTCGACGTGCACGTACAGCGCTCCGAGCAGCCCCGCGTCCAGACTGCCCCTTCGGCTTCGGCGCGGGCTGATCGCGTACTGGTAGGGGTTGTTGCTGACCAGTACCGCCTGCAATCCCTCGGCGTGGAGGTCCCCGGCTCGCATCCGCAAGCGGAGGGAAGAGTCGCCCGTGAGCAGCTCGGGCAGGTCGCGCAGTGCGGTGTGCACATTCGCGTCCCGGTAGGCGGAGTCGCCCACCACGGCGGCGTAGGTGCCGAAGGACGCGTTGTTGACGAAGACCCGGTCGGCTGCGAACCCGAGGTCGACGTGGCGCTCGACGCCGTCGGTGAGGGCTTCCAGGGCGGCGGCCGGGTCGTCGCGGTCGAGACCGAGATCGAGGGCGAAGTGGTTGCGGGTGCCCGCTGGGATCACCACGAAGGGCAGGTCGTGTTCGTGGGCCACCTGGGCCACGAGCGCCTGGGTGCCGTCCCCGCCCGCCACGGCGAGCAGGTCGGCTCCCTGGGCGACGGCGCGCCGGGCCAGGTCGGCCGCGTCCTCCCGGCCGGTGTCCAGCAGCGTCACCCAGGCGCCCGCCGCCAGGGCTCGGTCGACCAGATGGTAGCGGCCGACCTTGCCCCCGCCGGAGCGCGGATTCATCAGCACCCAGGGACGCTTGGGTGCCTTGGCCGGTGTCGGGCCGTTCCCCGCTCGATTGGCTCGATTGGTAGGGGAAGGCGGGGCCAGGGCGCTGCGAGCGGCGGCGACGGCGAACAGCAGCAGGGCGGCGGAGAGAACGGCCGGGCCGAGCATGCCGTGCGTGGCGTACAGGCCCAAAACGGTGAGAGGTGCGGCCACCGCCACCGCCACGCCAAGGCCGCGCAGGACACCGGTGTGCGCCAGAGTCCACCACACACCGACCGACGCCAGCGCCAGTGCAGCCATGCCGAGCAGGATCCACAGCGCGCTGCGCAGCCCGGCGACGACGAGGGGGACCAGGATGCCGGCGAGCAGCGCCAGCAAGGCCGCGCGCGCCGTCCAGGCGCTGCGACGATTGGCGCTCACGGGTACGGCCGGACGACCGCCCGGCCCAGGGGGCCGGACGGTCCGCGGGTCCAGTGGCTGCACGGTGCATCTCCTCTGCTTCCCTCCGGGGGGCGGCGAGCGGTGCGAAGGACGCCCTCTGCTGTCACCCTCCGGGGGCGGTGAGCGCTACGACCGACGCCCTCACCTGTCGCCACGTGGCACGGTGTCGAAGGGCTCGCCGAAGTCCTCCTTCCGGGCGACGCACAGGGCCCAGATGATGAACCCGGACATGGTGATCATGATGACGGACCACACCGGGTAGTACGGCAGCGACAGGAAGTTGGCGATGACGACGAGCCCGGCGATGGCCACACCGAGGACCCTCGCCCACGTCGCCGCCTGGAACAGCCCGATGCTGACGATCACGGCGACCACGCCCAGGGCGAGATGGATCCAGCCCCAGCCGGTGAGGTCGAACTGGAAGACGTAGTTGCGGGTGGAGAGGAAGACGTCGTCCTCGGCGATCGCCATGATGCCGCGGAAGATGTCCAGGATCCCCACGAGGGTGAGCATGACGCCGGCGAAGGTCATCAGGCCTGCGGCCCACGCGAACTTCGTGGAGTGCCCCGCCCGGGGCGCATGGGTGGCGGTCATCTGTCTGCCTCGTTTTCCTGGTACGTGCTCAGTGGGTGGCGGACGTGGTCGCGGTGTCGGGACGAACGGGAGAGCCGGCCTCGCTCAGAACGAGGTCCTTGGCACGGCGGAACTCCTCGTCGGTGATGTCTCCGCGGGCGCGCATGTCGGACAGCTTGGCGAGCTCGTTCGCGCTCGTGGCGCGACCGGAGTCGCCGGCCGCCTTCTTGACGTAGGCGTCGAACTCCGCCTGCTGGGCACGGGCGTGGCTGATCTCGCGGTGGCCCATGCTCTTGCCGCGGGCGATGACGTAGACGAAGACACCGAGGAAGGGCAGCACGATGACGAAGATCATCCAGCCGGTCTTGCCCCAGCCGCTCAGCTCGTCGTCGCGGATGATGTCGCCGATGATCCGGAAGAGCAGGACGAACCACATGATCCACAGGAAGAACCACAGCATGGTCCAGAACATGCTCAGGAGTGGGTAGTCGTAGGCGAGTTCCATGGGGTACTCATCTCTCTTCTCGGTTCCGGGCGAGCGTCCTGCCGCCGTCCCCGGCTGATCTCAGCGTGCACACGCTGAGGCTCGCCGGGCCTCACCCGGGGCGGGTGAAGTCCCCGCCCCGCTCACGGGACTGTCCGGCCCGGTTCGGCCGTCCCTCCGGCCCGGCTCGTCGCCGCGGCCAGCACGGAGAGCACGGCGAGGACCACGACGACCAGGACGAGGACGAGGACCACGACCCCGACGGTGGGGTAGTTCCACAGCACGAGGGCCAGGGCCCCGAGCCCGATGACGGCACCGGTGGTCCACGAGCGGTGACCGTCCAGCCAGCGGCCGGTGGCGCCGGTGTTCATGCCGACGTCCCGCAGTGCGCGGCCCGCGGCGCCGGTACCGCGTCCCGCCAGCGAACGCACTGTGCGGGCCACCCGGCTCGGGCCGTACAGATACGCGGCAAGGGCGGTGATCACGGAGACGATCAGCAGGGTGCGGGTGCTGTTGCGCAGGAAGCGGATGAAGGTGTCGTAGACCACCGCGGCGGCGTCCGTGGGCAGCGTCGAGGTGGGCACGGAGTCGAGGTAGACCCGGCGCACGACGGCCAGCCCGACCAGCAGCACGATCATCATCAGACCGACACCGCAGGCCGTGATCAGCAGCATCATCCGGTGCGCCGGAGCCATCCACACGGCGAGGGCCGCGAGCACGACGGCGATGACCGGCAGCCATGCGCCCATGATGTCCAGCAGCCGCACGGCGTCCTGCGCCTTGGAGAGCTTGGCGGTCTCGAACAGCGTGATCTGCCGGTCGGGCGTGGGGATGGCGTCGGCCTTCTCGAAGCCCTGGTCGACGAGGCGCTGCTTGACCTGGTCGACGACAGTGCCGAGGTCCAGCTTGATGGTGTCGCCCTGGGCCCGTACGGCCCCGCTCTCGTCCCCGGTGAGCATGCCCACGACGCCCGCGTGGGCGCGCCGGTTGGCGCCCTCCCACGCCTGCTGGAAGACATCGCCGGTGACCACGCGGTTCACGATGCCGTGCACGGTGTTCGTCAGCGCACCGCGCAGGGGACCGGCCAGAGCGGCGGACTTGTCCACCACGGCGGGCGGTGCCCCGGCGTTCGCCAGGGCTTTGCTCAACGACGCCGTCACCGCCTCGACGTCCACGTTGGCCACGACACGGTTGGTCAGCCGGTCCGTGACGACCGCCTGGACGGCCGGTTCCTTCGCCAGCGGGGCGACGGTCTGGACGTACCGGCCGGTGTCGGTGACCGTGTCGTCCACCCAGGCCGCGACCACGGCCAGCGGGGCGAGCAGCAGGGCGACCAGAAGCACCAGGGACGCACCGGCGTAGCGTGTCTTGCGGTGGCGTACGGTCGCGGCCCGGCGCAGCCGCTTGTAGTCGGCGTGCTCCTCGGCGCTCAGCGCCACGTGGGTGTCGGGGTCGCGGCCCGAGTCGGAGGACGCGGGGGGTGTCTGCGAGGCCATGGCGGAACTCCTCGGATCTCGGACCTGAACCTCATGTCGGCGGCGACGGGCTGGATCCGGTCCGGTGCGGGTCCCTGCCCAGGGTGGCCCGCAGCGCCAGGGCGAGCCCGAGTTCGGCGACCCCGAGCAGCACCAGCCACAGGCCGAGCAGCCGGGTCAGGGCGACGGCGGACTCGGAAGGCAGCGCCAGCACCACCACGCCCGCCACGACGGCGAGGGCCGAGAAGCCGAGAACGAAGCCGCGGTGCGGCATGCCCTTGGCGGCGAGGGCCGTCCAGGCGGACAGCATGCCGGTCACGAGCCAGACAGCCCCGGTGATCAGGGAGAGCGCGGCGATCGTCTGCAGCGGGTGCCGCAGGCACAACACGCCGGCCAGGACGAACAGCACCGCGACCAGGAGGCCCGTGTGCCGGTCGCCGTGCTCCCGGGCGAAGGCGGCGACGAACCGGAAGCACCCTGTCACGACCAGATACAGGCCGATGAGCACCGCCAGCACATGAAGGGTCTCGTCCGGCCAGACGAGGACCAGGATGCCCGGCACCAGCGTCGTCACCGCCGAACCCAGCAGCCAGGTCCAGGAACCGCCCAGCTGCGCCAGCTGCCGTTCGGGACCGGCGTCCGTCGCGTCGGACGACTGGGCCCGGCCGCCGTCCCGGGCGAGGTCCGCCGACTCGGTCAGCGGCTCGGATCCGGTGCGCGGTGCCGTACCACGCGACACGGTCATGGCTCCTCCTCGCATGTCACGGCCCGGCATCGGACCGCCGGTGAAACGGTGCGCGTGCTGTCCGCGCACCGCCCTCGCCCGCCCAGCTTCCTGCGCGTCACCGCGGGCTGGGGTCACCCCTCGGGGGTGATCCGCGCCGGGGGCCGTGGCGGTGGGCTGGTTCCTGTAGAGGCAAGGCGTTCCGGAGGGACGACGTGAGACGCCATGACTGATCCAGCCGCCGCCCGCGAGCAGGTGTCCGAGCCGGGTGGGACTGCTTCCCCGCCGGTCAGGTCCACGCGTTCCGGCCGTCTGGTGACGGCTGCCGTGCTCGTGCGGGCCGGCCTCATAGCGGCCGCCCTCATAGCCGCGTACTACCTGCTGCCTCTGGACCACGGCGGAGGGGCCGGGACCACCGCGCTTCTGGTGTGCGGTCTGCTCGCCGTGGCCGGCGTCTTCGCGTGGGAGGTGCGGACCATCATGCACTCGCCCAACCCCCGCCTGAAGGCGGTCGAAGCGCTGGCTGCCACGGTGGCGCTGTATCTGGTCCTCTTCGCCGGCACCTACTACGTCCTGGAGCAGTCCGCCACGGGCTCCTTCAACGAACCGCTGACCAAGACCGACGCCCTGTACTTCACGCTGACGACGTTCACGACCGTCGGGTACGGAGACATCAACGCCCGTTCGCAGACCGCGCGCGTGGTGACGATGCTCCAGATGGCCGGCGGACTCATGCTGGTCTTCGTCGCCGCGCGGATCCTCGCCTACGCCGTGCAGACCGGACTGCGCCGCCGGAGCGGGCAGGCGGCGGGGCAGGACGAGGGCGGCAGGCAAACAGAGGGACGGCCATGACGACACCGACGACCAACACGGCCCTGTCGACCGCCGAACGGGCGGCGTACGGCAAGGACGCCCGCAAGCGCGCCCCGCGTTCCTGCCACGGATGGTTCGAGGCGGACGGGGGCCGCCCCGACCCGGTGGGGGTCCTGGAGGCCCAGTCGGCCACCCGCGTGCAGGAGTTGGTGCCCGTCCGCTACGGCCGCATGCTCGAGTCGTCGTTCCGTTTCTACCGGGGCGCTGCCGGTCTCATGGCCATGGACCTCGGGCAGCTGCCGAACACGGGCCTGACGGTGCAGTTGTGCGGAGACGCCCATCTGCTGAACTTCCGGCTGCTGGCCTCGCCCGAGCGTCATCTGGTCTTCGACATCAACGACTTCGACGAGACCCTGGCCGGCCCCTTCGAGTGGGACGTCAAACGGCTCGCGGCCTCCTTGGCGATCGCCGGTCGGCACAACGGGTTCTCCACCGCGGAACAGGACAGCGCCGTACGCGAGTGTGTGCGCGCTTACCGCATCCGCATGCGGGAGTTCGCCGCGATGCCCACCCTCGACGTCTGGTACGCGCAGGACGACGCCGACCGGATGCGTGCCCTGATGGCCTCGTCGATGAACAAGGAGGCCAGACGGCGCACCGCCGCGGCGACAGCGAAGGCCCGCACTCGCACCCATCTGCAGGCTTTCGCCAAGCTCACCCGGGTCACGGCCGAGGGGCGGCGGATCACGCCGGATCCCCCGCTGGTCACCCCGCTGCGGGACCTGCTGGACGACCCGTCCGACGACCGGCAGGAAAAGGAGCTGCGCGGTGTGGTGGAGGGATACGCGCGCACGCTGTCGTCGGAGCGCCGGTTCCTGCTGCGCCGCTACCGGCTGGTCGACATGGCCCGCAAGGTGGTGGGCGTCGGCAGTGTCGGCACACGATGCTGGATCCTGCTGCTGCTCGGCAAGGGGGACGACGATCCGCTGCTGCTGCAGGCCAAGGAGGCCAACGAGTCGGTCCTGGCCGCCCACACCGGTGCCGCCCGCTACGACAACCAGGGCCGCCGTGTGGTGACCGGACAGCGGCTGATCCAGACGACGAGCGACATCTTCCTCGGCTGGACTCACGCGGTGGGCCTGGACGGCGTCGGCCGGGACTTCTACGTCCGGCAGCTCCGGGACTGGAAGGGCATCGCACGGCCCGAGACCATGGACCCGGGCCTGCTTCGTCTGTTCGCCCACCTGTGCGGGGCGGGTCTGGCCCGGGCCCACGCCCGCTCCGGCGACCCCGTCGCGATCGCCGCCTACCTGGGCGGCGGCGACCGGTTCGACCGGGCCCTGGCCCTCTTCGCACAGGCGTACGCCGATCAGAACGAGCAGGACGCCGGCGCACTGGCCGCGGCCGTCGCCTCGGGCCGCATCCGCGCGACCGTCCTGTGAGTGCGCGCGGCGATGGTGTGACAGGCAGGGGTGCCCGCGTCAGTCGGGCAGCCGGCGCATCTCCAGCACCCTCAGGCCCAGCGACTGACAGCGGCCCAGGAGCCCGTACAGGTGGGCCTCGTCGACGACAGGGCCGTACAGCACGGTCTCATCGGAGATCACCACGTGGTTCAGCTCAGGGAAGACCTTGGCCAGTGTCTCCGAGAGATGTCCCTCGACGCGGATCTCGTAGCGCATGTGCCGCACTCCCGCCGACAGCCGATGGCTGTGTTCGTCCGGGTCTTCGTGTTCCAGCTTCCCGCCCCGCGGCGGCGCCGGGGATCACCCTGGGCAGGTGACCCGTGTCCGTCTCGGCGATTGCGGGCAGAGGCGGGCTTCGGCACCCCCGCGCAGGCGGCTTTCGGCCGCGGCACGGGTGAGCCACACGGGTTCGGCCCGCTGAACGATCCTTGTGGCGTCCACGATGGCGCGCAGACGGCGGTTACGCTCCTGCCGTTTCACGGTTCGTGCACGTCAGGGAGGGCAGGGCGACGGCTGGGATCAACCGCGAGCGTCTGCGCAGGACGCTGACGTTCTGGCTGCGTCCTGCCTTCGCCCTGCGCGTCCTCAACCGCTTCCAGCAAGTCGCGGGGTTCGACCGCTCGATGGCCCTGGCCTCCAGCGCCTTCACGGCGCTGGTCCCGCTCGCCCTCCTGGTCGGCGTCGTCCTGGGCAGCATCGTGCACGTCGACGCCGCGGAACGGATCATCCGGCGCTACGACCTCAGCGGCGCCGGAGCCGACGCGGTGAACTTCCTCTTCTCCCCGGCGCAGAACGAGAGCGCGAGCAACGGCGCCTTCGGTGTGCTGTTCCTGACGATCTCCGTTCTGAGCTTCGCGCGTGCCGCGCAGCGGCTCTTCGAGCAGACCTGGGAACTGAGGCCGCTCAGCGTGCGCAACTCGCGCAACGGCCTGTGGTGGATCCTCACGCTCGGGGCCTACGCCCTGGTCAGCGGGTGGATCTCCGCGGTGCTCGGCGAGTGGGCCGCCGGTCTGGTGGCCGGCGTGTGCCAGGCTGCGGTGACGGCGGTGTTCCTCACTTGGAGCGGCTGGATCCTGTCGGCCAAACGGATCGCCCGGCGCGCGCTGATCCCGTTCGGAGCCACCGGAGCCGTGCTCACGGCCGTCTACTCCTGGGGCGCGGCCTTCTACCTGCCGCGTTTGTTCAACACCTACGCGGACCGCTACGGCGTCGTCGGCAGTGTCTTCGCGATGCTGTCCGCTGTCTTCGCGGCCATGTTCGTCCTCGTCGCGTCGGCCTCGCTGGGCCGCGAGGTGGGCGACGAGCTCGCCCGGATCCGGGAGGGCCGGCAGCCTTCCGAGCACGAGGTCCGTCAGCAGTGGGAAAGCGTGGTGGAACAGACCCGTTCCCGCTGGCGCACGGCCCGCAAGGACGTCTCCGAGCGCCGGGGGAAACGCTCCAAGTCCTGACGAGCGAACCCACCGCGCCGGCGGCCGGCCCGGCATCAGCCCTTGTTCCCATACATGTCCGTTCCTCGTGGCGCGGGCACGGAACCGGCCCCTTCGGCGCGGGGGAGGCGCGCGGCCGCGGCCAGGCCGCCGAGTCCGGCGACGGCCAGGGTGATCATCGCCGCGGCATAGGCGCCTGTGGTCAGTCCGGAGACCAGGATGGTGCCGGCGACGGCGGTACCGAACGACGAACCGAGGTTCGACACGCTGCGGGACAGTCCGGAGATCTCTCCCTGCTGTTTCTCCAGGAACTGTGACTGCACGACGTTGACGGACGGCGTCAACATCAGGCCCAGCCCCAGTCCGATCAGCAGCAGCCCGGGGACGAAGGCCCAGGCGGTGGAGAAGGCGCCGGCCAGGGCGACCAGGAGGGCAACACCGGCGTCGCAGGCGATGAAGCCGGTCATGATCAGCGTGCGCGGCGGCTTCCGCCGGGCCAGCCGTTCGGCGGACAACGACGTGAACAGCAGCCCGAGCGTGGCCGCGGTGAACACGATCCCGGTCTGGATGGCGTCGTAGTGGCGCACGGTCTGGAGGTAGGCCGCCACCGTGAACGACGTACCCATGAGTATCAGCCACTGGATGTTCTGGGTGATCAGCCCGACGTTCGAGACGCGGTCGCGGAACAGCGAGACCGACAGCAGTGGCTCCCTTCCGGATGCTTCCCGTGCACGTGCAGAGAGGAAGAACCACACGAGGACGCCCGCGCCGAGGACCAGCAGGCCGATCGTGAGCCAGATGTTGTTGTCCGCGGCCAGGATTCCCATCACGACGAGGACGAGACCCGCCGCGGAAAGCACCGCGCCGAAGACGTCGAAGGAGCGGGTCGGATCCGGCGGCAGTGGATCGTCGAGGCGGCGGCTGAGCACGATGATCACCACGATGACCAGGGCCTGGAACACGAACGCCGCACGCCAGCCGATGCCCGTGGTGATCAGTCCGCCGATGAGTGGTCCGGCGGCGGCACCCACGCCGCCCAGCGCCATGACGATTCCGAAGGCACGGGCACGTGAGGTGTGGTCCGGGTTGAGGAGGGTGGTGAGGATGTAGACCGGCGGGATGAGCAGGGCCGTGCCGATGCCCTCGAGGATCGAGTTGCCGAGGATCAGGACACCCAGGCCGGGGGCCGCCGCGCTCAGCAGGGCGCCGATCGCGTAGATGACGAGACCGGTCAGGAAACAGCGTTTGCGGCCGTAGCGGTCCGTCAGTCTGCCGCCGGGGATCATCAGTGCCGCCATCACCACCAAGAAGACGGTGATGACCACCTGCACGCCTTGGACGGTGGTGTCCAGGTCCTCACTGATGTCGTTGATCATCACGTTCATGTTGGAGCCGGCGAAGCTGCAGATGAACTGGGCGAGGGCCAGCGCGGCCAGGGCTCGTCGGGGCCCTGCCGGTCGGTGGCGCGCGGCCGGATCAACCACGGCCGGAGCCCGCAGGAGTGGTCTCGGTGGGCACCTTCAGACCGCGAGTCGCCGGGTGCCCTTGGCCGTCGGCCCGCGGCCTGCTGCCCGCCTTGGCCAGTTCCTCGTCCAGTGCCATGGCCGCGGTGACCAGGGCGAGGTGGGTGAACGCCTGCGGGAAGTTGCCGAGTTGCTCGCCCGAGGGGCCTATCTCCTCGGCGAAGAGACCGACGTGGTTGGCGTAGGTGAGCATCTTGTCGAAGGCGTACCGGGCCTGGGCGAGCCGTCCGCTGCGGGCCAGGGCCTCGACGTAGAAGAAGCTGCACAGGTTGAAGGTGCCTTCCGACCCGCGAAGTCCGTCGGGGGAGGCCGCGGGGTCGTAGCGGTAGACCAGGCTGTCGCTGACCAGTTCCTCGTCCATGGCGTCGAGGGTGCTGAGCCAGTCGGGGTCGCGCGGCGAGATGAAGCCGACCTTCGGCATGAGCAGAAGGGAAGCGTCCAGCACCTCGGTGTCGTAGTGCTGTACGAACGCCTGCCGCTTCTGGTGCCAGCCGTGCTCGACGATCTGCCGGAACACCGTGTCACGCGCCCTGGTCCAGCCGAGTGTGTCGCCGGGGCGGGAGAAGGCGTAGGCCGCCTTGATGCCGCGGTCGAAGGCCACCCAGGTCATCAGCCGGCTGTAGGTGAAGTTCTGCCGGCCGCCGCGCGTCTCCCAGATGCCCTCGTCCGGCTGGTCCCAGTGGTCGGTGAGCCACTCCAGGACGTCGCTCAGCGCCTTCCAGCCGCGGATCGCCCCGATGTCTCCGCCGACGATCAAGGCGTCCGACGCCTCGCCGTAGATGTCCAGCTGGAGCTGGTCCGCCGCCGCGTTGCCTGCCCTCACCGGATGGGAGCCCCGGTACCCCTCCAGGTGGTCCAGGACTTCCTCCGTGAGGTACGGATCGCCGTCGACGCGGTACATGATCTGCAGGGGGTCGCCCTGGGGGGTTTCCCGGGCTTCGATACGGTCCCGCAGCCATCGGCGGAAGGCGTGTGCCTCCTCCTGGAATCCCAGGTCGATCAGAGCCCGGACCGAAAGGGAGCCGTCTCGCACCCACGTGTAGCGGTAGTCCCAGTTGCGCTCGCCGCCGATCTGCTCGGGCAGCCCCATCGTGGCGGCGGCGATGGGAGCTCCGGTCGGCGCGTAGGTGAGCAGCTTGAGGGTGATCGCCGAGCGGTTCACCATGTCCTGCCAGCGCCCGTGGTACGTGCATGAACGCAGCCAGGACAGCCAGAAGGAGCGGCAGCCCTCCAGGTCGTCGATGACGCCCTCCAGTGAGGGGCGTGGTGGGGCGGAATGGCCGCTTGCCGCGCTGGTCAGCACGATCGCGGCGGCCTGACCGGCCGCGAGCGTGAATCGGGCGGTGACGTCGTCGCCCTCGGCACGCAGCGACACACCGGTGGTGGACTGCACGCAGAGATCCGTGCCCGGGCCGCGGAACACCGCCGTGTGGTCATCGGCCAGTGCCAGCTCGTGGGGAGCGCGGCCGTAATCGAAGCGCGGACGGCAGGCGAGAGCGAAGGACAGACTGCCGCGGACCACGCGGGCGACCCGCACCAGCCGGTGCCGGTCCTGGGGTGCGGTGGAGTCGAGGGGAACCATGAAGTCCGCCACCTCGCCGACGCCCTCGGGCGCCATGAAACGGGTGACCAGGATGGCCGTGTCGGACAGGTACAGCTGCCGCACCGTCGAGCCGCTCCCGGAGGCGAGGTCCGCGGCGAGACGGCAGTGCCCACCGCGCTCGCTGTCCAGCAGTGAGGCGAAGACACTGGGGGAGTCGAAGCGAGGCGTGCACCACCAGTCGATGTGTCCGCTGGAGGAGACCAGAGCGGCTGTCTGCAGGTCGCCGATCATGCCGTGCTCTGCGATGGGCGGATAGTCGGTCACGACGGCCTCCGGCTCGCGGACATGCCCTTCGGCACGGTGCCGGGCCGGCCGGCACGCCTCCAGCCTTCGCGTCGGTCGCGGCGACGGCATCACCCGCTGCGGGTGAAGCCGGGCCACGGCGCCCGAGCCCGTAAGTGCCTTCCCTGGCCGGCGGGCGCCAGGCCAGGGGCGTTCGGCCCCCGTGTGGCGCGTTCGGGGCTGAGAGGGTGTGATGGTGGTGGGGGAGAAAGCCACCGCGATGCGGCGGGTGGTGAGAGCTGTGGCACCCGAAGACGAGATCCCGCGACATCCTGCTGGTCAAGACGTCGATCCGCTCGGCGATCCGTTTCTGCGGTCCCGGTTCGCCCTGCCGGCGCGACCTGTGACGTTCCTGCGTCGTGAACGGCTGGTCGTACGCCTGCGGCACGCCTCCTCCACACCGCTGGTGATGGTCAACGGAGCCGCCGGGGCGGGTAAGACCCTGCTCGTCGCCGACTGGGCCGCGGACCTCGAGCAGCCGGTCGCCTGGCTGACCGTGGACGAGACGGTCCGGCGGCCGGGCATGTTCTGGGCCCATCTGATCAGGGCCCTGCACAGCGCCGGCGTGCCGATGCCCGCGGACATCGGTTTCCCCACCGACGCACGGCAGGTGGACCGCACGCTGCTGAACCGGCTGACGGCACAGCTCAGCGGCAACAGCACCGGCGTGACCATGGTGATCGACGAGTACGACAAAACCGTGCCCGAGGTCTCGGAACAACTGGCGTTCGTGCTGCACCACGCCGGGCCGGGACTGCGGCTGGTGCTGGTCACCCGCACCGAACCGCTGCTGCCGCTGCACCGCTATCGTGCGTCCGGCGAACTGGCCGAGATCAGGGACGCCGAGCTGGCCTTCACCCCCGAGGAGGCCGCCGAGCTGCTGGACCTGCACGGACTGCGCGTGTCCCTGGCGGTGGCCGACGCCCTCGTGGACCGCACGCGCGGCTGGGCGGCCGGCCTGCGATTGTGCGCCCTGGCCGCCCGGCAGAGCGCGGATCCGGAGCGTTACCTGAAGGAGTTCGAAGCCGGTCACAGCACGGTTGCCGACTTCCTGCTGGTCGAGGTGCTCCAGCGGCAGCCGCCGCCGACGCAGGACCTGCTGCTGCGCGTCAGTGTTCTGGAGCGTTTCTGCGCCGACCTGGCCGACGAGCTGACCGGGCGCCGCGATGCCGCGCCCATCCTGGCCGGACTGCACCGCGTGAACGCCTTCGTAGACGACCTCGGGCACTCCTGGTACCGCCTGCATCCGCTGTTCCGGGAGATCCTGCGCGTCCATCTGCGGGAGCGATGCCCCGGCCTGGAGCCGGAACTGCACCGGCGCGCCGCGCACTGGCTGCGAGGATCGGGGACACTGCCGGAGATGGTCAGCCACGGCGCGGCCGCGGGCGACTGGGAGTTCACGGCCCGTGCCCTGATCGACGACCTGGCGATCGGGCAGCTGTTCACCGGTCTGTGCTCCGACGACCTGACCCGGTTGCTCGCCGACATGGACCCCGTTCCGGCGACCGCGGAGTCGGACCTTGTCCAGGCGGCCTGCGACCTCTCCCGCCACGACGTCGACCGCGGTCTGGCCCATCTGCACCACGCGAAGGAACACTTCGCCGCCGAGGCCCCAGGCCCCCCGGCGGCGAAGCTGAGCTGCGCGCTGCTGGAGGCCCTGGCGGCCCGGCTGTCCGGCTCCCCGTACCAGGCGGAACAGGCGGCGCAGGCGGCCGGCGAACTCCAGCGGGAGGTCCCCGTCCAGCTGCTCGAGCAGCACCCCGAAGTGCCCGCCCTGCTGCTGACCCACGTGGGTTCGACGCGGCTGTGGGCGGGGCGTCTGGAAGAGGCACGAGCCGCCCTGACCGTGGTCAGCGGCGACCGTGGCGGCGCGTCGACGGCGCTTCCCCGGCAGGAGTCACTGGTCCACCTGGCCCTGATCGACTATCTCAACGGATGGCCGGACAGGGCCCAGCACCACGTGTCCGCAGCCATCGCGGAGTCGGAACGCTTCTCCCTGCCCGAGCGGGCCGACTCCGGCCTCGGGGGGCTGGTCATGGCAGCGGTGGCTGTCGAGCGCGACGAACTGGACCAGGCCCAGACCCTGCTCGACCAGACGCCCGATTATGAGGCGCCGGACCCGGTGACGGCTGCGGGAAGGTCCCTCGTGACGGCCCGGCTGCTGCTGGCTCGGGGCAGGGAACGCGCCGCGATGGCGGCCAGCGCCGAGGACGTGCCGGCCGATGTGGCCTGTCCCTGGGCGGAGGGTTACGCCGCGCTCGCCGCGTCCGCGGCCCACCTGGCCGAAGGCCGGCCGGACGCCGCAGCGGAGGTGCTGCGTGATCTGGGCACCGACCAGCCGGCGTGCGCGGTGGGCGTGGCGCGGGCCCACCTGGCAGCCGGCGACCGGTCGAGCGCACTGAGCGTGCTCAACGCGATGCCCGGCGCGCAGCACATCGGCCCCGCGCTGCGCGTACGCGCCACACTGCTGCGGGCGCAGGCCGCCCACGCCGACGGCGACGACACCGCGACCCGCCGGCTGCTCACCGAAGCGCTGCTCACCGGCCGCCGCGACAGACTGCGCCGGCCGTTCCGGGAAGCCGGTGAATGGATGGCACCGTTCCTGGAGCAGATGCCGCTACGGGAGCTGGCCACCGGGTGGCTCACGTCGGGTGACGCGGTGGCCGGGGCCGAGCCCGCGCCCGTACTGGTCGAGCGACTGAGCGAGCGTGAGCGGGATGTGCTGGCGCTCCTCGCCCAGATGATGTCGACCGAAGAGATCGCCGCCGACCTCTTCGTGTCGGTGAACACGGTGAAGACCCACGTCAAGAGCCTTTACCGAAAGCTCGCGGTGAGCCGGCGGATCGACGCGGTGCGGCGGGCCCGCGGACTGGGGCTCCTCTGACCGCACGCCGACGACCGCTTCGGTGGCTGCTCCCGGCGCCGCCAGGACCAGGGGCGGCCCGGCGCGGTGACCGCTCGCGGCGCCACCAGAACCACGGGCGGCACGGCCGTCGGGCGGCATCTGCGCACGCGCGATCCCCCGCAAGGGGTGAGGCGGCTCGCCGGGGACTGGGGTGCGATGGGAACGGCGGCAGGACGGCCGGCCGCCGCCCCGGGTGCGAGCGTCGCGGCCCGGGCCGACCCGGCGAGGTGAACCGTGGGATGCCGGCGGACTCCGAGCGACCTTGGTACGGCCGGCTGGACGGCCGGGCCCAGCCGTCCCCGGACCGAAGTCCTGGGACGGCTGAGCCGACGTCCGGAAGGCAGTCATCATGCTGAGACCCGACCCCACCGTTGCCCGTGAGCGGCGCAGGGAGCGCCGCGCCAACGCCGACTACACCGGCGGTGTGTACGGCTCCCTGCTGGCCGCCACCGTGGTGATCGGTGCCGGCACGCTGGGCTCCTTCCCCCGTCTGGAACTGGTCGCGCTGCTTCTTCTGAGCGCGGTGGCCTTCTGGATCGCGCATGTGCACGCCCAGCTGTTCGGCGCCCGCCTGGCGGAGCACCCCCTCGACCGCCACACCGTCCTGCACGTGTGCCGGGACGAATGGCCGATCGTCAAGGCGGCCGTCCCGCCGGCGGTGGCCGTGGCGGTCAGCCCCCTGCTGGGACTCGATGTGCAGGGCGCACTGTGGCTGGCCCTCGCCGTGGCCGTCGTGGGACAGATGGGGTGGTCGGTGGCCGCGGCTCGGCGGGCCGGCGCCCCGACACGTCTGGTCGTGCTCACGGCCGTGGTCAATCTGGTCCTCGGTCTGCTGATCATCTCCTTCAAGCTTTTTGTGAAGCATTGAGGAGCGAAGGGATCTGATCCAAAATGTGCCGATGGATCGCCTACTCGGGCACTCCTGTCCTTCTCAGCAGAGTTCTGTTCGAGCCGGAGCACTCGCTGATCGACCAGAGCCTGCACTCCCGGATGGGGGTGGAGACGACCAACGGGGACGGCTTCGGCATCGGCTGGTACGCCGAGGACACGGCCCTCACTCCGGCTGTCGTGCGGGACGTGGGACCCGCGTGGAACAACCGCAACCTGCAGGAGGTCGCCCACCACGTTCGATCGGGTCTCTTCTTCGCCCACATCAGGGCGGCGACCGGGACCGCCGTGCAGCAGTCCAACTGCCACCCCTTCCGGCACGGCCGCTGGATGTGGATGCACAACGGGATGATCAACGGGTACCGGCTCATGAGGCGTGACCTCGCCGTGGCCGTCGATCCCGTGCTGTACCCCGACATCGAGGGCTCCACCGACTCCGAACTCATGTTCTTCCTGGCGCTCACCTTCGGCCTGACGGAGGACCCACCCGGTGCGGTGACGCGCATGGTGAACCTGATCGAGGACACGGGACACGCCCGCGGCGTCCGGCATCCGCTCCAGATGACCATCGCGGTGGCAGACGGCGAGCGTGCGTGGGCCTTCCGCTACTCCAGCGAAGGCCGCTCGAGGTCGTTGTACTTCAGCACCGAGGTGGCCGCGCTGCGCGCGCTCCACCCGGATGCCGCCTTCCTCCGGGACATCTCCGACGAGACCCGTCTCGTCGTGTCCGAACCACTCGGCGAACTCGCCGGCGCCTGGAACGAAGTACCGGAGAACAGTTACGGCGTCCTCCAGCCGGGAGGCGACGCGCTTCACGCCTTCCGGCCCGCTCGTGCGGGGTGACTCGGCGGTCAGACGCTGGTGAGGGCCACCCCGACACGTCGGGGCCGAGAGACGCTAATTGAGTTGCCCGGCTGGTCGGGAGCCACCGAGGATTCTCACCATGACCACCACGACCGTTCCCGTGCTGCAGATGCCCTCCTCCGCTTTCGCGGGGCGGGACCAGCGGCAGCCGGGCTGCCCGCGGAGGTCGACCGTGCACCGCGCATGAGCGTGGCTCTGCTCGCCGGGCTCCTGGCCGGCTACGGCATCGCCATGCCGGTGGGAGCGGTCGCGACGTATCTCGTGGCCGTCACTGCCCGAACCTCTTTGAAAGTGGGCGCCGGTGCCGCCTTGGGTGTGGCGACCGCTGACGGCCTGTATGCGCTGATCTCCGTGATCGGCGGCTCAGCGCTCGCATCCGCGATCAAGCCGATCATGCTGCCACTGCACTGGGCCTCGGCCGTGGTTCTCGTCGCGCTGGCCTGCCGGAGTGCCATGACGGCCATCGTCCAGTACCGCAACCGGCAGGTCACCACCGGTGCTGACCGGGAAATGACGAGTCCGGTGCGGGCGTATGTGGCGCTCTTGGGCATCACGATGATGAACCCGATCACGGTGACCTACTTCGCGGCGTTGGTGATGACCAGCCAAGGTTCCACAGTGTCCGGTCCGATGGAGAAGGAACTGTTCGTCCTGGCGGCCTTCGTGGCGTCCGCCAGTTGGCAGTTGCTCCTCGCCGCTGGCGGAGCGCTGCTGGGCCGCGCGCTGACAGGTCCTCAGGGGCGCCTGTGCACAGCCATGATCGCCAGCGTGGTGATCGTGGGGCTCGCTGCCCATCTGTCGCTCCCCGGGATGTAGGAGAGGTGGCTGTGCAGCCGAAGCAGCCCCGTCGGTCATGGTCGGCAATCCCCACATCACCAGCAGGGCTGTGCGACAACAAGCCGGGCCACTTCGTACGCTACGTCGCGCTCAAGTGACTGAAGCTCCGGGGGACATCGCCAATCCCCGGAGCCGTCCCTGTCATCGGATTGGGGGATGCCATGCCCGCTTCAGTATGGAAGTCGGCCAGAGTCACGGCTCTTTTGGTCCTACCTCGGTGCCTGAAAGCACCACCGCGGCCTGGACCGAAGCGCTGCGGGCCGCAAGCCTGGTCGCTGCGCGATGGCGCCGCCCCTGTACATGACCGCTCTGGCGGACCACTTGGACGCTTCCGGCCGGCTGCGGGGCGCCGGCCCGCACTCATACAAGGCTCGGACGTGCACGCATAGCCGATGGGGCTACCGCGAGTTCTCGGGGCCCTATGCTGAACGCGCTCCGCTTCACCTGCCCACCTCGGGGGAGAGACACCCGTGAGCAACTGGAACCCAGGCGGCCAGCCGCCATCAGGCTCGCCCTATCCACCCGGTGGCCACAACGCCTCGCCGCCCGGTTCGCCCTATCCGCCTGGTCCCTATCCGCCGCCCCCGGCCAACGGCGGTCCTGCGCCGTACTTTCCGCAGCCTCATCCGCCCCACCCGGGCTTTCCCGTCCCCACGACCCGCCCCGGCCCGTTCCAACGGCTGCGTCGGCGGATCGGACCCATTCACACCGCGCGCAGGGTCTTCAAACCGTCCCGTCCGGGCATCGTCGAGGATCCCGCCGTCGCCCGCATGCAGAAGATCCG
The DNA here is from genome assembly GCF_040656475.1 of Streptomyces sp. NPDC049915. Lineage (NCBI taxonomy): Bacteria > Bacillati > Actinomycetota > Actinomycetes > Kitasatosporales > Streptomycetaceae > Streptomyces > Streptomyces sp. NPDC049915. Next base: position 261,631 of record NZ_JBFAMH010000003.1, read on the forward strand.
CACAGCGGTCGGTCTGGGCGCCGTGGTGTGGGTGTCCCTGTCGTACAGACTGGCCCGGTCGGTGGGAGACGTGGCCAATGACCGTTTCGACCAGTCCTGGATCAGCGTGCTGGTGCTGTCGGTCACCTTGCCGGTCGTCGTGGGCGTCCTGCTCGCCCTCGCCGCCCCCGCCGCCCGAGGCGAACTGCTGCGCCGGGCCGCCAGGTGCTTCGGCGCGATGGTCGCGATCGTGGCGGCCGTCGGGGTGTTCCCGGCCTCCGTCCTCAGCGGATTCGTGAAGGGACGCTTCGCAACCAACCCGTCGATGACCGTGGTCACCTACGCCGGGATACTGCTCACCCTGGTGTGGGTCACGCCTTTCATCTTCTGGGGCATCGGACTTGCGCTGGTCCATGTCTTCCGCACCGCTGACATCCACGAGACCGTCCCGCCACTGCTGGCGATGACCGTGGTGTGGGAGATGACGCTCATCGACCTGTTCACGGGCGCCTACGCGGGTGTGCCAGGGCCGTTGCGCGCCGTCCTGGTGCTGGGCGCCCCCGTCTCGGTGACCGCCGTCGCCTGGTGGGAACTGCACCGGCTCCGCGTCCACTACGGCCTCTCGATCCGCGACGTCCTCACGCGATAGGCCGCCCGGCGCGACCGGGCAGGGAACGCCTGCCGACGAGGGCCCACGTGGTGCACCTCGCCCAGCTCGGGATGACGCCGCGCGCCCCGTCACCACAAGGGAGGACCGGCCGGACGCGTGCTGACGCCGTGAGCACCTCGCCCGCCGGCAGTCCCGTGCGCTGATCCGACAAGGACCAGAAGGGCGGACCTAGTAGCTGTCGTAGCTCGGCTTACCGTTCGGTCGATAGATGCCGATGATCGTGCCGCCCTTCGTCGTCGAGACACTGACCGGATCCAGCGCAGTGGGGACCGCTCCGTCGGCGAACAGCCGCTTGCCTGTGCCGATGATCACCGGGTGGATGGTCAGCCGGTACTCGTCGACGAGGCCGTGCCGCATGAGGGTCTGGGCGAGGTCGCCGCTGCCGACGACGTTGACGTTGCCGCCCTCGGACGCCTTCAGCTTGCCTACGGCATCGACGACGTCGCCCTCCAGCAGCGTGGAGTTCTGCCATTCCACGGACGTCAGGGTCCGGGACGCCACGTACTTGTGCATGCTGTTCATCCGGTCGGTGAACGGGTTGCCGGGATCGGCGGTCGGCCAGTACGATGCGAAGATCTCGTACGTCTTGCGGCCGAGCAACATCGCGTCGGAGTGCTCGTACCAACCCGCGATGGCCGCGCCGACCTCGTCATCGGCCACCGGCTTCTGCCAGCCGCCGTGCTCGAAGCCGCTCTCAGCGTCCTCGTCCGGACCGCCCGGCGCCTGCATGACGCCGTCCAGCGTCAGGAACGTGCAAACGATGATCTTGCGCATGGTGCGCTCCCTTCGTTGGACGGGTAGACCGCACCATCGCCGGAAACTCATCGGCCGAGGATGATGCCAAGGACCGCGACACAGCCGGAGTACTCGGATCCCCAAGCCGAGGAGGACTGATCCGCCCCAGCCTTACAGCTCCGGAGCCGGCTGTTCCCCCGACCCGCGGACGATCAGGCGGGTGGGAATGGTGATGCTGCGGGCGCGGGAGCGGTCGCCGTCCAGACGGGCCAGGGCGGTGGCCGCCGCCGTTCGGCCGATCTCTTCGGGGTTTTGGGCGACGACGGTCAGGGCCGGTTCGAGTGCCTCGGCGAGTTCCACGTCGTCGAAGGCGATGACGGCGACGTCCTTCCGTCTGCGGCGGGCGAGTTCGGTGATGATGCCCAGGGCGACGATGTTGTTGCCGGCGAACAGGGCGGTGGGCGGATCCGCCAGGCTCAGGAGCTGGGAGGTCGCGGTGGAGGCCCCGTGCTGGTCGTGGGCGTCGGTGACCAGTGAGCGGTCGTAGGGGATGTCCGCTTCCTGCAGGGCCGCACGGTATCCGGCCAGGCGCTCGCGGCGGGTGTAGAGCTTGGCGGGGAGGTCGCCGACGAAGCCGATGCGCCGGTGGCCGTGGGCGATCAAGTGGGCGACGCCGTCCTGGGCGCCCGCACGGTTGGAGCTGACGACGCTGTCCGTGGACAGGCCCACGCCCGGACGGTCGAGGAAGACGACGGGCAGGCCCGCGGTGCGGTGGGTCTTGAGGTGGGAGTGGTCGGCGCCGACGGACGGCACGACCATGAGGATGCTGACGCGGCGGGCGAGGAACTTGTCCGTCAGGGCGCGTTCGCGGTCGGGATCGTCGGCGGACGAGCCCATGAGGAGGGTCAGTCCGCGGTCGCGGACGGTGTCCTCGATGCTGCGGGCCACGGCGCCGAAGAAGGGGTTGCCGAGGTCGGGGACGACCAGCCCGATGGTGGTGTCGGGTCCGCCGACGCGGATGTTGCGTGCCATGAGGTTCGGCTGGAAGCCGAGCTTGGCAACGGCGGCGAGCACCTGTTCCCTGGTCTGGGCCGAGGCGGGCCCGTCCTCGTTGAGGACGCGGGATACGGTCTTGGCGCTGACGCCCACTTCTCGGGCGACGTCGGCCAGGGTGGGGCGGCGGTTCGCTGCCATGGAGGAACGGTCTCCTCTGCTCGTCGGTTCCGGCCGCGGCCTCGGCCGGATTCCGTCGAGTGTCGAGTGATGCGGTCAGGTGGCCTGGACTCCCGCGGCCTTCGCCGCCTTGGAATCCGTTACGACAGTATCTCCGGCCGCGTCCACGGTGAGTGCGCCGGTCATGATGGCGACGACCTCCGCCATGGAGTAGTCGGACGGCTTGATCACGGCAGCGCGCTTGCCCAGCCGGTGGACGTGGATCCGGTCGGCGATCTCGAAGACGTGGGGCATGTTGTGGCTGATCAGGACGACCGGCATGCCCTTGTCCCGGACGCGGCGGATGAGGTCCAGGACCTGGCCCGACTCCTTGACGCCGAGCGCGGCGGTGGGTTCGTCCATGACGACGACGCTGCGGGCCCAGGCGACGGAACGGGCGACCGCGACGGCCTGCCGCTGTCCCCCGGAGAGGGTCTCGACCGGCTGCGTCAGCGAGCGCAGGCCGATCTTCAGGTCGGCCATGTGCTCGGCGGCTTCCTGGCGCATGCGCTTCTTGTCGAGCATGCGGAAGGCGCTGCCGAGGATGCCGGGGCGGCGAAGTTCACGCCCGAGGAACATGTTGGAGGCGATGTCCATGGAGGCGGCGACGGCGAGGTCCTGGTAGACCGTCTCGATGCCGTGGGCGCGTGCGCTCTGCGGCCCGGAGAACTGGATCGGCCTGCCGTTGAGGAGGATCTCGCCCGCGTCGGGGACCACCGCACCGGTAAGTGCCTTGATCAGGCTGGTCTTTCCGGCGCCGTTGTCGCCGATCACGGCGAGGACCTCGCCGGGCAGCAGGTCGAAGTCGGCGCCGTCGATGGCGGTGACGTGGCCGTAGCGCTTGACCAGACCGCGGGCCTGCAGGACGGGGGTGGGAGAGGAGGTGGCGGTCATCGGGCCTTCTTCCGGGAGATCTGGTCGACGGTCACCGCGAGGATCACCAGGACTCCGGTGATCAGCGTCTGGTAGATGGAGGCGACACCCATCAGCTGCAGGCCGTTGCGGAAGACACCGACGATGAGGACGCCGATGAAGGTGCCCAGGACCGAGCCGCGTCCGCCGAAGAGGCTGGTGCCGCCGAGGACCACGGCCGTGATGCTGTCGAGGTTGTCGGTCTGGCCGGCCTGGGGGTCGCCCACTCCGGTGCGGGAGATGAGCAGCAGTGCGGCGATGCCGTAGAGCAGGCCGGCCACGGTGTAGACGCCGATGGTCAGTCGAGAGGTGCGGATGCCGTTCAGCCGCGCGGCTTCCTGGCTGTTGCCCAGCGCGTAGACGTGCCGGCCCCAACCGGTGCTGCTCAGCGCGTAGGCGAGGAGGAGGAACAGGGCGATGGTGACCAGGGAGCCGTACGTGATGTCGGTGTGACCGAGCGGGAAGGTCTGCCCGAGTGCCGTCAGCGGGCCGGGCAGGTCGGTGACCGTCTGCTCCGCGGAGTAGATGTGGGTCAGCGCGAACGCCACGTTGAGCATGCCGAGGGTCACGATGAACGGCGGCAGCGGGATCTTCTGCACCAGCAGGCCGTTGAGCAGCCCGAAGCCGCCGCAGACCGCGATGCCCACAGTGATGGCGAGGAGCGGGGGCAGCGAGCCCTCGGCGGCCATCTTGGCGATCATGATGCTGCCGAACGCCATCACGGCACCACAGGACAGGTCGATGCCCGCGGTGAGGATGATCAGCGTCTGACCGATGGCGAGGGTGCCGACGACCATGACCTGCTGAACGATCAGCGAGAAGTTCCCGCCGGTGAGGAACTGGTCGGTCGAGAAGGAGAAGAAGGCGCAGGCCAGAAGGAGGGCGACCAGCGGGCCGGTGGTCGGTGCCGTGAGCAGCCTGCGGGCCGTGGTCGGCGCCTTGAGGTCGGCGTACACCGAGGACGTGCTCGGGGGCGTGGACGTGGCGGTCATGCGAAGTCCTTGTCGGAAGACAGAAGTCTTTGTCGGAAGACAGAAGTCCTTGTCCGGCCTTGCGGAGAACAGGGAGGACAAGGCGGCGAGGAGGGGGCGGCCGTCCCCGGTCGGGGAGGTGGGGCCGGCCGCCCCGCTGAGTGGAGAGGCGGCGGATGCACGGTCCTCGGGGGCGGCTCAGCCCCAGCAGTTCTCCAGGCCGTAGGCGGTGTCCTTGGCGGTGACCCCGGCCTGCGTCTTGTCGGTGATCAGCGTGACGCCGGTGTCGGTGTAGCCCGACGCCTTCTTGCCGCCCTTGGCGTACGTCACGACGGCCTTGACGCCCTCGGCGGCCATCTTCAGCGGGTACTGCTGTGAGGTCGCGGTGATCTTGCCGTCCTTGACGGCCTGGGTGCCGGTGCAGCCGCCGTCGACGGAGACGATCAGGACGTCCTTCTCGCGGCCCTTGGCCTTCAGCGCGGTGTACGCGCCGAGGGCGGCCGGCTCGTTGATGGTGTAGACGACGTTGACGCCGGGTTCCTTCTGGAGGCAGTTCTCCATGGCGGTCTGGCCCTTGGCCTGGTCGCCGCCGGTGTCCTGGGCGCACGCGACGTCCTTGTCGGTGGCGCCGAACCCCTTGAGGAAGCCGTTGTGCCGCTGGATGCCGACGGAGACGCCCGGTGCGAGGTCGAGGGTGGCTATCTTGGCGGTCTTGCCCTTCATGGCGGCCTTGGCGTACTCGCCGATCAGCTGGCCCGCCTTGAGGTTGTCGGTGGCGAAGAGGGCGTCGACGGCGCTCTCCGGCTCGGTCGGGGTGTCCAGGGCGATGACCAGGACCCCCTTGGCCTTCGCCTTCGCGATCGCGGGCACGATCGCCTTGGAGTCGCTGGGGGTGATCAGGATGCCTTTCACCCCGGCGGCGACCATGTTCTCGACGGCGGTGACCTGACCGGCGTTGTCCCCGTCGAACTTGCCCGCGGCGGTCATGAGTTGGGCGCCGTTCTCCTTGGCGGCCTTCTCTGCGCCTTCCTTCATCTTCACGAAGAACGGGTTGGTGTCGGTCTTGGTGATCAGACCGACTTTGACGCTGCCCGAACCGGAGCCGGCGGTGTCCGTTCCGGAGCCGGATCCACAGGCCGTCAGGGTGAGTGCTGCCAGGCCGGTGCACGCGGCGGCTCTGAGGATGGCTGAGGGCAGCCGAGGGGTGCGAGACATGAACGACTCCTGCGGGGATTGCGGGCGGTGCGGCGGCATCGGAGCACGCCGTCTCCGGGTGTCAACGTTGACTTATGTCATCGTTGACACTGCTTGCCGAGGATGATGGACTCCGTCTCCCGGCAACGTCAATGCCTTGCACCCGACACAAGTCCGTAACGGTCGCGGCGGATGCCCGGTCCGTGCCCGCTTCGCCCGTGCATTCGCAGAGAAGAGCAGCCCATGAGCCCGCGCCAGATCACCGTCCTGGGGGAGTGCGTCGCGGACGCGTTCACCGGACCCGCAAGCGCCTCGTACGAACTCGCCCTGCGAGTGCTGCCCGGCGGCGGACCTGCGAACACGGCCGTCGCCCTGGCCCGCCTCAGCACCCCGGCACGCTTCCTCGCGCGGCTGTCCGGCGATGTGTTCGGCCGCCTCTTCCGGGCCCACCTGGAGGCGTCCGGGGTGGACCTGTCGAGCGCGGTCGCGGCCGCGGAACCCAGCACGCTGGCGGTGGCGGAGCTGGACGCCGAGGGGCGGGCCGCCTTCTCCTTCCACGCACAGGCCACGGCCGACTGGCAGTGGACGGCCGAGGAACTGGCAGGGGTGGACCTGTCCGAGACCGCCTGCGTGCACACCGGATCCCTGGCCTTGGTCCGGGAGCCCGGAGCGGCGGTGGTGGAGGATTTCCTGGCCACGGCGGCCCCTCGGGCGACCATCAGCATCGACCCCAACGTCCGGCCGCTGCTGGTGGATCCCGAGGTCTACCGCGCCCGGCTGACACGCTGGTGCGACCTCGCCGATGTGCTGCGGCTGAGCGAGGACGACCTGGAGCTCCTGCTGCCGGGCACGCCGCCCGAGCGGGCGTGCGACATCTGGCACGCGGCCGGGGCGCGGCTCGTCGTGATCACGCGCGGTGCCGACGGCGCCCTGGCCTCACTCGACGGCGAACGGCTGCAAGTTCCCGCCGTGGCGACACGGGTCGTCGACACGGTCGGGGCGGGGGACTCCTTCACGGCCGGGCTGCTGCACCACCTCGGGGCCCGCGGCCTCCTCGGCGGCCGGCTGAAGGAAATCCGCCTCGACGATGTCGCCGAAGCCTGCCGATTCGCCACCCGGGTCGCGGCCCTGACCTGCTCCGTTGCCGGTCCCAACCCGCCGTGGCAGAGCGAGACGGCGCAGCTCGCGACAGCCGGGCGTGTGTGAACGGGCAGCCAGGCCGCGCGGGACAGTCAGGCTCGCACCGTTGACGCGATGGCCGGATTGCCTTCATCATCGGGCCACTCGATGTCATCGATGACACAAGTCAACGATGACACCGCCTTGCAAGGTGCCGGCGGACGACGGTGCCGGCGAGGCGTCACTTTTGGTCCGTCCCTGCCGGGCAGCAGGCTCCGCAGCGTGGACGGCCGCAGCACAGGAGACACCATGAGCTCTGGACGTGTATCCCCTCATGCCCGCACTCGGCTGATCGCGGCGGTCGCAACCGTCTGCGCGCTGTCCGCCGCCTCACTGGCCCCTCAGGCCGTCGCTGCCGACACCCCGCCCTACTCCGAGACCTATCGCCCCCAGTTCCACTTCACCCCGGAGAAGAACTGGATGAACGACCCCAACGGTCTCGTGTACTACAAGGGTGAGTATCACCTCTTCTACCAGCACAACCCGAACGGCAACTCCTGGGGTGACATGTCCTGGGGGCACGCGGTGAGCACGGACCTCGTGCACTGGAAGGAGCTGCCGCTCGCCCTGTCGCACGATGACACGGAGATGGTGTTCTCCGGGAGTGCGGTCGTCGACTGGAACAACACCACCGGGTTCGGCACGAAGAAGAACCCGCCCATGGTGGCGATCTACACCAGCGCCTACAAGAACGGCGGCAAGCAGGCCCAGTCGCTCGCCTACAGCACCGACCGCGGCCGCACCTGGACCAAGTACCAGGGCAATCCCGTCATCGACATCGGCTCCACGGAGTTCCGCGACCCCAAGGTCCAGTGGTACGCGCCGACCAAGAGCTGGCTGATGACGGTGTCGCTGTCCACCGAGCACAAGGTGCGGTTCTACTCCTCCAAGAACCTCAAGGACTGGAACCAGCTCAGCGAGTTCGGACCGGCCGGCGCGACCGGCGGCGTATGGGAGTGCCCCGACCTGTTCCCCCTCGCGGTCGACGGGGACGAGAACAACATCAAGTGGGTGCTGGTCGTCAACATCAACCCCGGTGGAATCGCGGGCGGTTCGGCCGCCCAGTACTTCATCGGCGACTTCGACGGAACGAAGTTCACCGCCGAGGACAAGGGCACCTACACCCCGCCCGCCGGCCAGGTCGTGCAGGACTTCGAGAGCGGCGACTTCGGCGCGTGGACGACCACCGGCACCGCGTTCGGCCAGGCGCCGGCAGCCGGGGCGCTGGACGGTCAGGGTACGGTCGACGGCTACGACGGCAAGAGCCTCGCCAACAGCTTCCACGCGGGCGACGCCGCCACCGGCACCCTCACCTCACCCGCATTCACCGTCGCCGGCCCCTATCTGAACTTCGAAGTCGGCGGCGGACGGCACCCGCACGAGCCCGGAACCGTCATGGAGCAAGGACCACCGCCCGCAGGCACGGTCCTCGCCGACTTCGAAGGCGGCACCTACGGCGACTGGACGAAGACCGGAGACGCCTTCGGCACCGCACCGGCCACCGGCACCCTCCCCAACCAGCAAGAGGTCTCCGGCTTCCTGGGCCACGGCCTGGTCGACACCTACCTGAACGGTGACGCCACCACCGGCACCCTCACCTCGCCCGAATTCACCATCGACAAGAACCACATCAACTTCCTCATCGGCGGCGGCAACCACCCCGCCGGCTCCGCCAACCCCACCGCCCTCGAACTCCTCGTCGACGGTCAAGTGGTGCGCAGCGCCACCGGAAAGGACGCCGAGGCACTCAACTGGGCTTCCTGGGACGTCGGCGACCTCGCCGGCAAGAAGGCGCAGATCAGGATCGTCGACGACAACACCGGCGGCTGGGGCCACCTCAACGTCGACCACATCATGCTCTCCGGCACCAAGGCCCAGCCCGTCTCCCAGGAGACGTCGGTCAACCTGATCGTCGACGGCGAGGTCGTCGGCAGCGCCACCGGCTCCAACAGCGAGACCCTTGACTGGGCCTCCTTCGACCTGCGCCCCTACCTCGGCAAGAAGGCGCAGATCCAGGTCGTCGACATGAACACCGCCGGCTGGGGCCACATCATGGCCGACCAGTTCACCGAAGCCGACAAGCCCGCCAAGTCGGTCGTGCAGCGCGCCGACTGGGCCGACTACGGCAAGGACTACTACGCGGCGGTGTCCTGGGAGGACGCCCCGGGCGGCAAGCGCTACATGGTCGGCTGGATGAACAACTGGGACTACGGCGGCGCCATCCCCACCTCCCCCTGGCGTGGCGCGCAGAGCGTCCCCCGGGAGATGGCCCTGCGCACCGTCAACGGCCGAATCCGGCTGACCAGCACGCCGGTGCGCAGCCTGGAGTCCCTCCGGGAGAGGCGCCCGGCGACGGCGGCCGACGTCACCGTCAACGGCACCTCGAAGCCCCTGATCGGTCCCGCGGCCAAGGGGAAAGCGCTCGACATCGAGGCGACCTTCTCGCTCGAGGACGCCGAACGGTTCGGCCTGAAGGTGCGCACCGGCGCCCGAGGCGAGGAGACCGTCATCGGCTACGACACCACGACCCAGGAGCTGTACGTCGACCGCACCCGCTCCGGTGCCGTGGACTTCAACAGCGCCTTCCCCGGCGTCCAGCGAGCACCGCTGCAGGCCAGGAACGGCAAGGTGGAACTGCGGGTCCTCGTCGACTGGTCGTCCGTCGAGGTCTTCGGCGGCAGGGGCGAAGCAGTGATCACCGACCAGATCTTCCCCGACCCCGACAGCCAGGGAGTGCAGGTCTTCGCCGAGAACGGCTCGGTGAAGCTGGACCGGGCCCGCGTCTGGCACCTCGATTCCTACCGCGACTGATCCTCACATCACACCCGACCAAGGAGGACACCACCCCGTGAACAAGACCCTGCTCGCCGAGTTCACCGCACGCGACGGCGCGGAGGACGAGGTCGCCCGCCTGATCCTGGAGTACGCCCGGAAGGTGCGCGAGGAAGACGGCAACCTCGCCTTCGACGTCTACACCAAGGCGTCGAGTCCGCGCTCCTACTGGATCTTCGAGGTGTACCGGGACGAGGACGCCTTCCAGGCGCACCTGACGGCGCCGTACGGTGCGCCGTTCAACACCGAACTCGCGCCGCTGATCGAGGAGGACGCCTCGGTGCTGACCTTCCTGGACCCGGTGGCCTGACCGCGGCCCGGCCCGCCTCGCGGGCCGGGCTGGTGCCGGCCTTGTTCATGCCGCCGGTCGTGCCGCGGGGCATGCCGAGGGAGTTGTAGCTGCAGGCGTAGTCCGCATTGCCGTGGGTGGCTGCCCGGCCGTCGGGGCAGATCACCTTGCGGTTGTCGTCAGGCTCAGGGGCCGGAGAGGCATCCCTCCTTGAGGTCCGGTGCCGGGATCAGGCCGGGAGGTTCCTCCGGTCGCCGTGGTCGCCACGCACTGGGCGGGCTGCGCCCGGCTGCGGGTGCGCTGTCGTCGCTCGCGATGTCTCCCGTGCGGGTGTGCCGACAGCGGTTGACACGCGCCTTGGTGGTACCGGTGCCTGACCACCACAGCCCTACCGGCTTGTTCGCGCCGCCGCTGGGCAGCCTGCGATTGCCGGTGAAGGCGCTGCCGCGCCACTCGTGCAAGCCGTGCAGGCGCCCGATTCGCTCCCTGGTCGTCGAGGAGAGCGAAGACGAACGGCTGGCCGCCGCTTCCGCCGCGGTACGTGCCGGGCGAGGACCGGGACGACGAACAGGTCGTCGGCCAGCGGCGCCGGCCTGCCGAGCATGGATTGACGCCATGCGGAGTGGCGGTTCTGGCGCCCGACCAATCCGCCCCTTGCGCCCCCCTCGTGCTCCTGGACGAACCGATGCCCCCTTGCCCGATCCGCGCCGCTTCGCCACAGTTCGTAGTCAGGCGATCTCGCAATGCAGGCACACGAGGAGGATTAATGCTCTACAGCCGCAGTGCAGCCCGGCGCGCATCGTCCACATGGCGCAGGCTGACAACGGTCGGCGCCGGCCTGACTGCCGTCGGCACGCTGCTGTTGGTGACCGCACCACCGGCAGGCGCCGAGGTGAAGTCCACCTGCGGCAGCTACATCTGCGTCGCTACCGCATATCAGGGCCGCGACTACGTCCAGGACATCACCGTCACCACCAGGGACGGCCTGCCGGGGACACTGCGCGCCTTCGTCGGCGACTACCGAGGGAGCAAGGCGAACGTCTCGCGCTGGCGGTTCGTCGTCAACCGGGAGATCAGGGCCTACCCGAGGCTCGCCGTCTGCGGCGGCCTCGACCGCAGCGGCCGGTTCATCGAGAACCACTGCGTGATGATCCCCTGATCTCTGCCAGGCGCACCCCGAATGGCGCCGCGCTACTGCAAGGGCGGTAGCTGTATGCGCACGGCGGCGGCATCACCGTGTCGCCGGCCACATGTAACTGCGCAAGAGGCCGACGTTGCATGTGGCGAGCTATGAGTCGGCCCCCGTGAGCAGAGAGAGCGAGCACGAAGCCGTCGTAGCCCGGCTGTGGCAGGAGCACCTGGACGCGAAGTTCCCCGCCGGATTGCGCGGTGCGGAACTGATGGGTATCGACATGGTGATGGCCATTCTCCTTCGCGCGCTTCCCGCCCCGCCCCGCCCGGCCTGGCAGGGAGCCGGCGGTGGCCGATCAAAGTCGCGGGGATGCCGGTCAAGGTCAGGAAGCGCTCAGCCTTGCGCTCGTGGCGGCGGTGCAGACGGCGGGCTCCGCGCAGCCAGTTGACCGTGCGCTCGACGATCCAGCGGTCCGGGCCGAGGCGGAGGGAAGACTCGATGCCCGTGCGGGTAAAGGGGGGGTTGGCGGCGCGCCCCATGCCGGATGATCCGAGGGTGTGCAGCGGGCGCAGCCACCGCAGGTGCCCCCTTATGAACACCTACTTCCCGGTCCTGGGCATGCCCTCGGACCCGGTCTCCCGCAACGGCGGCGGCGCCGTGCTGTCGCGCACCACCAGCCGGGTCGGCACCAGCGTGGTGCCGCGGTCCGTGCCCTCGCCGCGCACCTTGCGCAAAGCGGCCTCGACGCAGAGCCGTCCCACCTCCGCGAAGTCCTGGTGGACGGTCGTCAGCGGGGGCAGGAAGTGGGCGGCCTCGGGGATGTCGTCGAAACCGACGACGCTGACGTCCTCGGGGACACGCCGGCCGTGTTCGTGCAGGGCGCGCTGCAGGCCGAGCGCCATCTGGTCGTTGGCCACGAAGACCGCCGTGCAGTCCTCCCGCCGAGCGAGTTCCCGTCCCGCACGGTAGCCGGACTCCGTCGACCAGTCGCCCTGGACCGGCGGCGGCGGGACGCGTCCGGACTCGGTGAGGACCGCGTGCCAGGCGCCGGTGCGGCGCTGGGCGGCGAAGGAGTCCTCGGGGCCCGCGAGGTGCCAGACGGTTTGGTGTCCGAGGTCGAGGAGGTGCTGCACCGCCGCGCGGGTGCCGCCGGCCTGGTCGGTGTCGACCACGGTGTAGCGGTCACCGGCGTCGGAGTCGACGACCACCACCTGCACGTGCGGGGGCAGGGTGATCGTCGCCGCGTCCAGGAGGTGGACCTCCATGATGACGATCACGGCGTCGACGGCGAGTTCCTCCAGCCGGGAGAACGCCCCGCGCACCTCGTCCTGGGTGGGCACGGCGACCGGCAGCAGCGTGACCGCGTACCCTTCTTGCGCCGCGGAGGTGGCGATCGCCTCGAGCGTGCGCACATTGCCGGTGGTGGCGAGCGTGAACGTGATGACGCCGATGGTGCGGAACTCGCCCCGCTTGAGCGCGCGGGCCGCGCTGTTGGGGCGATATCCGAGTTCCTTCATCGCGTCGAGCACCGCGCGGCGGGTCTCCTCGTTGACACCGGCATAGCCGTTGGACACCCGGGAGACCGTCTGGGAGGAGACGCCGGCGAGACGGGCGACATCCGCCATGGAGGCGGTGCGGGGGCCGCGCCGCGCGCGCCTGCGGCCGCCGGCCGCAGCGGTGCCGTCCGTGCCCCCGGTCGCAGCGGTGCCCCCGGCCGCAGCCGTGCTCTCCGCGTCGCCTGAGGCTGGGGCGGCCTCGGAGCCGTCCGTGTGCGCCGAACGTGTCGTAGCCATGTCCACGGGCCGTCAGCCGCCTTCCCGTCGTGGTTCGAGTGACGGTTTACCGTGGCAGACCACTCGACCGCCACTGACGCCGCAGTCTCGCAGGCATCAGGGGTGTTTACGTAAACATAACATTCGATCAGCCCCTCGGGACAAGCTTGGCGCGAGGCTCCACGCTCGTACGACCCTCCCCGGCCTGGGAGTTGGCGGCGTCGGCGGCCGCCGGATTCCGCGGCGGGAGAGCGGGCCCCCGCCTCTCGCTCGCGACGGGACTATTGACCGGCATCACCCGGCACGGTAGACATGCCGCCGTCGGATGTTTACGTAAACATAATAGTGCGGGGTCACGCCGCGACGCCACGTTTACGTACTCCACGTGCACCACGCGGGCCCCGTGCCCGGACCCGTGCCCGGGCCGATTCACCGCCGTTTGTTCCACATCCCGAAAGTGCGAGGAACGACATGACAACGCTGCAACCGGCGGCGGCTGCCGCGCCGCAGCCGGCACCACCCCCGGCCGGACGGGACCGTCGCTCCTGGGCGGGCTGGGGCTTCATCGCCCCGTTCGTGGTCGTCTTCGCCCTCGTCTTCCTCGCGCCGATCGCCTACTCGCTCTACCTCAGCCTCTTCCGTGACCAGCTCATCGGCGGCACCACGTTCGTCGGTTTCGACAACTACACCGCGGCGCTGCAGGACAAGAACTTCTGGGCCGCGCTCGGCCGGGTCTCCCTCTTCCTGTGCGTCCAGGTGCCGGTCATGCTCGGCATCGCCCTGCTCGTGGCGCTCGCCCTCGACAGCGGGCGCCTCTACGGCAAGAACTTCTTCCGTATCTCGATCTTCCTGCCCTACGCGGTACCGGCCGTGGTCGCCACGCTCATGTGGGGCTTCATGTACGGCACCCGCTTCGGCCTCGTCGGCGACATCAACGAGGCCTTCGGCCTGACGCTGCCCGATCCACTCTCCCCGGACCTGGTCCTCGCCTCCATCGGCAACATCGTGACCTGGGAGTTCGTCGGCTACAACATGCTGATCTTCTACTCGGCGCTGCGTGTCATCCCGCACTCCCTCTACGAAGCGGCCGAGATCGACGGAGCCGGGCAGATCCGTGTCATCACCGCCATCAAGCTGCCCGCGATCCGCGGAGCCCTCGTCATCGCGACGATCTTCTCCATCATCGGCAGCTTCCAGCTCTTCAACGAGCCGAGTGTGCTGCAGAAACTCGCCCCCAACGCGATCACCACGGACTACACCCCGAACTTCTACACGTACTCGCTGTCGTTCTCGGGCCAGCAGCAGAACTACTCCGCGACGGTCGCCATCGTCATGGGCCTGATCACCATGGTCATCGCCTATGCCGTGCAGCTGCGCGGCATGCGCAAGGGAGCGTGAGGCAGCGATGACTGTCACGACCACCGCCGCCTCGTCCGGCTCCGCGACCCAGTGGCCGCGCCCGGCCGGAGCCGTGCCCCGCCTTCGCTCGACCCGGCACCGTCCTACCGCCGGCCGGCCCCGGCGCAGCGTCCTGCTGACCGTGCTCACCGCCCTGGTGCTGCTGTACACCCTGGTCCCGCTGCTCTGGCTGGTCATCAGCGCGACCAAGACCCAGGAGGGGCTGTCCCGTTCGTCCGGCCTGTGGTTCGACGGCGACTTCGCCCTGTGGGACAACATCACGGAGACGTTCACCTACAACGACGGCGTCTTCACCCGCTGGCTGCTCAACACCGTGCTCTACGTCGTGGTGGGCGCGGGGGGTGCCACCTTCCTCGCGGTGCTCGGCGGTTACGCGCTGGCCAAGTTCGCCTTCCCCGGGCGCCGCGCCGTCTTCGCCGTCGTCATCGGGGCCGTCGCCGTGCCGGGGACCGCGCTGGCGGTGCCGACCTTCCTGATGTTCAGCAACATGGGACTCACCAACACCCCGTGGGCGGTGATCATCCCCTCGCTGATCTCTCCGTTCGGCCTGTACCTGATGTGGGTGTTCGCCGGTGAGGCCATCCCGACGGAGCTGCTGGAGGCGGCCCGCATGGACGGCGCGAGCGAGATCCGCATCTTCTTCCAGGTGGCGCTGCCGCTGCTGGCGCCGGGCATCGTCACGGTCTCGCTGTTCACCATGGTCGCCACCTGGAACAACTACTTCCTTCCGCTGATCATGATCAAGGATCCGGACTGGTACCCGCTGACCCTCGGCCTCAACAGCTGGAACGCGCAGGCCGCGACCGCCGGCGGCCAGCCCGTGTTCAACCTGGTCATCACCGGCTCACTCATCACGATCGTCCCGCTGATCGCCGCGTTCCTGATGCTGCAGAAGTACTGGCGGTCGGGGCTCGCCGCGGGAAGCGTCAAGGAATGAGTCGCCCCCGCCCCGGCGGACCGCCCCGCCGCTCCCGGCAGCGAGCCGCCACGCGGTGCGCGTCCCGCTCCCGGCAGCGAGCCGCCACGCGGTGCGCGTCCCGCTCCCGGCAGCGAGCCGGCGCGCGGTGCACGTCCCGCTCCTTATGGCAGCGAGCCGGCGCACGCCCTTCGCCTCTGCCTCCGTCTTTCAACCCTCACCCGTCGGTGTTTCGGCAAGAAGTGGAAGTACGTCCATGCACAAGCACTCCCGCCGCCTGCTGCGCGGCATCGGCCTCCTCTGCGCCCTCGCCCTCGGCGCCACCGCGTGCGGTGGCTCCGGCGACGGCGGTTCGGACGCGAAGAAGTCCGTCTCCGAGGCCGATGTCCAGGCCGCGCTGAAGAAGGGCGGCACCCTCACGGTCTGGGCGTGGGAGCCCACCCTCAAGCAGGTGGCCGGCGACTTCGAGAAGGACCACCCCGGCGTCAAGGTCAACCTGGTCAACGCGGGCACCGGCAACGACCAGTACAAGGCGTTGCAGAACGCCATGTCCGCCAAGAAGGGCGTCCCCGACGTCGCCCAGGTCGAGTACTACGCCATGGGCCAGTACGCGCTGACCAAGCAGCTCACCGACCTCAAGGGCTTCGGCGCCGACAAGCTCGCCACCTCCTTCTCCCCGGGACCCTGGAACGGGGTGAAGGCCGGCGGCGAGGGCATCTACGGCCTGCCGATGGACTCCGGCCCGATGGCGCTGTTCTACAACAAGAAGGTCTTCGACAAGTACAAGATCAAGGTGCCCACGACCTGGGACGAGTACCTGGCGGCGGCGCGCACCCTGCACACGGCGGACCCGAAGGCGTACATCACGAACGACACCGGTGACGCCGGCTTCACCACCAGCATGCTGTGGCAGGCCGGTTCGCGTCCCTACAAGGTCGACGGCACCAAGGTGAAGATCGACTTCGCGGACGCGGGTGCCAAGAAGTACACCGGCACCTGGCAGAAGCTCCTCGACGACAAGCTCCTCGCGCCCGTCACCAGCTGGTCCGACGAGTGGTACAAGGGCCTCGGCGACGGCTCCATCGCGACCCTGACCATCGGTGCCTGGATGCCCGCCAACCTCGCCTCCGGTGTCAAGAACGCCGCCGGTGACTGGCGCGTCGCCCCGTTGCCGCAGTGGACGGCCGGCGCCCACGCCTCTGCGGAGAACGGCGGCAGTGCCCTCACCCTGCCCGAGCTCGGCAAGAACGAGGCGCTGGCCTACGCGTTCGTCGAGTACGCCAACGCCGGCAAGGGCGTCGACACCCGCGTGAAGGGCGGAGCCTTCCCGGCGACCGTCGCGCAGCTCAACTCCCCGGATTTCCAGAACACTGCCTTCCCGTACTTCGGCGGGCAGCAGGCCAACAAGATCTTCGCCGAGTCCGCCGCGAACGTCGCCGACGACTGGTCGTACCTGCCGTACCAGGTGTACGCCAACTCGATCTTCAACGACACCGTCGGCAAGGCCTACGTGTCGAACACCAAGCTGGCCGACGGTCTGAAGGCCTGGCAGGACGCCTCCGTCAAGTACGGCAGCGAGCAGGGCTTCACCGTCGAGAAGTGACCGCCGGCGCGGCGTGCCCGGCTCTCCGGGCCGAACGCGGCCCCCTTCCGGAAGGACCACCATGATCTCCACCCTCCTGTCCCGGACGCGCGGGACGGACGGTGACCGCACCCCACGCCTCCTCTACGGCGCCGACTACAACCCTGAACAATGGCCCCGCTCCGTCTGGCGGGACGACGTACGCCTCATGCGCGAGGCCGGCGTCAACCTCGTGTCCGTGGGGATCTTCTCCTGGGCCCGCCTCCAACCCGGCGCGGACACCTGGGACTTCGGCTGGCTCGACGAGGTCATGGACCTCCTGCACGAGGGCGGGATCGGGGTCGACCTGGCCACGGCCACCGCCTCCCCGCCGCCCTGGCTCACCACCGCACACCCCGAAGTCCTGCCGGTGACGGCCACCGGCGAGACCCTGTGGCCGGGAGCGCGCCAGCACTGGCGCCCCACCTCACCCGTCTTCCGCCGGCACGCCCTGCACCTGGTGCGCCGGCTGGCGACCCGGTACGCCGGCCATCCGGCGCTGGTCGCCTGGCACGTCAACAACGAGCTGGGATGCCACAACGTCTACGACTACTCCGACGACGCCGCCCGCGCCTTCCGTGACTGGCTGCGTGCCCGCTACGGCACCCTGGACGCGCTCAACCACGCCTGGGGCACCGCGTTCTGGTCGCAGCGCTACACCGACTGGGAGCAGATCCTCCCGCCGCGCCTGGCCGCCTCGCACCCCAACCCCACCCAGCAGCTGGACTTCAAGCGCTTCTCCTCCGACGCGCTCAAGGACCATCTGCGCGCCGAGCGGGAGGTCCTGCGGGAGATCACCCCCGACGTCCCCGTCACCACCAACTTCATGGTGATGGGCGGCACGAAGGGCATGAACTACCCGGACTGGGCCGCGGAGATCGACTTCGTCTCCAACGACCACTACGTCCACCCGGGGCCCCAGGACCGCGACGAGCTGTCCTTCTCCGCCAACCTCACCAGCGGCATCAGCGGCGGCCGGCCCTGGTTCCTGATGGAGCACTCCACCAGCGCGGTCAACTGGCAGCCCGTCAACCTGGCCAAGAAGCCCGGCGACCTGGCCCGCGACTCGCTGCTGCACGTCGCGCACGGGGCCGATGCGGTGTGCTTCTTCCAGTGGCGCCAGTCCGCGGCCGGCGCGGAGAAGTACCACTCCGCGATGGTGCCGCACGCCGGCGAGGACAGCGACCTGTTCCGCGCCGTTTGCGAACTCGGCGCCACCTTGAAGGCGCTCGCGCCGATCGCCGGCAGCGAGCGCGAGCCCGCCCCCGTCGGCATCCTCTACGACTGGGAGTCGTGGTGGGCGAGCGAGCAGGACTCTCACCCCACCTCCCTGCTCGACTACCGGCAGGAGGCGCTCGACTGGTACTCCGCCCTCCTCGCTCTCGGCATCCGCGCCGACCTCGTCACCCCGCGGGGCGACCTGCACCGGCACCAAGCGCTGATCGCTCCGGTGCTGCACGTGGTCCCGGCCGATCTCGCCAAGGCGCTCACCCGCTACACCGAACAGGGCGGCCACCTCGTCACCACCTACTTCTCGGGCATCGTCGACGAGAACGACCACGTGTGGCTCGGCGGCTACCCCGGCGCCCTGCGCGACCTGCTCGGCATCCGCATCGACGAGTTCGGTCCCCTCCTCGCCGGGGACGACGTCGCCCTCGACGGTCCGGCGACCGGCACGCTGTGGACCGACCGGATCACCGTCACCGCCCCCGACACCGAGGTCCTGGCCCACTACCGCTCCGGCGCGTACGCGGGACGCCCCGCCGTCACACGGCGCCCGACGGGCAGCGGCTCGGCCACCTACGTCTCCACCCGGCTCGGCGCCGACGGCCTCACCTCCCTCCTGCCGCGCCTGCTGGAACCGGCCGGCGTGCACAGCGACCTGCCTCCCGCGGCACGCGGACACGTCGAGACGACCGTGCGCCGCGGCACCGACGCCCGCTTCCGCTTCCTCGTCAACCGCACCGACGCCACGGTCACCGTGCCCGGTCTCGGCGGTGAAGTGCTGCTCGGCACCCTGTCCGACGACGCCACCCTCACGCTCGCGCCCCGGGCCGTCGCCGTACTGCGCCAGCCGCTCGCCTGAACCCTCTCTCGCTCAGTCCCTCGAGGACGGCAGCACAGGCCTTCCTCAAGGGCCGTTCCCTCCTGCCCCGATACGGGGCGGGATGGCCCACGTCAGCGCGACCCTCCTTCAGTTGGGAGCACACCGATGGCACGCCGCACCCGCAGCAGACGGCTGCTCACCGCCGCCGGCCTCACCGCCCTCGCCACCGGGGCCGCCCTGGTCTCGGTCCCGAGCCCCGCACAGGCCGCGGACATCCCCTCCGTCACGCTCCGGCCCGACCCCTCCTACCAGCAGCAGCCGTTCGAGGGCTGGGGCACCAGCCTGGCCTGGTTCGCCAACGTCACCGGCGGCTACCCGCCGGAGATACGGGACAGGCTCGCCGCCCTCCTCTTCGACGACGACGGCCTCGGCCTGAACATCGCCCGCTACAACATCGGCGGCGGCAACGCCCCCGACGTCAAGGACTACCTGCGGGCCGGAGGCGCCGTCCAGGGCTGGTGGAAGGCCCCCGACGGCACCACCCGCGCGGACACGAACTGGTGGAACGCCGACGACCCGGCCGACTGGAACGACGACGCCGACGCCACGCAGCGCTGGTGGGTCGACCGTATCAAGAACGACATCACCCACTGGGAGACCTTCAGCAACTCCCCGCCCTGGTTCATGACGGTCTCCGGCTACGTCTCCGGCGGTTTCGACGCCACCGCCGACCAGCTCAGGACCGAGTCGGTCGACGACTACGCCGCCTACCTGGCCGGCGCCACCGAGCGGCTGGAGAAGGCGCACGGCATCAAGGTCAAGACCGTCGACCCGTTCAACGAGCCCAACACCCCCTACTGGAGCACCCGCCTCGGCGCGGACGGCCGCCCCGTCGGCGGCCGTCAGGAGGGCGCCCACGTGAGCCCCGCGATGCAGCGCAAGGTGCTGCAGGCGCTGGCACCGGCCCTGCGCGCGGCGAAGACCCACGCCCGGATCTCCGCGATGGACGAGACCAACCCCTCGACGTTCGCGCAGAACTGGAGCGCCTACACCGCCCAGGACCGCGACCTCGTCGGCCAGATGAACGTCCACACCTACGGCACCGGGCAGCGCACCACCGTCCGCGACCTCGCCAAGGCGGCGGACAAGAAGCTCTGGATGAGCGAGGTCGAGGGCGACTGGGGCGACGGGCAGAGCTTCACGGACATGCGTCCCGGACTCGGCCTCGCCCAGCACATCGTCGACGACCTGCGCGAACTGGAGCCGCGCGCCTGGGTGTTCTGGCAGCCCGTCGAGGACTACGACAACATGAAGCCCGGCGGCGAGTCGGCCAAGGGCGGCAACTGGGGCGAGATCCAGCTCCCGTTCAGCTGCACTTCCGCGGACACCCTCGGCACCTGCCCGATCCGCACCAACACCAAGTTCGACACGGCACGCAACTTCACCCACTTCATCAAGCCCGGTGACCGTCTGATCAAGGTCGACGACACCTCCAGCGCGGCCGCCGTGACCAAGGACGGCAGGGGCGCCTCGCTGGTGCACGTCAACAGCACCACCAGCGCACGCAGGGTCACCCTCGACCTGACGAAGTTCCGCAGCATCGGCCGCGGTGCCACCGTCACGCCGGTCGTCACCAGCGCCGACGGCAAGCTCGCCGTACGGGACGCGGTCAGGGTCGAGGACGGCCGGGCCACTTTCACCGTGCCCGCCCAGTCCGTCACGTCCTTCGTCGTCAAGGGCGTCTCCGGGGTCGCGCAGGACGCACCGCTGCTGCGCGAGGGCCACACCTACACCGTCACCGGCGTGCAGAGCGGCAAGGCGGTCACCGTCGCGGGCAACGGCACCAGCCTCGTCATCGGCACGCCCAGCGGCTCCACCGCCCAGCAGTGGCGGCTGAGCCAGGTACGCCCCGGCAGCGCGAGCGATGCCCGGTACGTGCTCACCAGCGCCGTGGACGGCAAACGCCTCGCGGTCCGTGACAACGTCCCGGTCGCCGAACCGGACACCGGCCGGCGCGACGCGGCGACCGAATGGATCGCCTCGACCACCGGCGATGGCTCCTGGACGCTGGTCAACGCCGCCGGCGGGCGGCTGCTGGAAGTCGGGGGACAGGCGACCGGCGCGGGCGCCGCGGTCACCACCCGGCCGCCCAACTCCGGCTCCAATCAGCGATGGAGGGTCACGGACCTGACAGCCTCCGGCAGCTAGACCGTGTGCCACGACAGGCCCGGCCGTCCGTGCCGCCGCGCGGCGGCTGGGCCGCCCCTCCCCGCAATGTGCGGGGCGGGTGCCTCGACACCGACCGAAAGGGATTGACATGCGCCTGCCCAAGACCCGTCGCCGTGCCGCCGGCCGATGGGCGCCCCTGGTGACGGCCGCCGCTCTGGCCGCCACCGTCGGCGCGACCGCGACCGGCGCCCCCGCCGCCGCGGCCCCGCAGCAGAACACCGCCGAGTTCCGGGGCGTCAACTGGGCGGACCCCCGTGACAACTTCGCCGACGATCCCGTCGTCCTCTCCGGCCTGTCGACGTCGGACGACTACGCCCGCACCTACGCCAAGGCCACCCGCGTGATCACGGCCTTCCGCGCCAACCTGGGTGCCAACACCGTACGGCTGCCGATCAACCCGTACACCGTCAACGGCCCGTACTGGAACGCGTACCGAGGCGTCATCGACGCCGCCACCCGGCAGGGCTTCAAGGTCATCGTCTCCTACTGGGAGGGAACCGGCGCCCGCAAGGACGGCCTGATCGACGACACCCGGGCCTACCGGACGATGTGGGACACCGTCGTCCACGCCTACGCCGACGACGCCCGCGTCTACTTCGAGCCGATGAACGAGCCCCACGGCTACACCGACACCGCATGGGCCGACATCGCCGCGAACTGGCTGGCGACCTACCCCGACGTCCCCCGCGAACGCGTCTTCGTCAGCGGAGCGGGCTACAACGACCACGTCACCACCGTGTGCGCCGACCCGCGTCTGCGCGGAACCCACCTGTCACTGCACCACTACGGGTTCTGGAAGAGTTACGCCACCTACGACCAGTGGGTCGCCGACCTCAAGGAACGCATCGGCGACTGCGCCGGCCGCACCGTCGCCGACGAGTTCGGCGCCCCCATGACGACCGGCCTGGACTACAACAAGGCCGACCCTTCCGACAACTTCGTCAACTACGTGCAGGCCGTCACCGACACCTTCCGCGAGCTCGGCATGGGCGCCGTCTACTGGCCGGGCCTGCGCAGCGACGACACGTACACGCTGCAAAGGCTCGTCGGAGACCCCGAACGGCCCTGGCTCGCCACGACCAACCCGTCCGGAGCCGACCGGCTCGCCTGGGCCTGGGGCCGCGGCAAGCCAGTCACGCGCTGAGTCGCCGGCCTCACCCGCCACCGCAGGGAGCACCAGCCGCGTCCCGCCGCCGCCCCCGTGGCGGGACGCGTGCCACGACCCTCACCGGAAGGAACCGCCCATGCCCCATCCATACCCCCGCCTCACCTGGACCGCGCGAGTGGTCCCTGGGGTGCTGATGTGCCTGCTCGCCCTTGCGCTCACAGCCGCACCGGCCAAGGCCGGGCCCCCCGGCGGCCCGCCGGCGGTCGCGCAGAACGACGAGACCGCCGGCGACCGCGCGAAGGTCACGGAGGCCGCCGCCGCCCTCACCGTCAGGGACGCCGACGACGTCCGCGGCAACCTCACCCTGCCCACCACCGGGCGCCACGGCACCCGCGTCGCCTGGAAGTCGACCGACCCGAGGACCGTCACCCCCACGGGCGAAGTCCACCGCCCCGCCTACGGTGAGCCGGCCCGCGCGGTGCGGCTGACCGCGACCGTGCGCCTCGGGGAGGCCCAGGCCGAGCGGCGCTTCGACCTGACCGTGCGCCCCCTGCCCAAGAAGGAGCCGTACCAGGGCTATCTCTTCGAGTACTTCACCGGCGAGGGCCGCTCCGACGGCGAGCAGATCCACTCCGCGGTCAGCCGCGGCAACGACCCCCTGCACTGGGATGAGCTCAACGGCGGCAAGCCCGTGCTCACCTCCACCCTCGGCGACAAGGGCGTGCGCGACCCGTTCGTCATCCGTTCCCCCGAGGGCGACAGGTTCTACCTCATCGCCACCGACCTGAGGATCTACGGCAACGGCAACTGGGACGCCGCCCAGCGCACCGGAAGCAAGTACCTGGAGGTGTGGGAGTCCACCGACCTGATCCACTGGTCCGACCAGCGCCACGTCAAGGTCTCGGACGACACCGCCGGCAACACCTGGGCGCCCGAGGCGTACTGGGACGACAGCCTCGGTTCCTACGTCGTCTTCTGGGCGTCCAAGCTGTACGACCCGGCCGACACCGCCCACACCGGCAGCAGCTACAACCGCATGATGTACGCCACCACACGCGACTTCCGCACGTTCTCCGCGCCCCGCGTGTGGAAGGACCCCGGCTACTCGGTGATCGACTCCACCGTCATCAAGGACGGCGACACGTACTACCGGCTGACCAAGGACGAGCGGAACAACACCTCCTCCACCCCGTGCAGCAAGTTCGTCATCGAGGAGAAATCGACCCGGCTGCTGAACACCGACTGGGATTTCGTCTCGGAGTGCATCGGCAAGGGCGACGCCACCCACCCCGGCATCAATCAGGGCGAGGGACCCACCGTCTTCAAGTCGAACACCGAGAACAAGTGGTACCTGTTCATCGACGAGTTCGGCGGCCGCGGCTACGTCCCCTTCGAGACCACCGACCTGGCCTCCGGGAAGTGGACGATGTCCACCGGGTACCAGCTGCCCGCCAGCCCCCGCCACGGCACGGTCCTGCCCGTCACCCAGGCCGAGATGGACCGGCTGCGCGGCGTGCCGCAGCCCCTCGCCGCGGACGAGCACGGACTCGTCGCGTCGTACCGCCTCGGCGGCAGCGGCACGCGCGTGCCGGACGACACCGGCCACGGCTACGACGCCGTCGTACACGGTGACGTCAGCCGCACCGCGGACGCCGCCGACTTCGGCGGCACCAACGGCTATGTCACTCTGCCGGACAACCTGATGAACGGCCTGGACGCCCTCACGGTCTCCACCGAGGTGAAGATCGACCCCGACCAGGCCACGCCCTACTGGCTGTGGGGGCTGGGCAACTCCGCCGACGGAAGCGGGAACGGCTACCTCTTCACCACCGGCGACGGCTACCGGACCTCCCTGACGACCGGCAACTGGAGCACGGAACAGACCGCGGGCACCCGGAACCTGCCGCGCGGCAGCTGGCACACGCTCACCTACACCCTCGGCGGCACAACGGCACGCCTCTACCTCGACGGCACCGAGGTGGCGCGCAACGACGCCGTCACCCTCCGCCCCGGCGACATCGGCGGCGGCCGGACCACCGCCAACCAGCTCGGGCGCTCGCTGTACGCGAGCGACAAGTACTTCAAGGGGTCGATGCGCGGCTTCTCCCTCTGGAACCGGGCTCTGAACGCCGACGAGGTGCGCGAACTGCCCGGCAACCGCACGGAGATCACCTCGGTCGACCTGGCCGCACTGAAGGTCCCCGCCGTGATCGACTCGGCCGCCTCCACGGTGCTGCTGCCGGTCAAGCCCGGGACCGACGTACGCCGTCTCGCGCCGCGGTTCGGCGTGGCGGGCACCAGCAGGGTGGAGCCGGCCAACGGCAGCGTCCACGACTTCACGTCCGCCGTGACCTACCGGGTCCGCGCGGCCGACCACACCGTGCGCACCTGGACCGTACGCGCCGAGGTGATGGGCAGCCCGTCCCTGCCCGGCTACAACGCCGACCCGAACATCGTGCGCTTCGGTGACACCTACTACATCTACGCGACCAGCGACGGCTACCCGGGCTGGAGCGGCTCCACGTTCAAAACCTGGTCCAGCAAGGACCTCGTCCACTGGACCGAGCACCCGGTGATCCTCGACCTGGGGCCCGACGTCGCGTGGGCGGACAGCAGGGCCTGGGCCCCCGCCGCGACCGAGAAGAACGGCAAGTACTACCTCTACTTCTGCGCCGACGCCAAGATCGGCGTGGCGGTCTCGGACAAGCCGACAGGCCCCTTCACCGACTCCGGCAAGCCCCTCGTCGCCGCGAACCCCGACGGCGGCCAGGCCATCGACCCCGCCGTCTTCACCGACGACGACGGGCAGTCCTACCTCTACTGGGGCAACGGCAACGCCTACGTGGTACCCCTCAACCCCGACATGACCTCTTACGAGCCGGCGAAGATCAAGCGCTTGACGGGGCTGGACGGCTTCCGCGAGGGCCTGTTCATGCACAAGCGCGACGGCGTCTACTACCTGAGCTGGTCCATCGACGACACCCGCAGCGACGACTACCGCGTCGGGTACGCCACCGGCACCAGCCCGCTCATGGACGGTCTGCGCAACCGCGGCGTGATCCTCTCCAAGGACCCCACGCGCGGCATCCTGGGCACCGGTCACCACTCGGTGATCCAGATCCCCGGCACGGACGACTGGTACATCGCCTACCACCGCTTCGCGATCCCGGGCGGCGACGGCACCCACCGGGAGGTCACCATCGACCGGCTGCGCTACACCCCGGACGGCCTCATCCAGAAGGTCGTCCCCACCTTGACCGGCATCGAACCGATCACACCCGGGACGACCACGGCCCCGGTCCGGTAGACCCTGCGCGACGGGCGGGCCGGCTTCACCGGGTAGGGGAAGCCGGCCCACCCGTCGCGCAGTACGGCAAAGGGCACCCGGACGGCGTCGTGGGGCTGGCCGAGAGCCCAACGGGCCGCGGTACCGACGGGGTAGGGGACCAGCCTACGGTTGCGGCGATTCGCCGATCATCGAGTACACGACAAGTGGTGGCTGCTGACCCTAGAGGTCAAGGACACCGCACCCCTGGCGGACGAGCCACCCTTCCATGACGTCGTCGTGCCGCCGCTCACGTTGAGCACCCGTGTTGCACCGTCACAGCCGGCGACAGGCCAAGGCGCAGTGTCACCGGCGGACCGGCATGGACTTCGAAGACGTCCGCGAGGCGTGCGTACCGCAAGATCCGCAGGAACTCCGGATCGTCGGAGATCAGCCGCAGCCTGCCCCAGCGGGCGAGAACACGGTTCCTCGCCCGGCACAGCACGCCCAGCCCGGAGCAGTCGATGAAGGACACCCCGCGCAGGTCGAGCACGACGTCGGGCCGGCAGCTCCCTGTCAGCTTGTCCAGACGCGCGGCCAGGGAGGGGGCCGTGAGCATGTCGAGCTCGCCACGGAGTTCCACCAGCGTCGTGCCACTGACGATGCCGAGACCAAGCTCTGGTGCGCCCGTGGGGTGGGTTTCGTCCATGAGCAGAGACAACCGCG
The DNA here is from genome assembly GCF_040656475.1 of Streptomyces sp. NPDC049915. Lineage (NCBI taxonomy): Bacteria > Bacillati > Actinomycetota > Actinomycetes > Kitasatosporales > Streptomycetaceae > Streptomyces > Streptomyces sp. NPDC049915. Next base: position 287,839 of record NZ_JBFAMH010000003.1, read on the forward strand.
TAGCACTGGTCCCCCGAAAGGGCCGGTCGGCCCTACTGCTGGGCCATCAGGGCATGGCGGGGCGCCTGCCCGGCGCTGAGGTCCGTCGGCCTGGGACCAGGGGCCGACCGGCCCAAGCGGCACGCCCACGTCCCGTGGAGGCTGGAGGCACGGGGCAACTCCCGCATCGCGGAGGAGAAGGATCGTCATGAAGGGTTACGTCTTCCACGGCCCCGGCCAGTCCTCCTGGCAGGACGTGCCGGACCCGGTCGTGAAGGAGCCGACCGATGCGGTCGTACGGGTGGGCTGTGTGACCATCTGCGGCACCGACCTGCACATTCTCAAGGGCGATGTGCCCGAGGTGTCTCCCGGTACCGTGCTCGGGCACGAGGCCGTCGGGACGGTCGTCGAGGCCGGCTCCGACGTGCGCACCGTACGGCCGGGCGACCGGGTCCTCGTCTCCTGCATCACCGCCTGCGGCCGGTGCCTCTACTGCCGCAGAGCGATGTACGGCCAGTGCCGGGGCGGCGGAGGCTGGGTCCTGGGCCATCTGATCGACGGGACCCAGGCCGAATACGTCCGCGTGCCCTTCGCCGACCTCTCCGTGCACCCGCTGCCCGAGACGCTCGCCGACCGGGACGCGGTACTGCTCGCGGACATCTTCCCGACCGCCTACGAGGTGGGCGTTCTCAACGGGCGTGTGCGGCCCGGCGACACCGTCGCCGTCGTCGGTGCCGGTCCCATCGGTCTCGCCGCGATCGCCACCGCGCGGCTCTACTCACCCGAGCGCATCATTGCCGTGGATCCGGCCGACGCGCGGCGGGAGGCGGCCCGGGCGTCTGGGCGCCGACGCGGTCGCGGACCCGGCGGAGACCCCCGAAGAGCTCACCGCAGACCTGACGGACGGACTCGGCGCCGATGTCGTCGTCGAGGCCGTCGGCATACCGGAGACCTTCGAGCTGTGCACCCGCATGGTCCGACCGGGTGGATGCGTGGCCAACGTGGGCGTGCACGGCAGGCCCGCCACGCTGCACCTCGAAGACCTGTGGATCAAGAACGTGACCATCACCACCGGCCTGGTCGACACCCACTCCACGCCCACCCTGCTGCGCATGGCGGCGGCGGGCCGGCTGCCCACATCGGAGCTGGTCACCCACACCTTCTCCCTGGAGCGCATGGAGGAGGCGTACGACGTCTTCGGCCGGGCGGCGGAGACGGGCGCGCTCAAGGTGGTACTGGGCGGGCAACCGCCCGCGGAACTGGCTGTCCGCGCGGCCTGAGGAAAGGAAGTGCATCCAGTCGACGGCGAGTCGACTCAGGCCGAGCACACGGGTGTCGGGCGAGCCCACGACGAACAGGACGGGCACGCGCACACCGGCAAGCGCAGCCGGAGAGGCGAGGTCGGGACGCCCGCCACGTGACACGATCGCGAACAGGACCGGTGCCACCGCCTGCAGCGCGGCCGCCGCTCCCGTGTCGGCGGCGAGATAGGCATACGGAAGTCCGGTCCAGTGACGTCGGCCGGCTGCCCTGCTCACCGGGGCCAGGCCGTCGGTCGATCCAGGCTTTGAGCGGGGCGGCCTGTCAGGTCCGGCGGGACGCGGTGGGCTCCTCCAACTCGAACCGCACGTCCACGACTCCTTCCACGGCCCTCACCGGGCGCGCGGCGACCGGCACCAGGGTTCGGTCGCGCACCCGTCCGGCGAGCAGTACGACGCCGTCGCACACCGTCACGCGGACCGCGGACGCCGGAGAGGGCAGGAGAGAGGCGATGACCTCACGCCGTACCTGCTCGGCGATGTCTTCGTCGGTCCGCAGGAACACTTTCAGCAGATCGGCTCGGCTGACGATCCCGACGAGCCGGCCGGAGCCGTCCACGACGGGCAGCCGCTTCACGCGGGCTCGCGCCATGATGCGGGCGGTCCGGGCGAGCGTGGCGTTCTCGGACACGGTCAGGGCGGGCGAGGTCATCAGCTCCTCGGCGGTCACGGATCCGGCCTTGGCGAGGTCGGACAACCGGCGCAGCTGGGTGTGGCGGTCCGGGTCACTGTCGCGGAACTCCTCCTTCGGCAGCAGATCCGCCTCCGAGACGATCCCGAGGACCCGTGCGGAGCCGTCCAGTACGGGTAGCGCGCTGACCCTGCGCTCCTGCAGGGTGCGCACGACGTCCTTGAACGCGGTGCCGGTGCCGACGGTAACCACGGCGCGGGTCATCACGTCCCCGACCACGTGCGGGGCGTCTGTCGGGGTCATCGCATGCCTCCGCTGCCGTAGGGCGCGTACAGGTCGAGGAGCCGGGTGCGGGCCGTGCGCAGCCGGTGCGCGACGACCTCGCCCACCCACTGTGCGATGCTCCGGCCGAACTCCGGGTCTTCGGCGCACATCGCGTGGACGAGCGTCGCGTCGAACTCATAGGCCCGCACCGGCGTCGCGGCCTGCGCACCGAGGTGCCAGACGTGCGGGGCGAACAGCCAGGACCAGCCGACGAGTTCGTTGTGGCCGAGGGAGTCGATGACGGCCGCCCGGCGGCCCGGCACCCGCATGTCGAGGTCGATCGTGCCGGTCCGGATGATCCAGAAGCGGTCGGCGCGACCACCCTCCTGGAAGAGGCGGGTGCCCATCGTGAACGCCACCTCGTGGGCGGTCTCCATGAGCGTCTGCCGGTGCTCGGCGGGCAGCGCCCGCGGCAACATCGTGGTGAGGGGAGCGTTCATGGCGCGCCTCCGGGAAGCGGATGGACCGATCAACTCCAGGTTGGGCCGTCGGCGCCGGCTGGGCCAGGGGCCACCCGGCCCTTTGGCCGGGCCACCCGGCTTCGGCGGCTGCCTGCCCGACTGGACGGGCCCGAAGGCGGCGCTGCGTCCCGGTTCGTCGAACGCACCGCACGCCCAGCCGTGAAGGGCGTCCCGGACGCCGCCGTACGACACGGCCGCCTCCGGGACCCACATCCGCCCGGCCGAGTCTCGCCTCGAGACCCCTGCCTCGCCCCGCGCTGGGCCTGCGCCTGCTCAGGTCAGTGGGCGACCGCGTCAGGGGCGGCGGGACGCCACCGATCCGTCGGCTCCCGGTCCCTGGGGGCCGTAACGGTAGGGCCGGTCGGCCCACACGGGGGACCTGCGGCCCCTGCCGAAGCCGGGGACGGGCGAGGAGCCTGGAAGCACAACCCCCGATCAGGAGGCACCCATCATGGTCCGCAGTGTCGTTGCAGGACTCGACGGCTCGCACGAGAGCCGCGCCGCGGCCGAATGGGCGGCGCGTGAGGCGAAGCTGCGCGGTCTGCCGATGAAGATCGTGCACGTCTGGGAGCCGATGCCCGAGCCCCTGGCGCAGGCACACCTGCTGGGCAAGGAGACGGAGGCCCACTGGCGGGAGCGTGTTCCCCGGGAGACGGCCGACGGCATCAAGCTGCGCCATCCCGGCGTCGAGATCACCATGGAGCAGATCTCCGGCCGGGCCGGCGAGGTCCTGCCCGAGGTGGCCGAGGACGCCGAACTGCTGGTGCTCGGCTCGCGCGGCATGAGCGGCGCCGGCGGCTTCCTCGTCGGATCGGTCGGCCATGCGGTGATCGCGCACACCGAGGTCCCCGTCGTCCTCGTGCGGGCCGGTGAACAGGCCGCCGACGAGCACGAGCCGGACCCGGTCGGGATCCCGTCCGCCGCTACCCGCTTCCAGCCGGTCGTCGTCGGCATCGACATCAGCGGCTCGGCGGACGCCGTGCTCGCCTTCGCCTTCGAGGAGGCCGACCGCCGGGGCGGCGGCCTCGAGGTCGTCCACGGCTGGAGCTTCCCGCCGTACTACGTGTACGGCCTCGTCGCCGACCCGGAGTGGCACGACGAGATCTCGCGCCAGCAGGCCGCCCGGCTCACGGAGGCGCTGAGCGTGTGGCGCCGCAAGTATCCCTCCGTGGACGTGGTCGCACAGTCACGCCTGGGCAGCGCAGCGGACCACCTGGTCGACGCCGCCCGTGGGGCCTCTCTCGTCGTCGTGGGCCGCCGCATCCGGCGCCGGCCCTTCGGCGCCCACATCGGCCCGGTCACGCACGCCGTCCTGCACCACGCCACCGCCCCCGTCGCCGTCGTCGCACACGACTGAGCCACCACCTCTCAGGAGACAGATCGTGAAGGCAGCCGTCGTCCGAACGCTTGGCCGGCCCTTGGTCGTCGAGGAGCGCCCCGACCCGGAACCCGGCCCCGGCCAGGTCCGGGTACGCCTGGAGGCATCGGGGCTGTGCCACACCGACATCCACGCCGCCCACGGTGACTGGCCCGTCAAGCCGAACCCGCCGTTCATTCCCGGCCACGAGGGCGTCGGCCTGGTCGAGAAGCTGGGCGACGGTGTCACTCACCTTACGATCGGGCAGCGGGTCGCCGTCCCATGGCTCGGCTGTGCCTGCGGGCGCTGCGAGCACTGCCTGTCCGGCTGGGAGACGCTGTGTGAGCAGCAGATCAACACGGGATACGGCTGCGACGGCGGGTATGCCGAGACGATGCCGGCATGGGCGGACTTCGCGCAGCCGGTGCCTGACGGAGTCAGCGCCTTCGACGCCGCTCCGCTGACGTGCGCCGGCGTCACCGCCTATAAGGCGCTGAAAAGGTCGCCGACGTCCGCCCCGCGCAGCTGGTGGCGATTTCCGGCGTCGGCGGGTCGGTCACCTCGCCGTGCAGCACGCGAAGATCGCTGGCGCCACGGTCGCCGCGATCGACGTCACCGACGACAAGTTTCAGCTCGCCACCGAACTCGGCGCGAACATCGTCATCGACGCCCGCAGCGAGGAGGTGGGCGCGGTGCTGAAGCGGCACGGTGGCGCCCACGCCGCGATCGCTCCGGCCGCGAACGACGCCTCGTTCACCGCCGCCAACGCCGGCCTGCGGCGCGGTGGCAAACTGGTGATGGTGGCGCTGCCCGCACATGGCACCGTTCCGGTCCCGATCTTCGACACCGTCCTGAACGGCACGTCGGTGATCGGTTCGACCGTCGGCACACGTCAGGACCTCGCGGAGGTGTTCCAACTGCACGCCCCGGGCCGCACCGGGGTCATCTACGAGACCCGCCCGCTGACCGCCGTCAACGACTGCATCGACGAGGTGCTGCGGGGCCAGGTCAAGGCCCGGATCGTCTTCGATCCGGGTGCCGGAGGGTGAGGGTCATGGAACTCCCTGTCGTCGTCGGAGTGGACGGATCCGAGGCGAGTCTGCGCGCCGCCGAGTGGGCGGCGGACGAGGCCGTGCTGCACGCCTTGCCGCTGCGGGTGGTGTACGCCTCTCTTTGGGAGCGCTACGAGGGAGCGGGCATCGCCGATGATGTCGGCAAGCCTCCGGAGGAGGCACTGGCCGAGGATGTCGTGGACGCCGCCGCACGGCGCGCCCGGCAGCGGCAGCCCGACCTGAAGGTGACCACTGACGTGTTGCCGGAGGAGGCGGAGTACGCCCTCGTGCGCGAGGGCCGCAACGCGGCGCTGGTTGTCGTCGGCGCACGCGGCCGGGGCGGCTTGACCGGATTCCTGCTCGGGTCGGTCAGCCTGAGCGTCGCCGGTCACGCCGACTGCCCGGTGGTGGTGCTGCGCGGCAGTCATGACAACCAGGCCCGTACGGCGGTCCGCGGGCGGGTCGTGGTGGGCGTGGGGGAGGGCCGCGAGGCGGTGGCCGTGGTCAGGTTCGCCGCTGAGGAAGCCCGGCTGAGGGGAGTGCCGCTCGAGGCCGTGCGGGCCTGGCGGTGCCCCGCCCACGAGACCACCGATCTCCCCTTGCCGGCCGGTGAGCCCGCCAGGATGCACGAACAACGTGCGGTGGACGTCCTGGAGGCGGCGCTGGCCGCTGTCCCCCCGGAGGTCCGAGTGCACTGCCGCACGGCCGAGGGCCATGCCCGGCGTGTTCTGGAGGCCGCGTCCGGGAACGCCGACCTGCTCGTGGTCGGCTCCCGGCGCCGCCATGGCGAGGGCGGGCTGCAGTTGGGCCGGGTCGCGCACGCCGTGCTGCACCAATCCGCCTGCGCCGTGGCCGTCGTCCGGCACGCTTGAGACGGTTCGCAGGCGCGCCGCGTGCTCGGCGACGCACGTTCGCGACGCGCGCGGCGGCCGCTCGTATCCGGTGGTTGGGGACAGGGCAGCGAGTCGAGGAGGTGGGCGATCATGTTCCGCCGGGCCCGCCGATCATCACCGCTCTCGGCGACGTACCTGTGGCCCCGGTTGGTCATGCCGTCCGCCTTCCCGCGCCTCTCCACGATCCACGTAGGGCCGACCGGCCCCCTGCCACCGCCGTACAGCCCATGGGCCCGCGTCCCGGCATGCCGGACGCTCGAAGTGCAGGAATCCGGACCAGGAAAGGAGGCGGATCGCCATGGCCGCGAATGTGCTCGTCACCTATGGGACGACGAACGGATCCACCGCACGGATCGCCGATACGGTCGCCGACGTTCTGCGCAAGGAAGGACTCACGGTCGAGACCGCTCCGGCGGGGACGGTCCGGGACGTGACACCGTATGACGCCGTGGTCGCCGGCGGTGCCCTGTATGCCGGACGCTGGCACAAGGACGCCCGCCGGTTCGTGCGCCGCAACCGGCGCGCCCTGTCCGAACGCCCCGTGTGGCTGTTCAGCAGCGGCCCGCTGGACCCGTCCGCGTCCGAGCGGGACATCCCGCCCGTGCCCGGCGTACGGCGGATCATGGACCGGCTCGACGCCCGGGAACACGTCACCTTCGGCGGCTGCCTGGAGGAGGGCGCCAAAGGACGCGTCGCCGGGATGATCCTGCGCGGCGGAAAGGGCGGTGACTTCCGGGACTTCGCCCACATCGAGGAGTGGGCGGCCCGGGTCGCCGCGGAGATGAGAGGGGTCCGTGTTGGCTGACGCCGCCGCGCGCACAAGGGGGTTCCGGCAGCGGTAGAGCGGCTGCCGGGCCCCCTTCTTGGGCTCACCGGTGGATGAGCTCCGTACGGACGTCCGCGGCCCCCGCGACCGCACGCCTTGCCCGGTGCCCTCCAGCCGTCGCCGCCCGGTCAGCGCCCGGCGGGTCCCGGGCGTCCCGGGGACGGGGCCGGTCGGCCCCGGTCGCCGGGGCGGACCGGAACGGCATCCCTGCCCTGACCGGCACTGCCCGTCGTACAGGTACCCGAGAAGGATCGGTGGTGGAGCCAGTCAGGGAGAGGACCTGTGATGACCACGACGACCGTGCCCACCGGCAGCCGAACGGACGAGGCCTGGCGGAAGTTCGCCGGGACGACGTGGCGCGAGCGCATCGGCCTCCCGGCGAGCTTCCGCCAGGCCGCACCTGCATACATCGACCGCGACCGCGAACTGATCGTCGGCCTGCAGACGGACGCCCCGCTCAAGCGGGAGATCATGCCGAAAGGCGGTCTGCGCATGATGGAACGGCGTGCGTGCCTACGGCTACGAACCCGACCCCTTCGTGACGAAGGTCTTCGGCAGCTACCGCAAGACCCACAACGACGGCGTCTTCGACGGGTACACCGCCGCCATGCGCGCTGCCCGCCGGGTCGGCGTGATCACCGGGTGCCCGACGTCTACGGCCGCGGCCGGATCATCGGCGGCTACCGCCGCGTCGCCCTGTACGGCACCGACCGGCTGAGCGCCGCCAAGCGCGCCGAACGTTCCCTGCTCGACGGCCGGCCGTCCACTGGCCGTGGTCCCCCAGCGGGTGTGAGCGGGGTCCGAGGGGGAAACGCGGCGCTGAAGGAGGGCCTGGACAGCCGTCCGGCCTCACGGAACCGCTCGACGAGGAGACGCCCCGTGACCGACCGGACCTGGCCATACGAGGGATACCTTCCCGGGGAGGAGCGGTTGCGTGAGTCCCTGTGCTCACTGGGCAACGGCTACTTCGCCACCCGCGGGGCGCTGCCCGAGTGCACAGCGGACGCCGTGCACTACCCGGGCACGTACGCGGCCGGCTGCTACAACCGGCTCACCTCCGAGATCGCAGGGCGCCGAGTCGAGAACGAGGATCTGGTCAACCTGCCCAACTGGCTTCCCCTGCGCTGCCGCCTCGTGGGCGGAGAATGGCTCAGCCCCGACACGACCGCCGTCCTCGATCACCGTCAGACCCTCCATCTCGATTGCGGGCTCCTGGAGCGGCACACCCGTTACTCGCTCGGCGAGGGGCGGACGCTCTCGGTGAGGCAGCAGCGGCTCGTGCACATGGCCGACCCGCACCTCGCCGTCCTGCGCACCGAGCTGACCGCCGAGGACTTCACCGGGGACCTCGAGGTCGAGGCCGCGCTCGACGGGAATGTCACCAACGCCGGCGTGGCGCGCTACCGCGATCTTGACGGCCGTCACCTGACCCACGTCCACACCGGCAGCGGCTCGCCCGGAACGATGTGGCTGCGCTGCAGGACCCGCACGTCGGACATCCGGGTAGCCCTCGCCGCCCGGCTCACGGCCCACGCACCGGTCACGGTCCTGAGTGAAGCCACGCGAGCTGTGCAGCGCCTCACGGTCTCTCTGCGTTCCGGCCGCACCGCCACCATCGACAAGACGGTCGCCCTGCACACCTCACACGACCCGGCGATCAGTGACCCCCTGCAGGCCGCCCTCGCTCGGATTGCCGCGGCGCCCGGCTTCGAAAGCCTGCTCTTGTCGCATCGGACGGCCTGGGAACAGCTGTGGCGCCGCGCCGAGCTCGACGTACCCGGAGAGGCAGGCAACATCCTGCAACTGCACCTGTTCCATGTGCTGCAGACCCTCTCCCCGCACACGGCCGACCTGGACGTGGGTGTTCCCGCCCGAGGGCTGAACGGGGAGGCCTACCGCGGCCATGTCTTCTGGGACGAACTCTTCGTGTTGCCCTACCTGAACCTGCACTTCCCCGAAGTGTCCCGCGCGCTGCTGTACTACCGCTACCGGCGGTTGGAAGGGGCCCGTGCCGCGGCCCGGGCCATCGGCCGACGAGGCGCCCTGTATCCGTGGCAGAGCGGCAGCGACGGACGCGAGGAGACGCAGCAGCTGCACCTCAACCCGCGCTCCGGGCGGTGGCTGCCGGACCACTCCCACCTTCAGCACCACGTCGGCTCGGCCGTCGCCTACAACGTGTGGCAGTACTGCGAGGCCAGCGGTGACGCTGAATTCCTGCACACCAGTGGTGCCGAGATGCTGCTGCAGATCTCCCGCTTCTGGGCCGGCTCGGCCGTCTGGGACACGTACCTGCAACGGCATCGCATCCAGGGCGTGGTCGGCCCCGACGAGTACCACGACGCCTATCCGGGGGCGGAGCGACCCGGGCTCGACGACAACGCCTACACCAACGTCACGGCGGCCTGGGTCCTGACCCGCACCCTCGACGTGCTGCGCGCCCTCCCCGAACCGCGCCGCCGCGAACTGGCCGAACGCACCGGCTTGGACGACGACGAACTGGATCAGTGGGACCGGATCTCACGCACGCTGCGCGTGCCGTTCCACGACGGGGTGATCAGCCAGTTCGACGGGTACGGCGAGCTGGCCGAACTCGACTGGGACGACTACCGCAAACGGTACGGCGACATCCGGCGCCTGGACCGGATTCTGGAGGCCGAGGGAGACACCGTCAACCGCTACAAGGCATCCAAGCAGGCCGACGTACTGATGCTCGGCTACCTGTTCTCCCCGGCGGAACTCCACTGCCTCTTCCAGAGGTTGGGATACCAGCTGGACGAGAGAACGTGGCAGCACACCGTCGACTACTACCTGGACCGCACCAGCCACGGCTCCACCCTCAGCGGCCTGGTCCACGGCTGGGTCCTCGCCCGGTGCCGGCGTGCCGAGGCCTGGTCGTTCTGCCAGGAAGCCCTGCGCGGTGACATCGCCGACGTGCAGGGCGGCACCACGGGAGAAGGCATCCACCTGGGCGCCATGGCCGGCACTCTCGACCTCGTCCAGCGCGGACTGACCGGCCTCGAGACCCGGGCCGGGGCGCTGTGGCTGGACCCCGTGCCGCTGCCGGAGCTGTCGTCGTACGGCTTCTCCATCCGCTACCGGGGTCACTGGGGCATCCGGCTGCGACTTCACCACCAGCGACTGCACATCAGTGTCCCGCCGTCCGACCTGCTGCCGGTCGACATCGAGCTGCCCGACAGGGCGGTCAGTGTGGAGCCTGGGGAGGACTGTGAGCTGGTGCTTGGATAAGGATTCGCATCCTGCCGAGCCAAGCAGCTCGCTGAAACACCGCTCGACGACGTTGCGGCGAACCCGCGAACGCGCCCAGCGGCACCTCGCGGTGCGGGCGCCACGTGGTCGCATGGGCCCCTGTCTCCGCTACGAGACCTTCGGCCCGGACCTGTGGCAGGCCCATGCTGACCAGGTGGACGCTTAGGAGCTGGATGCGGACGCGTTGGCCGAGGGCGACGCCAGGCGCGTGCGACGCCGATGGAGCCGCGAGCACGGCATGGACCTGCCCGAGGTCGCCGACTGGACGCAGGACGGCTGAGCGGTCCCTTGCCCGCCCCAGGTGTCTCGGTGACGGACAGGCCGCCGGAGCACTTGGGGCGCAGTGGTGATCAGAGCGCGGAGCCGGGGGCCGGCCGGCGGCAGGGCCGGTCTCCGATGGAGCGGGGACCCGTGGCCCTCGTTCGGTACCGGCGCTCGGCCGACCATGGACATCTACCGCAGTACAAGGCGAAAGACGGACCGGCCATGTATCCCAACGACGGTTTTCGCGAACTGAACCGCGACGAGTGCCTCCGCCTGCTGACGAAGGTGCCAGTCGGTCGCATCGTTCACACCGGGAACGCCCTGCCCGCAGTGCTTCCGGTGAACTTCTGCCTGGACGGCGACGGCGCGGTGCTCGTGCGTACCTCGGCGGCCTCGGAGCTGGCCCGTGCAGTGGGCGGATCGGTGGTCGCCTTCGAGGTGGACGAGATCGATCCGACGAGTTTCGCAGGGTGGAGTGTCGTCGTCACCGGACGGGCGACCGTCGTCGACGATCCCGCAGGGCGGGAGCGTCTGGTCCGGACCGGTCCGCGGCCCTGGGCCCCGTCGGTCGACGGGGCGTTCATCCGGATCGATACCGAGTTGGTCACCGGACGTGAGCTGGTGGGAGGGCGGACCCTCCACGGAGTGGACCTTGCGCCGTGAGAAAGCAGGGCCGATCGGCCCTGGTCTTCGGTCCCCGGGAGGGTAAGGATCGTCAAGGAGGCCCAGCCACGTGACAAGGAGCAACCGATGGCGGAGCGAGAGCAGGCGGGCCCCGACAACCCGATCCGGGTCTTCCTCCTCGACGATCATGAGGTCGTACGCCGGGGAGTGCACGACCTGCTGAACGACGAGCCGGACATCACGGTGGTGGGCGAGGCGGCCACCGTCGAGCAGGCTCTGGTGCGCGTCCCCGCCCTGCGCCCCGACGTAGCGGTCCTCGACGTCCGGCTGCCGGACGGCGACGGCGTGACCGTGTGCCGGGAGCTGCGGTCGAACATGTCGGACCTGGCGTGTCTGATGCTGACGTCGTTCGACGACGAGGAGGCGCTGCTCGACTCGATCATGGCCGGTGCGTCCGGGTACGTTCTCAAGCAGATCCGGGGGTCGGACCTGGTCTCGGCCGTGCGTACGGTGGCCCGTGGCCAGTCACTGCTGGATCCGAGCGCGACCACGAAGCTCATGGCCAGGTTGCGGGGCGGGCAGCAGCAGGCCGAGCCGGATGCCCTGCCCGGACTGACCGAGCGAGAGCGGGAGATCCTGGCCCTCATCGGAGAGGGGCTCACCAACCGGCAGATCGGCCAGAGGCTGTATCTGGCGGAAAAGACGGTGAAGAACCACATCTCCCGTCTGCTCGCCAAGCTCGGTGTCGAACGCCGGATCCAGGCAGCCGTGATCGCCACCCAGGCCCAGGACCGCCGGCGCGCCGACGGGCGCTGAACGCACCACCGGCCGCCGAGGGGCAGGATGCTCGTCCGTCATGCCCCTGCCAGGCGACGCCCGGTGACCATGTCCGACTCGATCCGTACGAACATTCCGCGAGTTCGACGCGGTCGCCCGCTCCGGCTGGAGTGCCGTCGTGACCGGCCGGGCCGGCCGCGTGAATCGAGTCGGCCGTCCTCTGCGTCGGCACAACGCGTCCCTCGCCGCCAGCCCGTATCTTCCCCTTGTCCGGCCCGTTACCGTGAAAGCTGGGCGGGGCGTTTTACGCAGGGCAAGGGGGGCGGGAGGCACAGGTGGGAAGCTCCGAGGGTGCCGGCGAGGGACGAGTCGTGCGGCTGCCGCAGTTGCGGCTGGACGAGCTGCTGGAGGAATTGCAGGCGCGCCTCGACGCGGCCCGCGACACCCAGGACAAGGTGCGCAGCCTGCTGGAGGCGGTGCTCTCGGTCGGCCGTGAACTCGAGCTGGAACAGGCGCTGCGCAGCATCGTGGAGGCCGCGGCTGTTCTGGTCGACGCCGAGTACGCGGCGCTGGGCGTGATCGGCTCGGGCGGCGAGCGGCTCTCGGCGTTCATCACCCACGGGGTCAGTGACGAGGAGATCGCCCGCATCGGCCCCTTTCCCGAGGGCCACGGCATCCTCGGGGAACTGATCCGCCATCCCGAGCCCCTGCGGCTGGGAAAGCTCTCCGAGCATGCGGCGTCGTACGGCTTCCCGCCGAACCACCCGCCGATGAACAGTTTCCTGGGCGTGCCCATCCGCGTGCGTGACCAGGTGTTCGGCAACCTGTACCTGACCGAGAAGCGGGGCGGGCTGCAGTTCGACGAGGACGACGAGTCGGTGCTGTCGACGCTGGCCGTGGCAGCGGGCGTGGCGATCGACAACGCCCGTCTGTATGAGGAGTCGAAGCTGCGCGAGCGCTGGCTGGTGGCGAGCGCTGAGATCAGTACCGGTCTGATGTCCGGGGCGGGCCAACACGAGGTGCTGGGGCTGATCGCAGAGCGGGCGCGGGAGATCACCGGCGCGGCGCTCGCCGCCATGGCGACCCCTGTGAAGGACACCGGCACCCTCGCTGTCGAGCTGGCCATCGGCCAGGAGGCCGACGCACACCGTGGGCTCGTGCTGCCGGTGGAGGGCAGCCTCACCGGACAGGCGTTCGTGCTCGGTGCACCAGTGAGCAGCCCGGACGTCTCGCGTGACGACCGGGTGACGGCGGGTCCGCCGCGGTTCGCCGGCCTGGGCCCGGCCATCGCCGTGCCGATCGGCCGTGAAGACCGCGTCCGCGGTGTGGTGCTGCTCGCCCGGGAGAGGGGAGCGAGTGACTTCTCCGAGAGGGAGACGGAGCTGCTGAAGGGTTTCGCCGCGCAGGCCGCCGTCGCGATGGAGCTCGCGGAGCGCCGCCGGGACGCCGAGCAGATCACCCTGCTGGAAGACCGGGACCGGATCGCCCGGGACCTGCACGACCTGGCCATCCAGCGGCTCTTCGCGACGGGTATGACGTTGCAGAGCGCCGGCCGCTTCATCCAGCACGCGGAGGCCTCGGAGCGGGTGCGGCGGGCCGTCGACGACCTCGATCAGACCATCAAGATCATCCGCTCCACCATCTTCGGCCTGCGGACCCACGACGACGACTCGACACCCGGGCTGCGGGCCCGTGCGGTCCGGGTGGCCGGCGATGCGACACCGGTGCTGGGCTTCGCGCCCAGCGTCCGGATGGAGGGCCTGCTCGACACCCACGTGCCGCCGGAGACCGCCGATCATGTCGTGGCCGTCCTTTCCGAGTCCCTGACCAACATCGCGCGGCACGCTGCAGCCGACCGCGCCGAAGTGGTGCTGGAGACCGACGGCGACGAGGTACGGCTGACGGTCACCGACAACGGCGTCGGTATCCCGCCCGAAGGCCGCCGCAGCGGTCTGCGCAATATGGCGGAACGGGCGCGGAATCTGGGCGGCGACATGGAAATCAGCCGCCCGGAAGGCGGGGGAGCCAGGCTGGTCTGGCACGTGCCGCTGAAGGAGTCGGCGGACCCCTCCGATAACTAGGCCCTGTCGTTCGGGTCAGGCCGGCTGTGAGGTGCGGCAGACGTACGTGCCAGGCCCCGCGACACCAGGGTGATCCAAACGACAGCACGAGCTGCCGAAGCCGAAGAGAAAGAAGACGACGGCCGCGATCACCCATCTCGTCCATCGCCGGGGCGAGCCGGTGACGGCACCCGCCGTGTCTCACGAGAGGCGTCGACGGCGACACATCCGTTCCAGTGCCTCACGGCGCCGATGGGTGGGTCACTCCGCCGACGCGCATCCCGTGCGTCTCAGCGGCTCTGACCCGGATTCCGGCCGGAGCCGTCCACCTGTTGGGGGAAACCCCAGGGGTTGGCGCGTCGGAGCGGGGCGGGAAGGAGTGCTTCCGGCATGTTCTGGTGGGCCACGGGGCGCATCCAGCGAGCGACGGCGGTGCCGCCGACACTTGTGTGCAGGGGCGAGGTGGTGGCGGGCCACGGTCCGCCGTGGTGCTGCATGGCGGCGGTCACCGCGACGCCGGTGGGCCAGCCGTTCCAGATCAGGCGTCCGACCTGCAGTGCGGCCGACAGACGGTGGAACAGAGCCTCGTCGTCGTGTTCCTGTCCGTGGATGGTCGCCGTGAGACCGCCCGGCACGGTGCCTATGGTCTCCAGCAGGTCGTCGCCCGTGGTGTAGGTGATGATCAGGGAGGCGGGGCCGAAGCACTCCCGGAGCAGTCCGGGACATGCTCGTATGTCCGCGGACGTGGTGGCGAGGAGAGCGGGAGCGGAGAACCTGGGATCGTCCGGCGCCTGGGTGAGGTGCAGCGGACGCACCGCGGGGTGGGCGGCGAGTTCTTCGAGGATGGCGTGGTAGGCGGTGCTGATCCAGGGGCCGAGCAGGGGGGCCGGGCGGACGGCCGCGATCTGTTGCTGCAGGTGGTCGTCCAGACCGTGGCCGGCCGGCAGGAAGAGCAGGCCGGGTTTGGTGCAGAACTGTCCCTGGCCCAGCGTGACCGAGGCGACGTACTCGCGGATGACGTCCGCCCCGGGTGCCGCGCAGGCCGCCGGTGCGACCACCACCGGGTTGAGCGAGCCGAGTTCGCCGTAGAAGGGGATCGGGTCGGGGCGGCTGTTGGCCAGGTCGAACAGGGCCCGTCCGCCGGAGGTGGAGCCGGTGAAACCGACCGCGCGGATGGCGGGATCGGTGACCAGGCTCGACGATGTCGGCGAACATCTCCAACTCCGATGGCGTACGCCGGATTTCGCCTCGCAGGCGTTCCACTCCGAGCCGGGTCTCGTCCTCGGCGACGGCCGCGAGCTGTGCGGCGTTCTCGCCCAGCGCGTGCGAGAGGCCGCGCAGGAGGGATGCGCGCACGGGGAGAGGGAGGGCGGCGAGGGCCGGGGCGGCCGCTTGGGCCTGCGCCGCCGCCGGCCCCGTGAAGGACCTGGTCATCGCGGTCGGCCGGAAGCCGCCAGACGGCGCCGGCCACCTTGGTGCGCACCGCGAAGCTGCGCCGGCGTTTCGAGCACGACCACCGCGAGACGGAACGGACCCTGGGCCTGGCCCGCTTCGAAGGCCGCGCCTGGCGCCGTCTGGAACCGGCGCCCGCCCCACCTGCCGCCTCAACACGCCAGAGCCGATATCAACCCGCGCAGGCCTTGCTAGGTGGTCCCACAGGGTGGGTCGTACGGCAGTTGGAGAACGTATCGGCTCCATTGGTGTCGGCTCAGGGCGCCGGCGCTCCCTGCGCAGATACGGCTGATGGCGGACTCGACGTTCAGGTCCCAGAGCGTGGCCACGCCGTCGTCGGTGGTGGCGGCCAAGGTGTGACCGTCCGGGCTGAACGCCAGCACGGCGACGGATCCGGTCTCCACGGTCAGCGGCCGGCCGATGAGGGTGGGGTGGTCGGGATCGGTGACGTTCCACAGGTTGATGGTGCCGTTGTCGGTGTGGCCGGCCGCTGCGAGGGTGTGCCCGTCCGGGCTGAAGGTCACCGACCACAGGCTGCCTCCGGGTACGGTCAGGGGACTGCCCCTGCGCGTGAGGTGGTTGGGGTCGGTGGCATTCCACAGGGTGACGGTGCCGCGGCTGTTGCCGGTGGCGAGCGTGCGGCCGTCCGGGCTGAACGCCACCCAGGTGCCGGTGGCGGTGGGCTGGTGGATCGGCTCGCCGATGCGGACCCCGGGGTCCGTCGTACTCCACAGCCCGACCTTGCCGTTGCTGCCGTTGCCGCCGGCCGCCAGCATCGTGCCGTCGCGGCTGAACGCCAGGGACAGGACGGACCCCGTGTCGGAATTGGAGATGCCGGGCTGGGCGACGGGGTGTGCGGGGTCGCTGACGTCCCACAGGGCGATGCTGCCACGCCAGCGGTCGTCGCCGGACGCGGCCAGGGTGTGGCCGTCGGGGCTGAACACCAGGGAGGAGATGGGCCCGCCCGCACCGGTGAGGGTCTCACGGAGGCGAACGGGATGGCTGGGGTCGGCGGTGTTCCACAACGTGATGGTGCCGCCCCTGTCGCCTGCGGCCAGGGTGCGACCGTCCGGGCTGAACGTCACGGCGTTGACCGGGTCGTCGGGGCCGGTGAGCGGATCACCGCGCGGAGCGGGGTGGTTGGGGTCGGCGGTGTTCCACAGCGAGACGGTGTTGTTCTGGTTTCCGGCGGCCAGGGTGCGCCCGTCGGGGCTGAACGCAACGGATGCCACATCGCCGCCGGCGCCGATGATCCGGGTCGGCGGCAGATTCCACAGATCGACGTTGCCGTCGGCGTTCCCCGCGGCGAGGGTGCGGCTGTCCGGGCTGAACACCACGTCGGTCACGGCGTCACCGGGGCCGGTCAGCGGCCGCCCCAGAGAGCCGATGGCCCCGGGGTGGGTGACGTTCCACAGATGGATGGTGTGGTCGGCGCTGCCGGCCGCCAGGGTGTGACCGTCCGGGCTGAACGCCACCGACATGACGGCCTGGGCGGGACCCGTCAGCGGCTTGCCCAGGGGGGCGGGGTGGCCGCGGTCCGCGCCCTTCCACAGGTGGACCGTGCTGTCTTCGCATCCGGCGGCCAGGGTGCGGCTGTCGGGGCTGAACGCCAGGGAGATGACGTGCTGCCCGGCCTTCAGGGAACGGCCGCGGGTGGGGTGGGCCGGGTCGGTGGTGTTCCACAGGCTGACGGTGCCGGCGTCGTCGTCGCATGCGGCGGCCAGGGTGTGGCCGGTGGGGCTGAACGCGATGCGATGGGAGAAGACGTCGGTGCAGTCGAGGTTCAGGGGCGCTCCCGCGGGGTTGACGTCGTCGGGGCGGGTGACGTTCCACAGGCTGACGAGTCCGGCGTGCCATGCGGCGGCCAGGGTACGGCCGTCGGGGCTGAACGCCAGCGATTCGATGGCGGTCGCGGCGTCCAAGCCCTGAATGGCGGGACTCTTCGGCCGGCCGAGCAGGACCGGGTGGCTGGGGCTGGTCAGGCTCCACAGGTCGACGAATCCGCCGGAACCGGCGTCGCCGTTGTGGCTGGTGTGGCCGCCGACGGCCAGCACCCTGCCGTCCGGGCTGAACGCGAGCGACAGGATCGAATTGACGGAACGGTCCACGGGCACGGGTCGGCCCAGCGCCACCGGACGGCCGGGATCGGAGACGTCCCACAGCCGGACCAGGTTCTGGTAGACGTTCCCCGCCGCCAGCATGTGCCCGTCGGGGCTGTAGGCCACGGTGTACACCGCGCCGCGCGGGCCGGGAAGCCGGGTGTCCAGCGGCGTGTTCTCGGTCGTGATGAGCCGGGACGCCGCCTCCTGGGTCGGGTCCATGCGGTAGGCGGTCAGCGCGAGTTGAGCGGACAGCGAGGGATCGGTCGGCGCCAGTTGCACGGACGCGGAGGTGACGGCGGCGTTGATGGCCTGGTCGCGGGCTCGCAGGGCCTGGGACTCCTGCCGGAAGGCGAACACCGCGGCCGTTGAGGCGACCACGGCCAGGGTGGTGATGGTGGCGACCGCGGCGCGCCGCAGTCGTTGCCCGCGCCGCTGGTGGTGGCGGGCGGCTGCCAGAAATGCCCTGGCGGCGCCGCTGAGTTCCGGCCCGTGCGTTTCGGCCCAGGCGAGTGCGGTCTCCAGGCGGTTGCCGCGGTACAGCGCGGCTGCGTCCCGGCCGGCCTGTTCCCAGAGCGCGGCCGCCTCTTCCAGATCCTGTCGTACCAGGTTCCCGTTGCGGTCGTGCTCGATCCAGTCCCGCAGCCGGGGCCAGGCGCGGATGAGCACCTCATGTGTCATCACCACCGTGTCCTGGTCCCGGGTCAGCAGCCGGCCACGGGTGAAGTCGTCCAGGACTCTGACGGCGGCTTCCCGCTCCGGCGCGTGACGCAGCAGCTCGTCGTAACGGACGCGCCGGCGGCTGTCGTCGGCGTCGCGTCCCACGATGACGAGCCGCAGGAACACCCACCGTGCGGCCTCGTGACAGGGCGGCGGCAGGGTGTCGTAGAGCCTGTTCGCCGTGGTGGCGATGGCGCCCTGGATGCCACCGGTGACGCGGTATCCGTCCACGGTGAGCGTGTGGCCGTGGCGCTGCTGCCAGGTGGCCCGCAGCGCGTGTGCGAGCAGCGGCAGCCGGCCCGTGGTGCTCGCGCCGACCGGCCCCCCGACCGCGCCCAGGTCCGCCAGCAGCACCTCGACCAGGCCGTCGTCGACGTCGAGGCCCACGTTGCCGGCCGGGCGGCGGATGGCGTCCTTGAGTTCGTCCTCCGTCATCGGCTCCAGCAGGACAGGTCCGGCCTGGAGCGCCGCCCGGAGCTGCGGATGGGCCGTGCACGCGGCGTAGAAGTCCGCGCGCACTCCCAGCACCACGACCGCACCGCCCGTGGACCGGGCCAGACGGTCGAGCACGTCGATGAACCACTGCCGTTCGGTCTCGTCGCCGCAGGCCGTGAAGATCTCCTCGAACTGGTCGACCACGACGACCAGGCCCGCGGAGGCGGACTCCCCGGTGGGCGGCGGATCGCCGGCTCCGGTGATCTCACGCAGCTCGGCGAGGCACCGTGCGGGATCGGCCCGCCAGCCCGGCGCCGTACGCCGGGCGGTCTCGGTGTCGAGCCCGGCGGCGGCCGCCAGTGCCAGGGCCGGGGATGCCGTCGGGGTCAGCAGCAGCCGCGGCCAAGTGCTCGAGCCCGCCACCGGAAGCCGTCCGTCGTCCAGGGCCGGCAGTACACCGGCCGCGAGCAGGGACGACTTCCCGGCCCCCGACGGGCCGATCAGCACCAGCGGGCCGCCCTCACGCATCCGGGCGTCCATCCGCTCGCACACGAGGTGAACCATCCGCTCACGGCCGTAGAACCACTGCTTGTGCTGCGCGCTGAAAGGCGCCAAGCCCGGGTACGGACAGAGCATTTGGTCGGCGCCCGGGCCGGGCACGGTTCTGCGCCCCTCATCGCCGACGCGGACGTGCATGTCCCGGCCGGCCTGGAAGACGCTGCCCCCGCCGGTCGCGCTCGCCTCCAGCCGCTTCGGCTGCCACAGTGGCGGCCCGTCCGGGGGCAGGGCACCGGTGCTGCGTTCCGTCACGCTTGTCCGCCCCTGGTCACGGTCATGTCCCGGCCGGCCAGGAACGCGTCGCCGCCGGAGACGTGTGCCTCCAGCGTCATCGAACCCGAGATCTGCTGTTCCGGGGTTCCGGCAGCGCGCAGTTCCTCGCCGACCAGCGCGCGCAGCTCGTCGACGGCGCCCGGCCGCGTGGCCATCAGCCGGATGATGCGGGCCTGCCACTCGGCGACCAGCAGCCCCTGGAGCTCCTGGCCGTCGCCCGTCTGCTGCGCCTGAAGCAACTCGCCGCGCAGATCGGCCAGTTCCTCCTCGACGCGCTCCGGGTGCGCGGACCGCCACAGCGACATGACGGAGGACTTGACCGCAGCCCAGCCGTCCGTCGCCAGCAGATCGATCAGGCGCGCCGCGGCCGCCGATGCCAGGCCGGCGAGTTCCACACTCGTCTCCATGTCTTCTCCTCACCCCCCGTGGGCCGCGATCGCGGTCATTGTCAGGTGGGAGGCGATGAACACGTGGTCGCCGCCCACCGTCCACAGGAACCCCACGTCCGGCTGCCCGGGATCGCTGTATCTCCACCGGGCCCTGCCGGTGGCCGCGTCGATGGCCCACAATGTCTTGGCAGCGTCGGTGACGAAGACGGTGTCCGCCGAACACTGCGCGCTCTTGCCCGAAACTCTGAGGGAGGCGTTGAACATATTGGAACCGCCCATGTCGTTGGCCCCGTCGAGCGTCGCGACCCACTGGGGAGTGCCGTCGGCGGAGGCCAGGGCGACCAGGTCGGCCCCGACCGGTACGTAGACGGTCGCTCCGTCCAGGGCGGCGAACGGGGCACCGATCTGGACCTGGTCCCCGCTCTTCGCATCGAAGCGCTGGTGCCACTTCTCTGTGCCCGTGGCGGCGTCGACGGCGAACAGTGTGTCGCCGTTGCCGCCGGCGAACAGGAACAGGCCGGCGGCGTAGCACGTCAGCGGCCAGCCGGTGGTGAAGTAGTACGAGGCGTGCGGGACGGACACGTTCCAGCCGCGGGCACCTCTCTTGCCGGCGTCGATCATCTGGACGCGGCCGGGTTTCCTGCCCGGAACGGCCGACGTGGCCAGCAGGTGAGAACCGGAGGGCGGCACGAGCACGTTGTTGATGTCCGTGCCCTTGACCCGCCACAGTCCCTTGCCGGTCGCGGCGTTGAACGCCCGGATGTAGCCGTTGCTCGGAGACTCGGCCGAGAACGACCCGGACGTCTGAAGCAACTGCCCGCATACGTACACCGTGTTCCCCGCGACTGCCACATAGTTGCTCAGGTACATCGCCGCATGCGTGCCGCCGCCGGGATCGACGTCGGCCATCTTGGTCGCCCACTTCATCTTCCCGCTGGCGGCGTCGAACGCCACCAGCAGGCCTGACTGACTCGGTGTGTCACAGAGCAGGTAGAACACTCCGTCCGCGTACGCCGTCGGGTACTTGAGGCTGGTCGTGCCGAATTGGTTGGTCGTGTTCAGCTGGGGGAACACGGATTTTCCGGTCGCGGCGTCCAGGAAGGACGTGGCAGTGTCCGTGACCACCATGACCACCTTGTCGGACGCTTCCAGGCAGGTGGGGGCGTGCTTTCCGGCGCCCGACCATGCCTTGGCCGCGTCGGGTCCGGCCAGAACGATCGATTCCGGTCCGTCCGTCGAGGACGGCGACGCAGAGGAGGCCGGCGTGGAGCGCACGCCTGACGGAGAGGCCGGCCGCGCAGTGGCTTCGGGCCCGCCGGCCCAGCCGTCGGGTGCCGGCGAGGAGTCGCCGGAGAAGGCGAGTGCCGCCGCGGATCCGCCGAGTACGGCCGCGCCTCCGGCCAGACCGATGATCAGCTTCCGGCGGCTGACACCCGTGCCGGCAGCGATCGCCGTCGGCGGAGGAAACGGGCCCCGGCCGCCGCCGGCGGACGCCGATCCCACCGCCGCGGTCGCGGCGGCCATGTCGGCGGTCACCGCCGGCGGCAGCCAACTGCCTGCCAGAGCCGGCAGGTCCTGACGCCTCAGGTAGTCGACGAGTTGCTCCGCGGTGGGACGGTCCGACGGTTCCGGGTACAGGCAGCCGCCGATCACCTCGCGCAGCGACGCGGGGAGCGCGCCCCTGTCCGGCTCGCCTCCGGAGGCTGCGAACAGCACGGTCGACCCGAGGTCGAACATGTCGTCTGTCGGTGAGGGTGCCGGACTGGCGGTGGCTCCCGTGATCCCCAGGGCGGTGATGCGGGGTCCGTCCATGGTCAGCAGCACCGAGTCCGGGCTCACCTCGCCGTGGACGGTCCCGGCCGCGTGGAGTGCGGCCAGCGCCCGGGCGAGGCCGTCGGCGAGCACCCGCAGGGCCGGTTCGGACAGCGGGCCGTGCCGGTCGACCGCCTGCCGGAGAGGCAGTCCGGCGGTGAACTGGGTCGCCAGCCAAGGAACCGGCGCGTCGGCGTCGGCATCCATCACCGGTACGAGGAAGGCACCGGACAGCGTCCGTGCCGCGTCGACGGCGGCTCGGAACCGGTCCCGGAACCCCGGGGCCGCGGCGAGTTCGGGCCGCACGACCGTGACCGTGACGAGTAGCCCCTCGTCCGTGCGGGCCGCGAAGACTTCGCCCCCGCCGACCGCGCTCTGCCGTGCGAGCGGCGCATACGGCCCGACCCGATGCGCACCGTCTGCTCCGGGATGATCCATCGTCCGCCCCTCACGCCAACCTGATCGTCTGATCACGGGCCGCCTGGTAGGCGCTGCCACCGCCGGACACATGGGCCGTCATGGTCATGGACGGCTCCGGATCGGCGGCCGGCGCCGTGCCGTGCCCGGGTTCGACAGCGGGGTCGGTATCGGACAGGAGAGCGGACACCGCGTCGCTCAAGTGCTCCAGCCCGTCCGGCAGATGGGTCTCCGGAACGCGGAGGAACTGCAGGCGCGCCAGCTCCGCGATCTCGGCCGGCAGCGCCGAGGCGTCGGGCAGCATCGTCGCGTCACCCAGAAGGACCGGAACGACGCGGTTTCCCGCCCGCAGAGCCGTCGCGATCTCCAGGCGGACCCAGTCGTGGGCCCGGTCCAGGAGCCGCACACCGTCCTCGCCCCGCGCGTCGAGCCACCCTGGCCCGATCAGTACGCACATGAGCTCGCACTCGGCGGCCTGCCGCCGCAGGATCTCGGCGAAATCGGCCCCGGGCGGTATCGACTGGCCCGACTTGAAGATCTCGTTGGCACCTAAGCGGTCGGACAGCGCGCGGTAGACGCGGTCTCGCATCCACCGGGAGTCCGGTTTGCGAAAGCTGAGGAAGATGCGCGGCACAATTGCCCCCTCTCCGGGAAGCCTTGACGTCAGGATTCGTGCTCACTCTAGGGGCGGAGCATTCGCTCGATGGCTATTCGCCGGGGATTGAATAGCGGCCGTGAGGCTCCGTACGCTGGCCGGTATGGACCCGGTGGACAGCGCGGCAGGGACGGTCGCGGCAGGGAGATCGACCGGCACGCGTCTGCCGCCGGGCGACTTCGGCGTCGTCCTGGCCACACTCCGGGCACGTCGGGGGTGGAGTGTGCGCGAGTTCGCCCGGCGTGCGAACGTGTCCGAAGGACAGATCTGCAATCTGGAGAGCGGGTTGCGCAACCCGACGCCCGCTGTGGCGGCGGCATGCGACGCGGCCCTCGGAACCGGCGGGGAACTCGTCGAGCTGGCCGGGGCCGGCCGCCGCGGCGCCCGGGCCGAGGGCGTCGTGGAGGCCGGCCCCGTGGTCGCCGGATACGAGCGGGTCCTGTGGGAGCTGAAGGACATCGGCAGATCCACCGGACCGAGGTTCGTCACCGCTTCGATGAAGTCGATCACGCGGATCCTGACGGACGCCGGTCCGCACGCCGTTGGCGAGCAACGTGCCGAGATCTGGCTGCTGGCCTCGAAGTTCGCCGAATACACGGGGTGGATGGCACAAGAGGCGGGAAATCCCGCGGAGGCGTTGCGCTGGACGAATCTCGCCGTCCGCTGGGGCGCACACGGCGGGGACGAGACGGTGGCCGCGTATGCCCTGGTCCGCAAGGCGTTCATCGCCCAGCACCGCGGTGACACCCATGCGGCGATCGGATTCGCCGACCAGGCGGCCGGGCACCCGGCGGCCAACCCGGTGATCCGCGCGCACGCCGCGCGACGCGCGGCTCAGGGGCATGCGCGCCGTGGCGATGCGGGGGCCTGCCGAGAGGCACTCGAGCGGTTCAGCAGCCACGCCGCCGAGGTCGTCGGCGACCGGACCCCTCACTGGGGGCCGCGCATCGAGAACGGCAACCCTCGGCTCATCGAGGCATCCTGCATGCTCAGCCTCCGTCACTTCGAGCTGGCCGCCGACCTTTTCGCCGCCGAGCGCCGGCGCCGGCCGTCGGCGGTCCCGGGGGACAGCAACTCCCAGGCCCGCTTCGCGGTTCGGCAGGCGACGGCCCTGGCCGGTGTCGGCTGCCTCGACGACGCCTGTCAGATCGTCGAGGCCACGCTGCCCGTGATCCAGCGCATCGACTCGGCCACCGTCCGCGCGGAGCTGGGCCGTTTCGTGGAAGAGGCCCGGACCCGGAGAGCCGGCCCGGGCCAGGTCGCCCTCATCGACGCGTCGGCCGACCTCGCGATCGGCTGACAGTCGCGACCGGTTGGCAGTACGGACAGGTCCCGTAGGGCCTGGTCACGTTGATATCGGCTCTGGCATGTCGCGGTGGCAGATGGGGCAGGCGCCGGTCCAGACCGCGAGGAGTAACTGCGGTTAGCGGGTGACCTGGTAGAGGCTCAGGCTGGCGCCGTCTCTTCGGGGACCGGGTGATGCGCTGGTACCTCTACGCGACGGTGGAGGCGCACGCCGGCCACCAGGCTGAGAACAGCAACCTCCACATGGCGGCAGAGGTCCTCCGTCACGCGCACCGCGCACAACGTCGATACGCGGCAGGTCGTGGCTGCCTTCGAGGAACGCTGCCGGGTGCGGCGGAGCTCTGTGCTCACCCGTACTGACAACGCCCGTCGGCGGGCCCGCGAGGCCGGCCTGACCGTCACCGACCGCGCCATGCGTGCCTGGCTCGCGGGCACCCGCGCACCCTCGAGGAAGAAACTGCAGCTCATCGAGCAGGCCTACCGTAGCCCGCTACCTGCTGGCCCGCCTCAGGGAGAGCCTGCTGTGCCGTCGGCGGCAGGGCAGGAATGCCCAGACGGGCTGCCCGGCTGCGTGGCGCTGATCAGCCGGCTGCCGCCAATGCCGCACGCGCGGTGGTGAGGATCTCATCGGAGAGCGGGGAACCGCTGGTGGCCCGGGCCAGAACGAGTGCGCCGAACATGATGCACAACCGGGTGATCCCGTCCTGGTCCTCCGCGGTGAGCCACTCGGCAAAGTCACCCACGCCCTCGGTGTAAATCCGGCGGGCCTCATGATCTCCGCCCCCGCGCGCCATGTCAGTGGCGAGCGCGGCAACGGGACACCCGTCCGCCGGGCTGTCGCGGTGCTCGGGGGAGAGGTAGGTGTCGATCAGTGCCTGCTGGGCGGCGGCGCGCTGTCCGCCATGCTGCTCGAGTCCGTCCTTGTGGTGCCGGGTGAGTTCGCCGAATGCATGGGCGGTGGCTTCGTCGATGAGCGCCTCCTTGGAGGCGAACTGCTTGTAGAAGCCGCCGTGGGTCAGACCGGCCGCCTTCATGAGGTCGGCCACGCTGACGTGGGTCCCCCGCTCCCGGAGCAGGCGAGACGCGGTTTCCACGACCCGTCGGCGGTTCTCCTCTGCCTGCGCCTGCGATACGCGGCCCATCGGCCACCTCCCGATTGGATGTCGACTGGCATCTATCTTAGGCCAGTGTTTAGATTGTGTCTGTAATCTAATTTGGATCCGGCTGGGTCACTCGACGTCGGCCGTGACGCTGGGAGTGGGCATGGAACTGAAGGACGCGGTCGTGGTGGTCACCGGAGCCAACCGGGGGCTTGGTCGGCATCTGGCCGCCCAGCTCGTGGAGCGCGGGGCGAGCGTGTACGCGGCGGCCCGGCGCCCCGAGACGGTGGACCTGCCGGGGGTCACCCCGCTGCGGCTCGACGTGACGGACGAGGAGTCGATCTGGGCCGCGGCCCGGATCGCGTCCGACGCGACGCTGCTGGTGAACAACGCCGGCATCTCCACCGGCACCCCGCTGATCACGGGCAGCTCGGACGCGGTGCGGCTGGAGATGGAGGTGAACTTCTTCGGTCCGCTCGCCGTGACGCGGGCCTTCGCTCCCGTGATCGAGGCCAACGGCGGCGGATGTGTACTCAACGTCTTGTCGGTCCTGTCCTGGCTGCACCCGGCCGGCCTCGGAGCGTATGCGGCGGCCAAGGCCGCGGCGTGGGCGCTGACCAGCGCGGCCCGGGAAGAACTGGCGCCCCGCGGAATCGCCGTCTCGGCCCTGCACGTCGGATACATGGACACCGACATGGCCGCGAGCGTCCCCGCCGACCAGAGGGCCGACCCCGCCAAGGTCGCCGCCCAGGCCCTGGCCGGCATCGAGGCGGGTCTGCCCGAGATCCTCGCCGACGAGATCACCCGGTATGTGAAGCAGAGCCTGGCCGCACCGCCGAACGCGGCATGAGCGCACATCGCCCCGCCGGCGGCCTTGATGCCCGGCGGCGACCGTCCATCGCATCGGCGAGGGGCCCAGTAAACACCGGGCCAAACCCTACAAAGTGTGTCGTACTCGCAGAAGGCCGACGCGCATCAGTCACGTCCCCCTTGCGGACGGGAAATGGAGACGACGATGAAGGCTTTCATGATCGAGCGGTACGGCGACAAGGACGGTGGCCGCATCACCGAGACCCAGGACCCGCAGATGGGCGCCGACGACGTGCTGGTCCGGGTCCGCGCGGCGAGCGTCAACCCGCTGGACTTCAAGATCCGCGACGGCGGCTTCAGGGCGATTCTGCCGTACCGTCTCCCTCTCGTCCTGGGCAACGACCTCGCCGGGGTGGTGGCCGAAGTGGGACCGGACGTCACCCGGTTCGCCGTGGGCGACGAGGTCTACGCCCGGCCCGACAAGGCCCGCATCGGCACCTTCGCCGAACTCATCGCCGTCCACCAGAACGACCTGGCGCCCAAGCCGGCCGGACTCACCATGGTGGAGGCCGCCTCCCTGCCCCTGGTCGCCCTGACGTCGTGGCAGGCGCTGGTCGAGAGGGCACAGGTCCAGCCCGGCCAGAAGGTCCTGATCCACGCGGGCTCCGGCGGCGTCGGGACCGTAGCGCTCCAGCTGGCCAGGCAGCTGGGCGCACATGTGGCGACCACCGCGAGCGCGGCCAACGCCGGCCCGGTCAGGGAGCTCGGCGCGGATGTCGTCGTCGACTACCGGACACAGGACTTCGAGGAAGTCCTGGACGGCTACGACGTCGTCCTGGACACCCTCGGCGGCGAAACCCTGGAGAAGTCCCTGCGGGTCCTCAAGCCCGGCGGGAAGGTCATCAGCATCGCCGGACCCCCCGACGCGAACTTCGCCCGCGAACTCGGTGCGAACCCCGTCCTGCGGCAGGCGATGAACGCGCTGAGCTGGAAGACCCGGCGCCACGCCAAGCGCCAGGGCGTCACCTACTCCTTTCTGTTCATGAAGGCCGACGGCGACCAGTTGCGCGAACTCACCCGGCTCATCGACGCCGGAGAGATCCGCCCCGTCGTCGACCGCGTCTTCCCCTTCGACCAGACACGCGAGGCGATGGACTACGCCGAGAAGGGCCGCGCCAAGGCCGGCAAGGTCGTGGTCGCGATGGAGTGAGGGCCAGACCCCTGACCCGAAACCACAACCGGTAAGTCCCGGGCAACGAGAGGATCCTGTCTCCCGTCGGCCCATCTCCGCCGGGATCGATCATGAGCGCGCCGCGCAGTTCCCCCACGCCCGCCCCCGCCTCCTCGTACAAAGACGTGCCGACTGGTTCGGTGTCGGTGCACAGCGTCGACTTCGTCTACCGACAGCTGGGCCCGGACAGAGACGGTGCACCGCTGATCTTGCTCCACCACCTCGCCGCGGTCCTGGACAACTGGGACCCCCGTGCCATCGACGGACTCGCCGCCCGGCGCCGGGTGATCACCGTCGACAACCGCGGAGTCGGTGCCTCGGGCGGCTCCACGCCCGACACCATCGAGGCGGTGGGGCCCGCGATGCGGGCGGGACTGGTGCACGCGGCGTGGACCTCGATCTCGTCGCTCTCCTTGCCCGGGCGCTCGCCGACACGGACCACGGCACGGAGACGCCGGCCGAGTTCCGCCCGCTGCCCGCCCCCGGCGACGGCGACCGCCGCCGCGCAGCGGCCCTGCTCCGCCACCCCGACCTGCCGGCCCTCGTGACCGAGCTGCACAGCCGCCGGCTCCGCGACCGCCTCACCCCCGGCCGGCCCCTCGCGGCCTGGGCCCCCGGCGCCGGGGCCCGGGGCCGGTCCTCCCCCCTCCGGCCGCGCGCCGCAGCCCCCGACCCTCCAGGCCGCGCGCCGAGCCCGCACCCTCAGGCCGTGCGCTGGGGCCCGCCGTGGGGAAAGGCTCGGTCATGACCTTCAAGAACCCCGTGCACCGCGGCGGCTCCCGCCGCGGCCGGTTCGAACAGTTCGCCGAGTACGCCTCGAACTTCACCAGCT
This sequence comes from Streptomyces sp. NPDC049915, assembly GCF_040656475.1. NCBI lineage: Bacteria > Bacillati > Actinomycetota > Actinomycetes > Kitasatosporales > Streptomycetaceae > Streptomyces > Streptomyces sp. NPDC049915. Next base: position 315,761 of record NZ_JBFAMH010000003.1, read on the forward strand.
CCCCGGCGTTCTTCCTCTTCTGCCTGCTGCTCATCGGCTTCTTCGTCGCCGCCCACGCTGCCCACCTGCCACTCGAACTGCTGCTGCTGGCGGGCGAGGCCATGACGGCGGTCACACTCCTGCTGCTGGCCCTGCTGAAGAACGCCGAGGTGCGCGCCGAGCACGCCGTCCAGCGCAAGCTCGACGCGATCGCCGCGGCCCTGCTGGAGGCGCACCGGGAGGAGCGGGGCCAGGCGTTCGAGGACCTGCGCCATGCGATCCGGATGGAGGAAGAGACCTGACCGAGGCCGGCGAAACGCCGACGCGGTTCTTCACTGCACCCCGAAGAGGAACGAGCATGCCGTGTCATGGACATCTTGCTCGTCGCGAGCGCGTTCAACAGTCTCTCCCAGCGCCTGTACGCCGAACTGTCGGACCACGGGCACCAAGTGGACGTCGTCCTGGCCGCGCACGGCCCCGACCCGGTCCGGGCAGCCGTGCGCGAGCTGCGCCCGGACCTGATCGTCGCGCCGATGCTCAAGACCGCGCTGCCCGAGGACGTGTGGCGGGAACACACCTGTCTGATCGTCCACCCCGGCCCGCCGGGCGACCGCGGCCCCTCCTCGCTGGACTGGGCTGTCTCCGGCCGGGCGGAGCGGTGGGGTGTGACCGTGCTCCAGGCCGAGGCAGTCATGGACGCGGGCGCGATCTGGGCGGCCGAGCCGTTCCCCGTTCCGCCCGTCGGCAAGAGCGACCTGTACCGCAACGAGGCGTCCGATGCCGCCGTCACCGCCGTCCTGACGGCCGTACGGCGCTACGCCGAAGGCGCCCACAAGCCGCTGGCGCAGACCGACGAGTCGGTCACCGTCGTCCGGCGCGACGTCATGCGGCAGGAACGGCGGCGGATCGACTGGGAAAGGGACGACACCGAGACGGTCCTGCGCACGCTGCGCGGCGCCGACTCCCAGCCCGGCGTCCTGGACGAACTCCTCGGTCACGAGGTGTTCCTGCACGGCGGCCACCCCGAAGACCGGTTGCGCGGCCGCCCCGGCGCCCTGCTGGCCCAGCGCGCGGGCGCCGTCTGCCGCGCCACCCGCGACGGCGCCGTCTGGATCCCGGAACTGCGCCCCCGCAAGAACTCCGGCGACCCTGCACCCTTCCGCCGGCCGGCCGCCTGCGTACTCGCCTCCTGGCAAGCCGGTCCCGGGCTTCCCGAGGACCCCGCCCCGCTGGAACTGCCGCCCGAGCGGCGCACCTGGACCGACATCCGCTACCGGCAGCAGGGTGACGTCGGCTTCCTCGCCTTCTCCTTCCCGGGCGGCGCGATGAGCACCGGGCAGTGCCGCCGACTGCTCGCCGCCTACAAGGAGGCGCTCAGCCGGCCCACCCGCGTCCTCGTCCTCGGCGGGCCGCGGGACTTCTTCTCCAACGGCATCCACCTCAACGTCATCGAGGCGGCCCCCGACCCGGCCCAGGAGTCCTGGACCAACCTCAACGCAATGGACGACCTGGTCGAGGCCGTGCTGCGCACCACCGACCGGCTGGTGGTGGCCGCGCTCGCCGGCAACGCCGCGGCCGGCGGCGCCATGCTCGCCCTCGCCGCCGACCAGGTGTGGTGCCGCACCGGCGTCGTCCTCAATCCGCACTACCGCCGGATGGGCCTGTACGGCTCTGAGTTCTGGACCTACACCCTGCCGCGCCGCGTCGGCACGGAGCGGGCCGGCCGGCTGACGGCCGAGGCGCTGCCGGTCAGCTCGGCGACCGCCCGGCGGATCGGGCTCGTGGACCGGCTGGTGCCCGCCACACCCCAGGACTTCGCGGCCGAGGTCGGTCGGCTGGCCACCGACCTCGCCGCCACCGCCGGCCTGGACCGCCTCCTCGCCGAGAAGGCTGCGGCCCGCACGGCCGACGAACGGCAGCGGCCCCTCGCCCGCTACCGGGAGGACGAACTGGCCCGCATGCACGCCCTCTTCTTCGACCCCGAGGCCCCCTACCACGCCCTGCGCTCCGCCTTCGTCCGCAAGACGCCGGGCGGCTCGCACCGGCCCCTCGCCCCGGCCGGCGGAGACCTCCGGTGACGCCGCGGCTGCTGGTGGCCGGCGTCGGGAACATCTTCCTCGCCGACGACGCCTTCGGCCCCGAGGTGATCCGCGCCCTCGAAGACGGCCCCCTGCCGCCCGGGGTACGGGTCCGCGACTACGGCATCCGCGGCATGGACCTCGCCTACGACCTGCTGTCCGGCTACGCGACCGCCGTCCTGGTCGACGCGGCCCCGCGCGGCCACCGCCCCGGCACCCTCTCCCTGATCGAGGCCGAGCCCCCCGACGGCACCGTCCCTCCCGAGGCCCACGGCATGGACCCGGCGAAGGTGCTGGCCCTGGCCACCCACCTGGGCGACGAGCCACTACCCCGGGTCCTCGTCCTGGCCTGCGAACCCGCCGTCCTGCCGAGCGACGACGACCTCCTGCCGGGACTCAGTGCGACGGTGCGCGAAGCAGTCGGCCGGGCCGTGGACGCTCTGCACGCGCTCCTGCCCGCCCTGCTCGACGACCCCGCCGCACCGCTGCCCCCGTTGGGCCGCCCGATGGAATCCGGGACCCCGCGCACGGCAGCGCTGCCCGGCACCGCGCCCGGCGGCACCGAAGATCGATGAGACCCCGGGCCGCAGGGAAGGCGGCCCGGGCTCCGTCACCTATCCGAGGAGCAGCGCCCATGTGCGGGTCCGACGTCAGACAGGCCGTCCTGGCAAAGAACGACGACTTGGCCGCGACCCTGCGCGGCGAGCTCGCCCGGCAGGGCGTGACCGTGGTCAACCTGCTGTCCAGTCCCGGCAGTGGCAAGACCGAACTGCTCGGCCGGGTGCTGGCCCGCGCGGTGGAGCAGGGCGTCCCGGTGGCCGCCCTCACCGCCGACCTGGCCACCGAGAACGACGCCACCCGGCTGGCCCGCTCCGGCGCCCCCGTCCAGCAACTGCTCACCGACGGCCTGTGCCACCTGGAGGCCCGCCAGGTCCGCGCCAGGCTCGACGGCTGGCTGCCGCCGGAGACCTCCGTCCTCTTCGTGGAGAACGTCGGCAACCTGGTCTGTCCGGCCTCCTACGACCTCGGGGAGACCCTGCGGATCGTGCTGATGGCCGTCACCGAGGGCGAGGACAAGCCGCTGAAGTACCCCACCGCGTTCGGCTCCGCCCATCTGGTCGTCATCACCAAGACCGACCTCGCCGGACCGGCCGGCTTCGACGAGAGCCTCTTCCACGAGAACGTGCGCCGGGTCAACCCGGGCGTGGAGATCGTACGTTCCTGCGCCCGCACCGGCGCCGGCGTCGGCACCCTGCTGGAGCGTTCCCTCGCCGCCCGCGACGGCGCCCCGGCGCACCGGCCGCCCCTCGCCCCGCACCCGCACGGCCACCACCACGCCCCGGCCGCACCCGTAGCATGACCGCCCCCGCAACCGGACTGGTACGCCGTCGGCTCACCGTGCGCGGCACCGTCCAAGGCGTCGGCTTCCGCCCCCACGTGCACCGCCTCGCCGCCGCGATCGGCCTGAGCGGATTCGTCGGCAACACCGGCGACGGCGTGCTCATCGAGATCGAGGGCCCGGCGGACGAGGTGGACCGCTTCTGCGCGCTGCTGGCCGCTCAGCCGCCGCCCCTGGCCACCGTCACCGCGGTCGACGGCGTCCACCTGCCCGCCACCGGCGAGACCGGCCCGTTCACCATCCGCTCCACCGAGCGGGCCCCCGGACGCACCCAGCTCCCGCCCGACACCGCGACCTGCGCCGACTGCCTGCGCGAACTGGCCGACCCCGGCGACCGCCGCCACCGTCACCCCTTCGCCACCTGCACCCACTGCGGTCCCCGCTTCACCATCGCCACCGGCATGCCCTACGACCGGGCGGCCACCACCATGGCCGGCTTCCCGATGTGCCCCGCCTGCGCCCACGAGTACGGCGACCCGGCCGACCGGCGCTTCCACGCCCAGCCCGTCGCCTGCCCCGACTGCGGCCCGCGCCTCGCACTCATCCCGGCCGAGGGCATCGGGATCCGCCCGGCCCGGGACGCGGAGGCGCTCGCGACGGCACGGATGCTGCTCGCCGCCGGGCGGATCGTCGCCGTCAAGGGCGTCGGCGGCTACCACCTGGCCTGCGACGCCACCGACCCCCGGGCGGTCAGCGCCCTGCGCGACCGCAAGGAGCGGGGCGGCAAGGCATTCGCGGTGATGTGCGCCGACCTGGCCACAGCCGAGCGGATCGCCCTCCTCTCCGACGCGGAACGCGCCGCCCTCACCGCCGCCCGCCGCCCCATCGTCCTGCTGCGCCGCCGCACACCCCCGGACGGCCTCCGCCTCGCCGATCAGGTCTGTCCGGGCAGCCCGCACATCGGCCTGCTGCTGCCCTACACGCCGGTACACACCCTGCTGTTCGGACTTCCCGGTGATCCCCCCGGCCCCCGGACGCTGGTCATGACCAGCGGCAACCGCTCCGGGGAGCCCATCGTCACCGACGACGCCGAGGCACTGACCCGGCTGGCCGGAATCGCCGACGCCTGGCTCGGCCACGACCGGCCCATCGCCGCCTTCTGCGACGACTCCCTGCTCCGGGTCCGCTCCGACGGCACCGAACAGGTGCTGCGCCGCTCCCGCGGATACGTCCCCCGCCCACTGCGCCTGCCGCGCCCGGTGCGCCCCACGCTCGCCGTCGGCGGAGATCTCAAGAACGTGCCCTGCCTGGGCGAGGGCGAGCACGCCTGGCTCGGCCCGCACATCGGCGACATGGGCGAGCTGGCCACCCTGGAGGCCGCCGAGCGGGCCGAACGGCACCTGGCTGGCCTCACCGGCGTCACCCCGAGCCGGGTGGCGGCCGACCGGCACCCCGGCTACCACTCGGTACGGCGCGCCCGCGCCCGGGCCGCCGGACTGGGGCTGCCCGCACCGGTGCTCGTCCAGCACCACCACGCCCACATCGCCTCAGCGATGGCCGAGCACGGCCTCGACGGCACCACACCCGTGATCGGCGTCGCTTTCGACGGCACCGGTCACGGCGACGACGGCACGGTGTGGGGCGGTGAGGTTCTGCTCGCCGACTACAGCCGGTACCGGCGCTTCGCCCACCTGGTCTCTGCCCCGCTGCCGGGCGGGGACGCCGGCGTGGCCAACCCGTGCCGGCTGGCCCTGGCCCGGCTGTGGGCGGCGGGGCTGCCCTGGACGCCGCGGCTGCCGAGCGTCACCGCCTGCTCGGACACCGAACGCGCGGTCCTGCGCCGGCAGCTGGAACGCCAGGTGGCCTGTGTGCCCACCTCCAGCATGGGCCGGCTCTTCGACGCGGTGTCCTCACTCGTGGGCGTGTGCCACCGGGCGGGCTACGAGGCGCAGGCCGCAGTGGAACTGGAGGCGGCCGCGCTGGAGGCCGGCGGCTCGGACACCGTGGCGTACCCCTTCGGCCTCGGCGGCCGGGACAGCCTCGGCTGCGACCCAGCGCCGATGCTGACGGCCCTCCTGCACGACCAGGCCCGCGGCACCCCCGTCCCGGTACTCGCGTCCCGCTTCCACCGCGGAGTCGCGCGGGCCGTCACGGAGATCTGCCACCGCGCCCGCACCGCGACCGGCCTGGCCACCGTCGCCCTCACCGGAGGCGTCTTCGCCAACGCCCTGCTGGAGCAGGAGTGCGCCGTCCGGCTCACCCGGGACGGCTTCACGGTCCTGCGGCACGGCGAGGTCCCCCCGAACGACGGGGGACTGGCACTCGGCCAGCTGATGGTCGCCGGAACAGCCCACCACCACGAGACGGAGTGACCCATGTGTCTGGCAGTGCCCGGAAAGGTCGTGTCCATCGACCAGCGCGCCGACCCCCTCACCGGGCTGATCGACTTCGGCGGAGTGCAGAAACAGGCGTGCCTGGAGTACCTGCCCGACGTCCAGGTGGGGGAGTACGTCATCGTCCACGTCGGATTCGCGCTGCAGCGCCTCGACGAGGAGTCGGCCAGGGCGTCCCTGGAGCTGTTCGAGCAATTGGGGCTGCTCGAGGAGGAGTTCGGCGACGCCTGGGAACAGGCCGCCCGGCAGGAGAACGGAAGTGACGTCCGATGAAGTACATCGACGAGTTCAACGACCCAGCGCTGGCCCGCCGGCTGCTGGACGAGATCCGGGCCACCGCCACCCGGCCCTGGGCGCTGATGGAGGTCTGCGGCGGCCAGACGCACTCCATCATCCGCCACGGCATCGACCAGCTCCTGCCGGAACAGGTGGAGTTGATCCACGGCCCCGGCTGCCCGGTGTGCGTGACGCCGCTGGAGGTCATCGACAAGGCCCTGGAGATCGCCGCCCGCCCCGACGTGATCTTCTGCTCCTTCGGTGACATGCTGCGCGTGCCGGGCACCGACCGCGACCTGTTCCGGGTCAAGGGTGAGGGCGGCGACGTCCGAGTGGTGTACTCACCGCTTGACGCGCTCGACCTCGCCCGCAGGAACCCCGGCCGCCAGGTCGTGTTCTTCGCGATCGGCTTCGAGACGACCGCGCCCGCCAACGCCATGGCCGTGCACCAGGCCCGCCGCCTCGGCCTGGACAACTTCAGCCTGCTGGTGTCCCACGTCCGCGTCCCCCCGGCGATCGAGGCCATCATGACGGCCCCCCGCTGCCGGGTGCAGGGCTTCCTCGCCGCCGGTCACGTGTGCAGCGTGATGGGCACCGCCGAGTACCCGGACCTGGCAGCGAAGCATCGCGTGCCGATCGTGGTGACGGGTTTCGAGCCGCTCGACATCCTGGAGGGCATCCGCCGCGCCGTCCACCAGCTCGAACGCGGCGAGCACCGGGTCGAGAACGCCTACCCCAGGGCCGTACGCGACCGGGGCAACCCGGCGGCCCTGCGCATGCTGGAGGAGGTGTTCGAGGTCGCCGACCGCAACTGGCGCGGCATCGGACCCATCCCGGCCAGCGGCTGGCGGCTGACCGACGCCTTCCGCGCCTACGACGCCGAACACCGCTTCGACGTCACCGACATCCGCACCGAGGAGCCCGCCGTGTGCCGGGCCGGCGAGGTCCTGCAGGGGCTGATCAAGCCGACCGAGTGCGAGGCGTTCGGCACGGCCTGCACCCCGCGCACCCCGCTCGGCGCCACCATGGTGTCCAACGAGGGCGCCTGCGCCGCCTACTACCTCTACCGGCGCATGACCGACGGCCCGGCCCGGCAGGGATCCCGTGTACCCCGCGAGGAGATGAACTCCGTTGGCTGATCTCGCCACTGAAGCGGTGGAGGCGACCGGACCAGTCGTCGACCCCGCGAACTGGACCTGCCCCGCCCCCCTGCGCGACCAGCCGGTCGTCGTCATGGGCCACGGCGGCGGCGGCGCCCTGTCCGCCGAACTGATCGAGCAGGTCTTCGCACCCGCCTACGGCAACCCCACCCTCGCCGCCCTCACCGACTCCGCCGTCCTCGGCCTGGGCGGCACCCGGCTGGCCTTCTCCACCGACTCCTACGTCGTACGGCCGCTGTTCTTCCCCGGCGGCAGCGTCGGCGACCTGGCCGTCAACGGCACCGTCAACGACCTGGCGATGAGCGGCGCCCGGCCCGCGTACCTCTCCACCGCCTTCATCCTCGAAGAGGGCGTGGAACTGGCCGTCGTGGAACGCGTCGCGTGGGCCGTCGGCGCGGCGGCCGAGGCGGCGGGCGTCACCGTCGCCACCGGCGACACCAAGGTCGTGGAGTCCGGGCACGGCGACGGCGTCTACATCACCACCGCAGGCGTCGGTCTCGTGCCCGACGGCGTCGACATCCGCCCGCAGCGGGCCCGGCCGGGCGACGCCGTCATCGTCAGCGGGCCCATCGGACTGCACGGAGTGGCGGTCATGAGCGTGCGCGAGGGCCTGGAGTTCGGGGTGGAGATCGCCTCCGACACCGCACCCCTGGCGGACCTCGTGGCCACCATGCTGGCGGTCACCAAGGACATCCACGTCCTGCGCGACCCCACCCGCGGCGGTCTCGGCGCGTCCCTCAACGAGATCGCCCGCGCCTCCGGTACCGGTGTCCGGCTGCGTGAGCGGGCCCTCCCGGTCCCCGACGAGGTCGCGAACGCCTGTGGCTTCCTCGGCCTGGACCCGTTGTACGTCGCCAACGAGGGCCGGCTCGTCGCCTTCGTACCCGCCGGGCACGCCGACGCCGTGCTGGCGGCGATGCACGCCCACCCGCAGGGCGCCGGAGCCGCCCTGATCGGCGAGTGCGTGGCCGACCACCCGGGCATGGTGGTCGTCGCCACCGGACTCGGCGGCACCCGGGTGCTCGACCTCCCGCTGGGCGAGCAGCTGCCGCGCATCTGCTGACCCGGCCCCGGACGGACATCGGCCCCGCCGTGGAGGCGGGGCCGATGGCGTCGTACGGCTCAGGTCTCGACGCCGGTGATCTCCAGCTCGCGTCCCCTGCGCAGCTCCCGGGACGGCCGGTCGCATCGCGGGCACCAGAAGAACGGGGGCATGCCGACCGCGAACTCCTCGGCACACTCCCCGCACCAGGCGTGCGCGGGCACCTGCTCCACCACGAGCCGGGCCGCCGCGAGGGCCGTACCGTCGCGGGCCACCTCGAAGGCGAAGTGCAGCGCGTCCGGCACCACACCCGCGAGCTCTCCGACGCGGACGGTCACCGACGCGACACCGTCGGCGCCGTCCGCGCGCGCGATCTCCCCGGCCTGCTCCACGATAGCGGTCGCGATCGACAACTCGTGCACGCCGGCCTCAGGGGTACCGGTGGCGGGCGCGCAGCCCCCCGGTCATCCGGTAGATCCGCAACTCACGGACAATTCCCGGGAGTTCCTTGACAATCAGGACCGCGACCACGCTGCCCGCCAGCGCGCCCTGCGCCGCGAGCAGCTGCCGTCCCGACAGACCCCGCCGCGCGGTCCTTCTTCTTCGCCCGGCTGTGTTCATCGCGTTCATGGCCTTCATCGCCTTCATGGCATCACTTCCGCTCTCTCATCCCGGTGAGATGTTCGGCATGTCCTTCACCAGGGCGTCATGCCGTTTCCAGTGGATACCGGTGGAGCGGCGCGCGTCGGAGGTGCCGTCCTGGTGATGTCCGGTCTGGTGCTTGTACGGACCCCTGTTGCCCTGGTGCAGTCCGCGCACGTGGGAGGGGGTATCGGGCCTGGCCTGGGGCCGGCCCACCCGGATGCTTCCCATGTCCGATCTCCTTTCGGTCCTCACGACCGCTCGGTCAGCTCCCTGAAGAACTGTTCTACGGCCGGCCAGACCCGGCCGCCACCGGAGAGGCCCTGCCACTCGCGGCGGACCAGGGCGGTCATCCGGAAGCAGTCGTCGACCGGCACGATCCAGTGTTCGTCGAGTCCGCGTACGGTGTTCACCAGCAGCGCCTCCACATCCGGTGCCATGGCGGCCAGCTGTGGTACCGCGGCGGCCAGCCGCCGCCAGGCCGCCGCGTCCACCTCCCAGCGCATGGCCCCGGCCGGACTCGGTCCCTGCGCGGTGACCGTGCCGTCGGCACGCGGCACGAAGAACACCAGCCCCACCGGTACACCCAGCACCCCGGTGTCGACCGGGGGCAGGCGCAGCCGGCGCCGGGGCACGAGCCGGTAGCGGCCCTCGCCCGCCCCGTCGTCGGCGAACAGCACCGAGCAGGGCCGGCACACGCACCGCACCTCGGCGGCACCGGTGTCGTACAGGTGGGGGTGCTCCTCGCTCACGTGGGCGGCGCACAGCTCGCAGCGCTCGGTCGCAGCCGGCTCCGCATGGCCGGCGGTGGAGCGGATCACCCGGGCGAGCGCCCCGTCCACGCTCACCGCGCCTCCTCGGGCAGGGCCCGGCGCCTGATCGTGTTCAGCGGTACGAACGCCGGAGCCGCCCTGCGCTCCTCGGTGACCGCCTCGACCGATTCCAGTTCCGGGGCCACGGCGAGGACGGCGGCCCGCACGGCGTCGACGACGCCCGCCGATCCGCCTCCGCCTCCGCATCCCGAACCGCAGCCGCCGCCGCTGTCCAGCCGGACCCGGGCCACCTGCCCCTCGACGCCGGCCCACACCAGGTCGCCGCCGCGTTCACGCACCGCCGGCCGCAGCTTCTGGACCGCGCGTTCGGCCCGGCGCTCCGGCGGCTCGGGGTGGATGTCGTGCAGCACCAGCAGGTGACCGAGCAGCTCGTCCTCCGCCAGGATCTCCCGCAGCTCCTGCGCCGCGTGGTCCAGCACCCGGGCGAGCGCCTCGCCGTAGACCTCGGTCAGCAGCCGCACCGCCTCCATGGCCGGTCCGGGAGCGGACTCCAGTCCGGCGAGCACCTCGTCGAGGCGGGCGAGCCGCGCCTCCACCGCCGGGTCCGCCAGCCGTACGGTGGTGTCAGCCATGGTCGGCTCCGTACGTCGGCGAGTGCACGGTGGTCAGGGTCTTGCCCTTGCCCATGTACATGTGGACGCCGCACGGCAGACAGGGGTCGAAGCTGCGGACCGTGCGCATGATGTCGACGCCCTTGAAGTCGTCGGGCCCGTTCTCCTCGAAGATCGGCTGGCCCTGGACGGCGTCCTCGTACGGGCCCGGGGTGCCGTAGATGTCGCGGGGGCTGGCGTTCCACGGGGTGGGCGGGTACGGGTGGTAGTTGGCGATCTTCTTGTCCCGGATCACCAGGTGGTGCGAGAGGACGCCGCGTACCGCCTCGTGGAAGCCGCAGCCGATCGACTCGTCCGGCACCTCGAAGTTCTCGTACACCTTCGTGTCGCCGCTCCTGAGCATGCCCATGGCCTCCTCCAGGAACTGCAGGGCCATGGCGGCGGCGTAGGCGATGAAGTACGGCCGGGCGCGGTCCCGCTCCAGGGTGTTGCTCCACTTCGGGATGCGCCACTCCAGAGTGGTCTCCGGCAGCTTCTCCCCCTTGGGCAGGGTGATGCGGATACCGCCGCCGGTCGCCTTGACGTACGGCGTGTCGACCAGGCCGCTCAGGGCGGTCGACCAGAGCCGGGCGAGGGGGCCGCCACCGGTGTCCAGGGCGAGGTGGTCACCGGTCTCCGGGTGGTACCAGCGGGGGCTCATCACCCAGCTGTAGTTGCCCTCGAAGTCCCGCTTCTGCGGCACGGGCACGGTGGTCTGGTTCCACGGGTGGCGCATGTCGATCGGGTTGCCGAGCGGGTCGTGGGTGACGAAGGGGTCCTCGTTGACCCAGTCCTCGTAGAAGGAGCTGCCCAGCATGATGCGCAGGCCGAGGTTGATGTCGATGAGGTTGTTGGTGACCAGCTTGCCGTCCACGATGATGCCCGGGGTGACGTACATCGCCTTGCCCCACTCGTTCATCGTCGCGTACCGGTAGTCGACGACGTCCGGGTTCTGGAAGGCGCCCCAGCAGCCCAGCAGGATGCGGCGTCTGCCGACTTCCTCGTAGCCCGGCAGGGCCTCGTAGAAGAAGTCGAAGACGTCGTCGTTCATCGCCACCGCCTTCTTGATGAAGTCGATGACCCGCATCAGACGGCTGAGGTAGTCGGTGAAGACGCTCGGCTGCGGCATCGTGCCGACCCCGCCCGGGTACAGCGTGGAGGGGTGCACGTGCCGCCCCTCCATCAGGCAGAACATCTCCCGGGTGATCCGGCTGACCTTCAGCGCCTCCTTGTAGACCTCGCCCTCGAAGGGGTTGAAGGCCTTCATGACGTCGGCGATGGTCCGATAGCCGTGGATGTCGCCGCGGGGCGCGTCGGTGCGCTCGGCGCGCGCCAGGACACCGGGGTTGGTGGCCTTGACCATCGCTTCGCAGAAGTCCACGAAGACCAGGTTGTCCTGGAAGATGGTGTGGTCGAAGATGTACTCCGCCGCCTCGCCCAGGTTGGTGATGTGCTCGGCCAGCTTCGGCGGCTTGACGCCGTAGGCCATCTGCTGGGCGTAGTTGGAGCAGGTGGTGTGGTTGTCGCCGCAGATGCCGCAGATCCGCGAGGTGATGAAGCCGGCGTCTCGCGGGTCCTTGCCCTTCATGAACACCGAGTAGCCGCGGAAGAGCGACGAGGTGCTGTGGCACTCCACGACTTCCTGGTTGGCGAAGTCGATCTTCGTGTAGATTCCCAGGTTGCCGATGATCCGGGTGATCGGATCCCAGGACATGTCCACGAGCTGGGCGGGTTTGCGTCCTGCGGACCGGGACTCGGTGGTGGTCATCTGCGGTACTGCCCCTCGCTGTTCGGGTTCGGGTTCGTCTGGTGGGTGGCGGGCTGCGGGACGGGCCCGGGCGCCGCGGGTGTCACGCGCGCCAGTGCGGGTCGTAACCGCTGGTCAGCTTGCCCTTGTTGTGGCGCCACTTGGGTTCGTGGTTCACCATGTCGTTGGTCAGGCCGCGCAGCCGGCGGATGACCGCCCCGTACGGCCTGATCACCATCGTCGACAGCGTGCCGCCCGGGGGCTCGTCCATGAACGGCATGAAGGCGTCGGGGAAGCCCGGCATCGTGCAGCCGATGCAGATGCCGCCGACGTTCGGGCAGCCGCCGATGCCGGCCATCCAGCCGCGCTTGGGCACGTTGCAGTTGACGACCGGACCCCAGCAGCCGACCTTCACCTGGCACTTGGGGGAGTTGTAGTCCCTCGCGAAGTCAGCCTGCTCGTAGTAGGCGCCCCGGTCGCAGCCCTCGTGCACGGTCTTGCCGAACAGCCACTGCGGACGCAGCATGTGGTCCAGCGGCGGCGGGGGAGCGGCACCGGCCGCGTGCTGGAGCACCCAGACCAGGGTCTCCATGAAGTTCTCCGGCTGGATCGGACAGCCGGGCACGTTGACCACCGGCAGTCCCGAGCGAGCCTTGAACTCCCATCCCAGGTAGTCCGCGAGGCCCATGCATCCCGTCGGGTTGCCCGCCATGGCGTGGATACCGCCGAACGTCGCGCAGGTACCGGCCGCGACCACCGCCCATGCTCTGGGCGCCAGCTGGTCGATCCACTCGTTGAGTGTCTGCGGCTCGCCCGTCTCCGGGTTGTTGCCGAACGACGTCCAGTAGCCGTCGCCCTCGATGATGTTCTGGTTCGGGATCGAGCCCTCGATGACGAGGATGAACGGCTCCAGCTCACCGCGCGCCGCCGCCCGGTAGGGGGCGAGGAAGTCCTCACCGCCCAGGCTCGGCGAGAGCACCTTGTTGACGAGGTTCACCTTCGGCAGCCCCGGGATGAGCCCGAGCACCACGTCCTCGATGGACGGCTGGCCCGCGGCGGTCAGCGACACCGTGTCGCCGTCGCAGCTCATGCCCTCCGAGATCCAGAGGATGGTGATCTCGTCGAACCCCTCTCGGGCCTCGGCCCTGGCGGGCTCGCCGCCGACTTCGGTGGTACCGCTCTGTGTGGTCATCTCTGGGCCTCCGTTGCAGGCGGGTCTCGAAAAAACCGTTCAGGCCGCGGCCGACGGGGCCGCGAGGGTCGGTGCGGGGGGTTCGCCGGGGGCGGCGGCCGGCCGGTGGTGGTCTGCCGGCCCCTCAGGCGCGGGCATCGGACCGTCCCCTCTCGGGGCGGTCGGCCCGGTGCGCCGGCCGCGGGGACCGCGGCCCGGCCGGGCCGCCCTGGTCCGGTGCGTCCGCGACGGCGAGCGGTTCGACCTCGTCGGGGCGGAAGTAGTGGAAACGGCCGTACCAGCCGTGCAGTTCGGCGGCGGGGTCGTCGTCCACGGTGACGGCCAGGTGGACGCTGCCGTCCACGTCGTGGAAGAGCGCGGAGACCCGCGCGGACCGCCCGGCCAGGAACATGTCCTGGGCGTCGGCGCCCCGGACGCGCGGGCGCAGCCGCACCCGGCTGCCGCCGCCCACGGGCACCCCGTCCACCAGCACGGTGTCCGTCGTGGGGAAGAGGCCGTCGTCACCGCCCTCCTGCCACCAGGCCGGCCGGGCCGAAGCGGGTGCCTGAGCCGATGCCTGAGCCGGGGCCAGGGAGCGGATGGTGCCGTGCAGCCGGGCGAAGACCTCCTGAGGCATGGTGTCCACACGGTCGACGATCCGGGCGGCGCGCGGATCGGTGGCCCGCGCCTCGGCCTTCTCCTCGTCGGTCAGCAGCATCGTGCGCAGGGTGAGGATCTCGTCGATCTCCGCCGCGTCGTGCAGATCGCCGGGACTCTCCGGCGCCACCTGAGGATGGTCCGGCAGGATGATCGGCGCGGAGAGCAGGGACGCGCCGGTGGCCCCGTCCTCGCCGCCGGACCGCTGCGGCGCCCCGCCGAGCACCGGGAACGTGAAGGCGTTGCGGCAGCCGCGCACCTGTTCGACGAGGCCGGCCGGCGGATCGATCAGCGACACGAACTCGACGCCGTCGCCGACGAGAAGGGTGTGCGTGGCGAGCAGTGCCTGCCCCAGCACCGCACCGCGCGGGGCCGCCGGATCCGGCGCCTGGTCGGCGTTCTCGGTGCGCACACGCAACCGGTACAGCTCCGGGGCCAGGGGCTCGGCCACGACGGTCGCCCTGGCCCGTACCTCCCGGCGCCGCCGCGCCGTCCGCCCCGCTCCGGCGGGCAACGTCTCGTACTCCACACCGGCCGGCGCCCCCACCGCGACGGTCCGGCCGCCGTGCAGAAGCTCCTCCAGGGTGAGCACCAGCTCGGTCTCGCGGGGCACCGCTTCCTCGAAGGACAGGTGTGTGACGCCGTCCGCCGTCCGCAACGACTCGACCGGGCGGTGCCCACCGTCCCCGTCGGCCGCCTCCACCTGTTTGTGCTGGAGCTGCAGGTACCGCACCCGCACCCGTACGGCGGCGTCCTCGCGCCGCGCCCGGACCAGGCACTCGGTCTGCTGGTACCAGGAATCGGCGGAGCCGGAGAGTCCAGGCGTGACCGGGCCGTCCCGCTCCACCCAGTTCCGGGGCAGCAGTACGCCGAATTGCCAGCGGACCCGGTTCTTCGCCGAGGACCGGCGGTACGGGTAGAGCAGGTACCCCTCGTACAGCACGGCGTCCGCCACGGCACTCAGCGGCGCACAGCCCTCGCCGACTCCGTTCACCACGCTCGCTCCTCGCCACTCGTGGTCCGCGCTTCCCTCCCCACGGTCACACCCGCCAGGCCTGCCCGCCCCTCCGGCGCACCGTCATTGGGCCGGACAGGGGAAGCGTCGAAGTGTCAGCGGGAGGTGAGGCCGAAATCCGGCCTCGACAGCGGGCTGCGGTGACCGGGCCGTGGATCGTGCGGCGGTGCGGGAGGAGGAGTTGACCCGGACCGGCTTGCGCACGCTGCTCTCTCCGCACCGAACGAATGTCGCGGACCGCGGGCCCTGGAACGACTGCTGGAGATCGAGATCGAGGCCACCGAGGCCCGCCAAGGAGCCGGTCACCGCGTCAGGCGCAGGCGTCAAGGCGCTCGCCCTGGACCTGTCCCGGTTCCGTACGTGACCCTGGGCCCTGGGCTGCGCGTGCCGCCGGCTGACGGCCTTGTCGAGCGAGTGCGCACCGCGTATTTCGACCGGCCGAACAACCGCTGGCGGATGGCGCTGACCACGGAGCAGGTAGAAACGGTGGCCTACGCCATCTATCTGCGCGCTCTGAGCGGTTCGGTGGCGCGGAGGCCAACCGATTCGCGCGTGAGTACGGAGTCACGTACCGGGTCGTTGCGGCAACAGGTGGCCCGGGTGCCGTCCGTACGTCGTGGCCTGCCGCGTCGCGCTGACGGTGGGTGTGACGCGCAAGGACGTTGGCGAGCCGGAGCACGCAGCTCGACACGCGGCCTGACCTGCCGAACAATCCGCGTTCAGGATGCGTTCAACTCTCTGTGACACGGTCGAGGACTCGGCTGCCGCTGGCTGCCGACTCATCTGGCAGGGCGCTCGCATTCGACCGGACAGGAGACGTTTGAGTTGGAGAATTCGGAGGTCCTCACCGACCTCGACGTGGCGGGCACGTCGAGCACGGCCGAGTCGGTGATGAAGAAGCTGCCCGAGGTCACGCTGGCGTTCTGGGTCATGAAGATCGCCGCGACGACCCTGGGCGAGACGGCGGGCGACCTCTTCGCGCAGACGCTGAAGCTGGGCTACTTCCTCACCACGATCGCACTGTTCCTGATCTTCGTGGTGACGCTGGTGGTTCAGCTGCGATCCAGCCGCTACAACCCGTTCTTCTACTGGACCGTGATCTTGTCGACGAGCATGGCAGGGACCACGATGTCCGACTTCATGAACCGCGACGCCAGCTCCAAGTACCTCTCGGGCGGCGTCGCGAAGCTTGGCTGGGGCCCGCAGGGCCTCGGCCTCGGATATCCCGCCGGAGCGGCCATTCTCATCTCGATCCTCCTGGCGATCTTCCTCGCCTGGAAGCTGAGCGGGATGACGTTCCAGATCCGCGACATCGTCACCTTCAAGGGCGAGGCCCTCTTCTGGTCGGCGATCCTCGTGTCCAACACTCTCGGCACCTCCATGGGCGACTTCCTCTCCGACAGCTCCGGCCTCGGCTACGCCGGCGGCGCACTGCTCGTGACGGGGGTGCTCGCCGTGCTCGTCGCGCTGATGAAGGTGCCTGCGGTGCCGAACGTGCTGTTGTTCTGGATCGCCTTCGTCCTCACCCGTCCGCTGGGTGCCACCGCCGGCGACTTCCTCACCAAGCCGGTTGCCAAGGGCGGCCTGGATCTCGGCACCGCGGGATCGTCCGCCGTCCTGCTCGCCGCCCTCTTCGGCTTGATGGCCTACGCCCACGTGCAGGAGCGCCGCACCACCGGGCGGCCGGCTTGAGAGGTCCTGACAAAGACGTTGGACGTGAGGGTGGGTGATGAGGCAGGTGGCGACACCGAGGAATGCTTCATGGATGTCGTCGCGTCGCTCCCAGCGGATTCGCAGGCGACGGAAACCGTGCAGCCGCGAGATCGTCCGCCCCACTACCCAGTGGAAGGTACCCAGGCCCGTGCCGTGTGGCCGGCCGCGTTCGGCGATCACGGGACGGATGCCCCGCTGCCAGAGCAGCCGCCGGTACTTGCCGTGGTCGTAGCCGCCGTCCGCGAACAGCATGTCGGGCCGCTGCCTGGGCCGGCCGACGACACCAGCCACGGCTGGGACCTTGTCTCGCAGCGGCCGCCCGGCGTGGACGAGCCGGGAGCGAGGATCGAGGATGTAGAGCAGCGGTTCAGGGGCGCTGGGCTCGATGGCCTCACGTACCGGGGGAGCGCTGGCCGGCCCGGGTCATGAGACTGTCGTCCGGCCTCTTGCGTCTGGTCATGCCAGTGCGTTCACCGCTGCTGCGAAGAGGCGGGGCACGCGTACGGCGGTGGGCACGATGCGTGAAGCCAGTGCCGGTTGCTGGCGGGCCCGCACCAGGAGGTCGGTCAGGAGCCGGTGGCGGCGGGTCGCGCGGCACCAGTCGGTCTCGTAACGGTTGGGTGTGCCGCGGCGCACGTTGGCGACCAGGGCTTCGGCACCGGTGAGGGCGAGAGAGACCCCCTCACCGGTCAGCGCGTCGGTGTATCCAGCGGCGTCGCCGACGAGCAGTACCCGTCCGTGAGTGCGGGTGCGTGCCCGCTGGCGCAGCGGTCCCGCGCCGCGGACAGCGGTGACGGCCCTCTCGGCGGGGAGGCGGGCCGCCAGTTCGGGGAAGCTCTCGAGTTGGGTGCTGAAGGGCGCTCGCCGGGTCGTCAGCAGGGCGACGCCGACGAGTGCGGGGCCGAGCGGAGTTACGTACGCCTCTGCGTAGGGTCCCCAGTGCACTTCGACGTAGGTGGACCAGGGAGGCACCGCGTAGTGGCGGCGCAGGCCGTATCTGGGTGCGGCACTGGACTTCACCTCCAGGCCGAGCGAACGGCGCAACGGTGAGTGGAGGCCGTCCGCGGCGACCAGCCACCGTGCGCGCAGGCCCGTACCGGGTACGGTCACGCTCGTCGCGTCCTGCCGTACTTCCCTCACTCGCAGGGGCAGTACGGGTACACCTGCGTCCACGACGGCTTGGTGCAGGGCACTGTGCAGGTTGGTGCGGCGCGCGCCGCGGCCGGGGCCATGCCGAAACGCGGCCTGCACCTGGCGGTGGCCCTGGATGTAGCGGATGCCGGTGATCGGGTGGCCGGGGATCTCCAGGCCGAGCGCGCTGAGGGCTCGGACGGCGCCGGGCATCAGGCCCTCGCCGCACGCCTTGTCGACCGGTGTCCGACGTGGCTCCGCCACAAGAGTGTCGAGACCGGCGCGCACGGCGAGCAGTGCGGTCGCGAGACCGGCTGGACCGCCTCCGACGATCAGCAGGTCGTGGCCGCCCCTCATGCGGGCGCCGCCGAGGCCAGGGCGGTGTTCTCACAGCGGATACGGACTGCGAGCAGCAGTGCATTGGCCGCGGTGAACGCGGCGGCGGTCAGCCACGCGCAGTGGACCAGTGGCAGGGCGGCGATCTCCACGACGACAGCCAGGTAGTTGGGGTGACGTAGGAACCGGTAGGGCCCGGCTCCGACCAGGCGTGCTCCGGGGACGACGATGACCCGTGTGTTCCAGTACGGCCCCAGAGTGCTGATGCACCACCAGCGCAGCGCCTGCGCCATGATGACAAGCGCCAGCATGGGCCACCCGAGAGCGGGCAGGAACGGCCGGTGGGCGAGCGCACATTCGGCAAGGCAGCAGGCGAGCAGCCCCGTGTGCAGCACGACCATCACCGGGTAATGACCGCGGCCGTGCTCCACACCGGCGCGAGAGAGGGTCCAGATGGCGTTGCGTCGAGCGACGACGAGTTCGGCGATGCGCTCGGCCGTAACGGCCAGGACGAGAAACGTGTACCAGGGCATGAGAGCACTCACCAGCGCAGCAGGACGACTTCGGAACAAAATCCCGGCCCCATCGCCAGGAGCAGCCCCCACGTGCCGGGCTCTGGTCGGTTCAATTCCCAGGTCTTTTGGAGGATGTGAAGTACGGAGGCGGAGGACATGTTCCCCACCGTTGCGAGCGAGTGCCAAGCGGTGTTCAGGGCGTCGCCGGGCAGGCCGAGGGTGTCGGCCATGGTGGAGAGCACCTTGGGGCCTCCCGGGTGGCATACCCAGCTTCCGATGTCGTCCGTGGTGAGGCCGTGGTCGGCCAGGAAGGCACGCAGGTGCCAGCCGAAGTGGTCCCGCACGATGTCGGGAACACCGGCGTCGATCACGACGCGGAACCCGGTGGGGCCGATGTCCCACCCCAGGAGCTGTTCGGTGTCCGGATACAGGTGGCTGCGTGTGGCGACCACGAAGGGTCCGGCCCCGTCCGGCCCGGCGGTTCCACTGCCGCGCGCCACGAGCGCTGCTGCGCCATCACCGAACAGGGCGCCGGCGACGAGGTTGGCGCGTGAGTCGTCGTGCCGCTGAAGGGTCAGTGAGCACAGCTCAATGCTGAGGAGTACAGCGGTGTGGGCGGGGTGCCCTCGCAGGTAGTCGTGCAGCCGGGCGAGTCCTGCCGCGCCCGCCACGCACCCCAGGCCGAACACCGGGAGTCGCTTGACGTCGGGCCGCAGTCCCAGGCGACCGGCCAGCCGGGCGTCGAGCGAGGGAGCGGCGATGCCGGTGATGGAGGTGCACACCAGCAGATCCACGTCGGCCGGTTCGAGTCCAGCCTCCTGCAGTGCGCCGACGAGGGCTTCCTCGCCCAGTTCAAGTCCGGCGGCCATCCATGCGTCGTTGCTCTGCCCGAAGTCGCCGAGGTCGGTGTACCGCTCGATCGGCAGGGCGAGATGGCGTGTGTGCACACCGGCGGATGCGTGGAGGCGGCGCAGCAAGGCGCGGTCGGCCCCGGCGGGCAGGCACAGGTCACCGATCGCCTCAGTGAGGTCGTCCTGGGCGTACCGATACGGCGGGAGCGCGGTGCGGATCGCTGCGACCGAGGTCGCCGGGCCGGGCGGAGGTGTTCGGGACGGGGCAGTGGGCAGGGGAAGGGCGTCGTCGACAATTGCAGTGACACGCATGCCGGTAATGCCTCCTGTTGCCGGGTTCTCCCGTAACTTCCCTGTGTGTCTCTACACGCACCCCAGGCTCTTCCGCCCACGACACGCCGGGTCCTGGCGTTGTTGCGCTCCTGCCACCTGGAGCCGGCGGTCGCGGTGACGGTGCTCGTGACCGCGCTCGCCGTGGCAGCGGACCGCGGGGCGGCGGGCTCTGCAGCGGTGGCCGCGGCTGTGCTGGCCGGCCAGCTCTCGGTCGGATGGTGCAACGACGCGGTCGACGCCCAGCGCGACACGGTCTGCAAACGCCGCGACAAACCGGTAGCCACCGGTGAACTCCCGCCTGGGGCGGCGGCTGTCGCGGCCGGGACTGCTCTGGGGCTGTGCGTACCGCTGTCGCTGCTGAGCGGCGCCGCCGCCGCCGTGGCGCATCTGGGCATGGTGGCTTTTGGCTGGGCCTACAACCTGGTGCTCAAGCACACGGTGCTCTCGCCGCTGCCCTACGCCGTGGCCTTCGGATCGCTGCCGGCGTTCGTCACCCTGGGTATGCCGTCGCCGTCCTGGCCCGCCTGGTGGGCGGTGACGGCCGGGGCGCTGCTGGGTGTGGGGGCGCACTTGGTCAACGCACTTCCGGACATCGAGGACGATCTCGGGACCGGTGTCCGCGGGCTCCCACAGCGGCTGGGCCGCGCAACCTGCCGGTGGCTGGCCCCGTTCGTGATGCTGACAGCCGTGGGTGTGCTTGTCGCGGGCCCACCTGGAGCGGTGGGCGGGTTGAGCGGGGGACTGGCGGCGATGGCCGGGGCCGTCGCGGTCGCGGGCACGGCTTTGCCGTCGGACATCCGGAGCCGATGGCCGTTTCGGGCGGCGATCATTGTGGCGGGCATCGCCGTGGCGCAACTGTTGCTGCGGGGCTCGGACGTGGTCTGAACCCTCGGCAGCCAGAACCCGCCGGGCGCGCCTGTGATGGCGAGGATCGTAGTTGCAGTTGGCGGGTGGGGTTTGAGCGCGGTGCAGGGCGAAGCTCTGCATGCAGGTGCTCCGACAGCAGGAGAGGAGAACCCACGGCCGCTTGCCGGCGTCGTCAGCTCCTGGGCATCCCCGGCGTCCATGACCCGCCGGTACAGTTGCTCGGCGCCATCGAAGTCCCCGGCCCGCTCACGCAGCGGCGCCGAGCCTCAGCAGAGCGTCGGTGCCTCCGGCGTCGGCAGCCCGCCGGGCGAGCCGCTCGGTCCCCGGCCTG
The DNA here is from genome assembly GCF_040656475.1 of Streptomyces sp. NPDC049915. Classification (NCBI taxonomy): domain Bacteria; kingdom Bacillati; phylum Actinomycetota; class Actinomycetes; order Kitasatosporales; family Streptomycetaceae; genus Streptomyces; species Streptomyces sp. NPDC049915. Next base: position 336,760 of record NZ_JBFAMH010000003.1, read on the forward strand.
CTCCCGCAGCTCCGTGAGCCACATCAGGACCTGGGCCCCTCCGGCGTCGGCGGCCGCCGGGCGAGCCGCTCCGCAGAGTCGAAGTACCCAGTGCACTCGCACCGTCGCGGCACCCTGAGCGGAGCCCTTCCCCGCGGGCTGACCCGCAGCGGCCTGCGACAAGACCGCATCCTCAACGAAGCGGCCGAAAGCGCCGACCCCCTGAAGCTGATGCGCCTGTTCGGCACCACCGAGCAGACCGCCATGCGCTACGTCACCGCCGCGCGCCACGAACGCGCCGCCAAGCTGCCCAGGCAGAGGCCGATACCACCCTCGGCCCGCGAAATGGGAGGTAGGGCACCTGACGTCACACCTGGTGCCAAGGAGCATCAGGACGAGTACACCGTGCTCCGGCCGTGAGCCGGACGGCGAAGGCCGCGTGATTGTCGTCGGGTACGCGGCCGAGGTAGTCGTGCCCGGTCCTGTGTCACCAGGCGGGCAGGTCGAGAGGGGCCGCCGGGTCGGTGGCGACGACGTGGACGACGGTGCCCGCCTGGGCGCCGTCGACCCCCATGCGCGGGTGCAGCAGGAGGGTTACGCAGAGCAGGCCGCTGCCGTCGACGGTGATGTCCGGTGCTGGGGACTCGGGCTTCATGGTGCTCATCGACGGTAGGCGCTCGCGGCGACAGCGGGCAGCAGGACGAGGGAGCTCTTCGACGTCTCGCCGTCGACGACACCGACTCGTGGCCCCGATCTTGTAGGGCGACCTGGTCGTCGGACGACGACGGGAGCGGCCGATCTGCCCGTGCTCGCCATGCGCCCCCGGGGGCTGTCGTCGCAGGAAGCGGCGCAGTCGCGGTGCGTCGGGGGGCGTGCTGTCCTGAGAATGCAGGCAACGAGAGGTCGGCCATGCGTCATCTCCGGACTTCCGTCTTCGCCTCCACCCGGTCGCCCGCGCCGACCGGAGCAGGCGGAGGACTGCTCCCGGCGCGGGAGCTCGCGGTCGCGTGGTCGCTGATCCTCCTGGTCGTTGTGCCGGCGTGGGTGCTGACCGTCGGACAGGCGCGGGACATGGGGGTCGAGCCGGGCACGATGGGGATGGCGCTGCCGCTGTTCTTGTTGCTCTGGGTGACGATGATGGCGTCCATGATGCTGCCGTCCATGGCGCCGGTGGCCCTCACCTGGGTGCGGGGGATCGGGCGGCGGTCGTCCGGGTGGGGCCGGGCGGTGCGCACGCTCGAGTTCGTGGGTGGATATCTGCTGGTGTGGACGGCCTTCGGGCTGCTCGCCTACGCGGCTCTAGCCTTCACCGGGGACCTCGTGGACGCTCATCCCGTGGCGGGACGCTGGATCGGCGCAGTGGCCTTCCTGCTGGCGGGCCTCTATCAGCTCGGGCCCCTCAAGAACGTCTGTCTCCGGCACTGCCGCGACCCCATGAGCCAGCTGGTGCGCTACGCCGGGTTCCGGCAGCCGGCCCGCGATCTGCGGGTGGGCATCCACCACGGCGGCTACTGCGTCGGCTGCTGCGCGGGACTGATGGTGGTCCTCGTGCCGCTCGGGCTGATGAACGTGGCCGCGATGGCCGGGCTAGCGGTAGTGATCTTCGTGGAGAAGCTGTGGTCACGCGGGCCGCTGCTCGCCCGGGTAGTGGGTGTCGTCTTCCTCGCCCTCGCCGTCCTGGCGCCCTTCCAGGACTGGCTGCTGCCGGGGCTGCGGGAATCGGCGCCGCCGATGGACGGCATGTGAGCAGCTGCGGCAAACTGGAAGGGAGGCCGCCTCGCGATCCGCGGGCGGCTCGGGACGCGCGGTCTCGCCACTCCAAGTGAGCTCACTCGAGCTCGACGGGAGGCAAGCGCGATGACGGAACAGGCCACCCCCGGTACCAGCTGGCATCTGGCCGGCGACTGGTTCGACGTGTGCAACTGCGCCATACCCTGCCCCTGCACGTTCGCGCAGCCCCCGACCTACGGTGACTGCGAAGGCGTACTGGTCTGGCACATCCGTGACGGCAACTACGGCGACGTACGGCTCGACGATCTCAACGTCCTCATGCTCGGCTCCTTCGTGGGCAACGTCTGGGCCGGCGAGCACACCGACGCGTACGCCGCGGTCTTCCTCGACGAACGCTCCGACGACCGACAGCGCGCCGCGCTCGGGACCATATTCGGAGGTGAGGCGGGCGGCTGGCCGGCACGGTTCGGGGAGATGCTCCGGCCCGAGATGCGCGGCATGGACTTCGCGCCAATCCGTGTGGAGATCGACGAGGACCTCGCCACCTGGCGAGCCGAGATTCCCGGCCGGGTCTCGGCGACCGCCGAGGCACTCACCGGCCCGACGACACCGACGGGCGCACGCGTCCAGGTCCACAACGCCCCGGGCGCCGAGGTCGGACCCGGCCAGGTCGCCACCTGGGGCCGGGCCACCGCCGACCGCGCCGACGCGTTCGGCTTCTCCTGGGACCGCTCGGGAAAGTCGAGCAAGTACTTCCCCTTCGACTGGACGGGACCCGACTGAGCGCGGAAGAGAGCGCCGGTAGCAATAGCGTGAAACAGCGGTCCCGGAATTACACCCGAGACGACGGTCAAGCAAGTACGCCGGGACCACCGATCTGACCCTGGCGCATCCTCCCCTTGCACAGCCAAAACGGTGGCGCACCGTCAGCCCGCATGAGATGCCCGCTATCGATGGTCATGCCGTACCTCATACAGCCGACGCCGGTCAGACGAAGTGGTGGCACACCCCACCTGTCTGGCGCCGGCCCCATCAGCCCACCGTGCCGGCTCGGGCACGGTGGGAGTCGAATCTGCGAGAGAACCAGATAAAAGGGCGCGGCCGAGGCCCGAGCCGGGGCTGGTACGGCTGGTCTCGGCGCGGGTGACGCGGTCGAAGGCTTTGAGCAGGAATTCGTCTGGGAAGCCGGGGTCGTGGTCTTCCACGGATAGGCGGAGCCTGTCGTCGGCGGCTTGGGCCTGGATGCCGGGTTGGGGACATCCTTACCGGACTTCTTGTCGGTGATGGTCGCCAGGCCGATAGCGCAGCCGGAACGCTGACGGGGTGAACAGCTTCCCTGGAAGACAGCCTGGCGAGAGGCTGCGCGTATCCGGCACAGCGGTGGCCGGCCGCATGGTCGTAACAGTGGCGGGTGAGGTAGATCACCGGACCGCAAGTGGGCTGGGTGAGGAGCTGGAGACCGCTGCCGCCGGCGGCGCCCGGCAGGTCGAGGTGGACTTCAGCCTGGTCGGTTGTTGCGACTGTGCCGGTCTGAACGTCCTGCTGGCAGCCCGCATCCACTGCCAGGATCGAGGGGTGGGTCTCCCCGTGTCCGGACTGGTGATGCCCGCCATTGCGCGACTGTTCCAGTTGACAGGCGCAGGCTCCCTGCTGCTGATGCCGCAAGCCGCGTGACCAAACACGGAGGAGAAGGCGTGCCGATTGCGGCCGCGCCGTCATCGCGGGCGTGACAGGGGCGCGCCTGGTGCGCTCATAATAGGTAGGCCGTGACTACGGCCCCGCAATGCCCGCCTCCCCCCGTGCGGGTGATTGCCCACGGGGCGAGCAGGCGCATTCCCCCGTCGCCGGCCCGCCCCGTCCTCACCTGCCACCTGTGAGGGGCTCCGGCCTACCGCGCACGATGCCTCGCGGTAGCGGCACGACGGCACACGTCGTGTGGTGCTCAGGCAGAGCCGGTGTGCTCGCCCCGGACCCGCTGGGCGACGTCGCGGAGCTTGATGTTGTGCTCCTGGGAGATGCGGCGCAGCACGTTGAAGGCGTCGTCCTCGCTCAGCTGGTGGCGTTCCATGAGGATGCCCATGGCCTCGCCGATGGCGTGGCGGGACTCCATGGCGTGCTCGAGCTGGTCGATGGTGCGGGCACTGGAGAGTGCGACGGCGGCGTGTGAGGCGAGCAGCCAGCTGGCGGTCTCGATGTCCTTGCCGAAGGCTCCGGGGCGGCGCGAGTAGAGGTTCAGTGCGCCGAAGTCGTCGTTGTCGGTGTAGAGCAGTACACCGGTCATGCTGCCCAGGCCGAGCTTGCGGGCCTCGGCGGCGTACCGTTCCCAGGCCGGCTGCGGCTGGGACATGTCCGCGATCCGGAACATGCGTTCACCGCTGTCCTTGCGGCTTGCCAGATCGAAACAGGGCCCCTCACACAGCTCGCCCTGCAGGCGGTCGGACTCGTGGACCATGTCCCCGCAGGCGGCCAGGGTCACCGCTCGGCCCTTGCGCACCACCAGAATCCCGGCGGCCTCGCAGCCATCGACCAGCTTGACCGCAGACGCTGCGATTTCATCCAGCGTGGCCTGGAGCGAGTCCTTTGCCAGCAGATCACGCGCGAGCACAGCCATCTGCTCGGCGTACTCCCGCCACTCCACTGCCACCACCCACTCGCCTCGATCACCGATCGAGCCACAGTACCCCCAGCCCCCGGCCGGCTGCCGCAACCAGGAAGCGCGGGAAGACTCCGGCCGACTCGTACCCCGAACCTTGACGGACCGCGGCCGCAGCGGTGAACACTGCGCGCAGCCCCAGCGCCCTTCGATATCGCCTGCGGCGAGGACGCGAGCCCACTGGTTCGTTCGCCGTCCTCGCCGCCGGGCATCGGTGTCTGGGAAGCGCGGCCCGATTGCATCCGCAGGTGAGCAGGCGCCTACCAGGTTGCCGCGAGACAAGCGGAACCGCAGGTGACGCCAAGACCATCCACACCCTCGGTGGACGGTCCGCATCAGCCGGCGAGGTCGGCCTTGCCGAACAGGACTGCGTAGCCGGAGGGGAGCTGGCTGATGACCTGGTTCAGTTCGCCACCGCTGACGGCATCGGCCACGGCGGTCAGCACCGCACTCGCGTCCCACTCGGCCGTGCGCGGCCGCGCCCCCGTCTTCTCCGCGACCCGGCGGAAGAACTCCTCGATCCCGAAGCTCTCGGCCTGCTGCGGCTTGGCGGCGGCCAGCGTCTGTCCCAGCGGCCCGGGCAGCTGCGAGCCAAGATCGTCGACCTCGCCGGGGCTGATCCGCTGAGCCAGCACGCTCAGGACGCCTTCGGTGACCTCCGCAGCTTCGTCCTGGCTGTCGTACTCGCCGCGCTCGCGTACACGGGCGAGAAACTCGTCGTACCTCATGGTCACCTCCGCTTTCATCCTTGCGTTCGAGACATGTGATCTTCTAATGCATCCTGCGCCACTCGCAGTTCTCTGTTCCGAGTACCCGGCCAGTCTGCGAATCTGCAGCGGAGCGTGCTGGTAGCCAGCGCCGTCCGGCGCCGCGACCAGCACGCCGGACGGCGAGACGACGCCACTGAAATCCAGGATGCCGCCAATCGCGATGACGATGACATTGAGGACGCTGAGATCGTCCCCGGGTCTCACCAAGGAAGTCTTCGCTCAGCCCCGCCACCGATTCCGTCAATGCAGCCAACGGCCTCTCGAGGAATCGCGAGCGGCCCACTACCCGTTATCCGGAATCCCGCTCCATGCGTGCTGCGGTGGTCCTGCCTCCCGTGATGGTCGCCGGGCAGGGCTACCGCCCTCTGCAGGGGGGCCGGAGCGAGCAGCGGCACGGCCCCGTCGCCGCACAGGCGGCGCGGACCCGCGGGCGACGACTCCGCGGTCCCGGCGATCCAGGGTGCGCGCCAGGCGGGATGAAGTGCCGCAGCATCAGGGCCGTAGCGTCAGGACTCAACGAACAGGACGATGGAGTCGGGATGCACACCGTCGTCCTTCATCGCGGCAGCGGCCTCCGGGGTCTGGAGTGCAGCCAAGAGGGCGTCGAGGTCAGGTACTTCCATCGTCAGCGCGACCTGAGCCGGGTTCTGCGGGTTGACGAAAGTACGGATGTTCGTCACCCCGAGCGGCCCGAAGAATTCTTTGCGCCTGGACGAGGCGAGCCAGTGCTTGCTGTCGTCAACAGAATGATGGATGACAATCTTCGGCAAGGTTTCCTCCGTGGTAGACAGACTTCGCTTACACGCGCTACTTCGCTTGGACGTGCCATGCGCAACGGTCCAGGCCACAGCAACACTATGTATCGACCAGATCGAACGCATCTCGAAGCAAAGCTCGCCAATCACGCGTGATCCGGACGTAGGCACCACCCCCTGGCCGAAGAGGCCACATCCCCGGGCTCCAAGTCGTGAGGGCGGTGTCCGTGCCTCAGGGCCGGAAGATCCGGTCCAGGTGGTAGCGGAGGACGGCCGTGGCGGATTCGGCGTCACGCTGGCCCACCAGGACGCTGGTGCCGAGCCCCGCGGACATGGCCAGCAAGCCGACCGCTTCGGTGTGAGTGTCCGTACCGGCCGGGAGCAGTCCGGCGTCCGCCGCCTGCTGCAGCAGCCCGGTGAGGGTGATCTCGGCGGCGTCCGGATCCTTGATGAAGGGCTGGGCCGCGAGGGCCTCGTCGGTCACCGACAGCACGGCGTACGAGGTGTAGAGGTGATGGAACAGGCGGCTCTCCTCGTCGACCGGCAGGGCCGCCGCCAGCAGCGCCTCGATCACCGCCCGCGGCCCGGGGTTGTCGCCGGCGGCGCGGACCCGGGAGCTCACCCGTTCCCCGAACCTGTCGGCCAGATGCCGCAATCCGAAGAGGAGCAGCTTCTCCTTGGACTCGAAGTAGTACTGCACCAGCCGCAGTGAGACGCCCGCCTCGGCCGCCACGTCGCGCATCCCCACAGCGTGCAGCCCGAGCCGTCCGGCGGCCCGGACGAGGGCCTGCGCGATCTCGGTGCGCCGCTCTGCGTGATCCACGCGCTTGGGCATGGTTCGACTCTCCGCTCTTCGGATCGCTCCTCCGACTTTTGATGATACAGCCGTACCATTTTCGTGGTACGTTCGTATCACAAAAACCGACTGCCCAGGAGATGGCCGTGCCCGAGCCCACAAGAGCCCGTCCCCAGCCCGATGTCGGCCGCTTCGTCAGCGACGCCTGGCGTGAGCGCTACTTCGCCGCCTGCGACGCGGTCTACGCGCTGGGCGTGCCCGCGTCCTCGGAGGAGGACGTGGAGACCTCCTTCGGGACCACGCACGTCTACCGCTACGACCCCGAGGACCCGGCCGCCCGTGAGCGCACCCCCCTCGTCCTCGTCCACGGAGCCGGCTCCTGCTCCGCAATGTGGTACCCGAACACGCCCGACCTCAGCGCCGAACGGCCCGTCTATGCCATCGACACCCCCGGCGACCCGGGCCGCAGTGTGCAGCACGCAGCCATCCACGAACCCGAGCGCGCCGCGCAGTGGCTGGACGAGACACTCGCCGGCCTCGGGCTCGACCAAGTGCACCTCCTCGGCTCGTCGTACGGCGGCTGGCTCGTCCTGAACCAGGCGTACCGCGCACCGGATCGCCTCGCCTCGGTCACGCTGCTCGACCCCGGAGGCCTGGAGAAGGTAGGGCTGCGCTTCTTCGTGTGGATCTTCGCCAGTCTGTTTGCCACCTTCGCCCCCAAGGCGCTGCGGCCACGGCTCGCGTCCTGGCTGGAACAACCCGTCCTCGTCGTGCCGGAACTGCGCACCATGATCCGGACCGGGGTACGCGCCTACCGCATCCGCCGGCCGGTGCCGCAGCCTCTCACCGAGGCCGAACTCGGGTCCATCCGCAAGCCGTTGTACCTGGTGCTCGGCAGGCGCAGCCTGCTGGTCCACCCCGACCGGCAGGTCGAACGCGTGCCCCGGCTGATCCCCGGCGCAAGGGCCGAGATCATCTCCCGGACCGGCCACGGCCCGCAGATCGACCACGCGGAACTGACCAACCGGAAGATGCTCGACTTCATGAACACCGCCGACCTCGGGCTGCCGACAACGCGCTGAGACTGTCCGGCAGGCCACGCAAAGCCAGAGCCATTTTCGCCCCGTACTGCACGGTGAGTCCCTGGCTTCTCTGCACCGAGAAGGCGAGCGGCTTCGAGGTTGTTTGAAGCGCGCAGCGACACCGCTCCCTGGGCGAACGCGATCGGCCAGGAGTCCGCATGGGAGACCGTGGCCGGTCGTGTGCGCTCAGCCGGTTACAGCTGTGGCTGCGGCATCCGTTGCCAGCGGAAGGGTCCGTAGGTTGTGCCAGTGACGGCGTAGTTGGCGTTGGCGTCTGCGGTGAGCTTCAGCCATTCAAGGGGGGTGGTGCTGCCGTGCACGACGATCCGGTGGAAGTTCGAGACGTTGTAGTACGGGTGCTCGTTCCACGCGTTGTTACCCGGGTCGTGGGCGCACACGCCGGCGCCGGTGGCCGGGTCCGTCTCGCCGGTGCACGTCGCCGTCGGCGACAGCGGGTTGTCCGAGCGGTAGAGGTGCGAGTCACCGTTGAGCATCAGCACCGGGCGGCCGAACTCGGTCGTCTTCGCCGCGACCTCGCTGATGATCGGCTCGTAGTTCGTAAGGTGGTCCTTGGTCTTGCCGTCGAGGTCCCACATGTCGGCCTGTGCCGTGATCACCACCGCCTTGGCGTGCTTGGCCTGCGCGCCGGCGAAGGCAGCATCGAGCCAGCGGACGTCGGCCGCGGTCCGGTTGGTCCGCTCGTCGGTCTGCGCCTGAGCCGCGGTCGGCACCTTGTACCAGGGGTCGGCGTCGTTGTTCGAGCCGCCCGGCACGTTGATGGTCACGAAGACGATGTCGTTCTGCGCCCACATCACATTCTCGACGTACTGCGCGTCGCCCGGGTGGCTCGGGTCATAGGCGGTGGCCTGGGACACCACGTTCAGTGTCCCGCTGCCGAGGGTGTGGCCGGGCTGCGCGAAGAAGTCCTGCCGGACTTCGGCGAGGTTGTCGAGCGGGTTGCCGCAGTGGTAGCTGACGCAATCCTGCGTGTTGGTCGACAGGCCGCTCGTGCCGATGTAGTTGATGTCACCGGAGGCCGAGTCGTAGAAGCCGCCACCCTGACCGGGGGAGGTGAGGCTCGATGCCTTGTGGCAGTCGGCCCACTCGTTGTCGCCCGGCGTGTAGACGAGCGGCTTGGTGAAGGTCTGCCACACGGACGCAATCGAGGCGTCGTAGTCCTGGGTGCAGAACTCCTTGCCCGAGTGGATGTCGCCCACGTGGACGACATCGCTGATGGCCGGGTCACTGTTGATGGTGCCGATGAACGCCGGGGTCTTCTGGAACTGCGAGGTGTCGGCCGTCTGGCCCGCAGGCGCGTACGCCGACCTGCCGTACGGCGAGTCGCCGAAGACCGCGAGCGTCAGCGGACTGTCGGCCGCCGACGCCGTGGCTACCGACCCCACGGAAGAGGCAAGGCCGACGGCGACGAGCGTGACAAGCCCGCGCTTCAACGTGCGTCTCAACATGCGTCCCTCTTTCAGATCCGGTTGAGGGGGGCGCCCCAGTGAACTGGATCCTCAGGAAGCGCGACATGGCATCAATGGCAGCCTGGAGATGACGAGTAAGCGAAATTCAGGCCGCGCCCGCAGGCCGGATCGCTCTCTGCGCGGCTCAGTCGTTGTGGCGTCCGCCAGCCGCCGCCTTGGAGATCTTGTCCTCGCCCAAGAAGTCAGAGAAGGTGCAGTTAACACGTCAACGTGCGCAGTGGCCGACCTGGCCCGGGCCGGCACCCGAGAATCAGCGCCGCGGTGGCCCGGTCCGTCGTGGGGTCGATGGGTCTGGGCGCGTCGTTCATGCTCACGACCGTACGGCGCCACCGCACCGAAGCGGCCCCCGCGGACGCTCCGGGCGGCCCGTACCTACGCTCCCTGTATGAGCACCGAGGACTTCCCCGAGCCCGAACCGGCTCGCCCGTGGCGGCCGGAAGACGGGCCCCGACCCAAGGTGACCACCTGGCCGACCGGGAAAGATCCCGCCCTGAAGGTTTGGTCACACGTGCGCTGGCGACGCGCCTCGGTCATGGCGCGTCAGGACTGGGCTGAAGGCCGGGTCTGGACATGACGAAGCGTCCGACACCATCCATGGCACTGTCGCTCGACGGCTACATCGTGACGATGCCTCACATGGACGACCCGGTGGTCGCTCTCCTCCAACGGCGAGGCATCTCGTACGTGACGCTGGGGCGCGATCCCAGCCGCCCGTGCGCGGCACCTTCGAAGCGCCGCCACCTCCTGGCCCAAGCCTGCCGGCACCTCCTGGAGACCCTCCGCGGTCGCGCCTTCACGCCCGGCCTGGACAACGACATCGCCCCAGGCCATCGCCCGCCACTCCCGCCAGCTCACCGTTCCCCAACCCAACCACCGGACCTCGGCCCCGACCAGCTCACCTACACGGCCGATTTCGCCTGGCCCGGCCGCTGATGGGTCGCCGGCACCGACGGCAAGCCACCGCGGGCATCGACCCAGTACGAGCGGGCCCGGGTCGTCAGCCTTTCCCTGCGGAACACGATCCGCGCCGCTCGCACCGCACCCGCCGCGCGGTACGAAGCCCCGGCCGCGACCGCTTCGCCCACCGCGCGTGCCGACGATCACGACCACGACCAGGCGGCGGCCGCGCCGCACGTCGTCGACCACCCGGGCCGGGACGCTGCCCTCCCCCGGGCGCAGCAGGGCGCCGCCGCTCACTTCACCAACCGGCTGCAATGCCCGACCTGTTGGAGGGCCGCACGACCGACCCTGCGACGTGGATGCGCTCGCCGGAGAACCTCGCCGGACCAGGACACCCGGCGAGCCGGGCGTACGGCTGCGCTGCTCCCTCGACCTGCGCCAGGAGCTTCCCGCCGTGGCCCGCCCGACCAAGAAGCCGACCACGGTGTAGCGCTCATGGCGAGGCAGGGTCCTCGCCGACCAGCGGTACCTGCGCTAGACCGACATCTGTGCGGATCTGGCCGCGGCAGCTGCCGACGCCGAGCGGTGGCGCCGGGCGACCGAGTCAGGACGTCCAGCAGGTGTAGGTGAACCAGGTCTGGACCTCGTCGGCGGACAGCACGCGGGTCAGCTCGGCCGTACCCGGGAGCATCGGGAAGAACCGGTCGGCATTCCAACTGCGCGGGTACATCGGCTCCTCCAGCACGAGTAGGCGTCGTCCCTCCACTACGGGGATGTCGTCGGGCAGCCCCTCGTTCCAGATCCGCTCCCCGTCCGGGGCGAGTAGTTCGAAGGCCCCAGACGCGACGGCCCCGGTGCGTCCCTGGGCGGGCTCGGGGGCCGTGGCCAGGCGGACGCTCTCCGCCGACGGTGCGGTGCCGGGCACGTGGCCGCCGCCGACGAGCACGTGGGCGAGCAGCGTGTGCAACTGGAAGTTGTCCCCGATGCCGCCGATGCGCACTTCGAACCCGGTCCCGGTGGGCCGGTGCAACACCACCAGGGGCTCGTCGTCCAGGATCGCCAGCGCATAGGCCAGGCACTTGAGGTCGTGCCGCTCGAGGGCCGCCAGGTCGCGGCAGGCGGGGAGGAGCGCGGATGCGTGCCGACGGCGCACCTCGGCGCTGCGGCACAGCACGGCCAGCGCGGGGGGCTGCCACTGCTCGACAGAGCACCAAGCCAGCGCCAGCCGCAACGCCTCGTGCGCCTCGCCTCCCAGCCGGGCCATCAGCGCGTCGTCGATGATCTTCTCGTCGGCCTCCGGCAGTTCGTCCCCGGCACGGCCGGCGGCGGCCCAGCGGCGGGCGAACTCCAGGGCATCGAGCAGATCCCGGTGGGTGCCGTCGAGGATCGGCTCCGCACAGGCCGCCGGATCGGCACCGCGTTCCACGCAGAAGCCGGCCATCGTCGCCAGCATCGGGCGCGGACCGGTGGGCGGAAAGGCGGGGAGTAGCGCGGCCAACCGGGGTCCCACCGGCACGCATTCGGTGCCCGTCGCCGACTGCAGCCCACTCATCGCCGCATTGAACGCACGCTCGGTGCGGCCACCGTCGCGAGCGGCTACTGCCTGCTCCAGCTCTGCCATTACGGCGGCCAGGTCCGCGGCCTTCTGTTTCCTTCTGAAGATCACCGGCACACCTTACTGATCGTTTCTGAACGAGTTGAACTACGGATCTTGTGCTCGGCGCTCTTGGTCGGCAGGGTGTCCGGGTGCGCGCTGATCTTGTTCCTGACGACCCGTGGGAGCGGGTTGCCCCGCTGCTGTCGCCCGCTCCTGAGCGCCGCTGCCGCTGTCCCGGGCGGCTGCGCGTTCCGGACCGAGCGGCACTCGCCGGCGTCATGTACGTGCTGCGGATGGGTGTCGCGTGGCGTGATGTCCCCGCGGAGACGGTGGTCTGCTCCGGTGTGACGGCCTGGCGTCGGCTGCGGGACTGGACCGAGGCCGGCGTGTGGCCGCGCCTGCATGCTGCCTGCTGACCGAACTTCGCAGCGCCTGCCTGCTGGACCTGGACGACTGCTCCGTGGACGGTTCGCACGTCCGGGCTCTCAAAGGGGGGATCACGTCGGCTCCTCACCCGTCGACCGCGCCCGTCCCGGCTCTGAGCACCACCTGATCGTCGACCGTCACGGAACACCGCTCGCCGTCACCTTGACCGGCGGCAACCGGCGCGACATCACTCAGCTCCTGCCGCTGCTGGACGCCATCCCACCGATCCGGGGACTGCTGGGACGTCCCCGCAGCAAGCCCCGCGCCTGTATGCGGACCGGGGCTACGACTTCGGCAAGTACCGTCGCCTGCTGTGGAAGCGGGGCGTCAAGCCGTTGATCGCGCGATGCGGCGCCGCTCACGGTTCCGGACTGGGCAAGGTGCGCTGGGTCGTCGAGCGCGCCTTCGCCTGGCTGCACCAGTTCAAAGGGCTCCGTACCCGCTACGAGCGACGCGCCGATCTCCACCAGGGACTGCTCGAACTGGCCTGCAGCCTCATATGCCTGCGCCGCCTGCGAACCTCATCCTGAAGCGATCAGTTGGCTACGCGGAACCACCCAGGCCGCACCTCGGTCAGAAGCGGTTGCAGCGACCGCACTGCGGCCCGCAGGTCCTGATCCGTGACGTCGAGAGGCTTTGGCAGGCTCAGCCCGTACCAGCGCAGCCGCCAGAGGTCGAAGACTGCGCTTCCGTCGGCTTCGAAGTCCACATCGATGTCGGTGCCGTTGTTGCCGACGAAGCGGCAGCCTGCCCCATGAATCTTGTAGGAGAGGGTGCCCACGCACCCGCTCCGGCTGATCCGGCGCGAACGGGCCAGGCCCGAGGACATCTGCCAGCCGCTCAAGAGCGGGGATCGCCACCCTCAGGGCCTCATCAATCGCGTTCAGAGCGTGGACGTAACCGAGCACGAGGTCTCGTGCAGCCCCACCCTGTTCCATACGGCGTCATCTCCCTGAGCGCGCGGCTGAAGGGATTGTTCCATGGGGCAGCCAGAGTCTCGGCAGGACGGCATTCTGAAACGATCCGTAAAGGCGTCGGCCGCCCGGCGCGGGTAAGCGCGAGGCGTGAACGGGGTAGTGAAGGCAGCCGCTATGGACTCGACGCCCGTGGGCAAGGACGGCACCACACCCGAACGGCGGGCCACACAGACAACTTTGGCCCGGGACGGGGATAGCACCGTTATCGCCCAGGCACGTCACCTGGCCGCCGGCTTCCTCACCCGTGTCCAGTCCGAACACGGTCTGCCCGTCTCCCGGCGCGCCATGGACCTCACGCAGCTGGTCGTCAGTGAGCTGGTCACCAACGCCCGCAAGTACGCCCCCGGCTTGGTGCTGCTGGACCTGCGCTTCCCCGGCGGTCTGGTCGAGATCGTGGTGTGGGACTCCTATCCCGTGGTGCCCATCGTCCGGGCCGCGGACGCCGGCCGGGTCGGACAGCACGGCCTGGAGATCGTGATGGCCGTCGCCCAAGGCTTCGAGGGGCAGCGCGAGCCGGTCGGCAAACGCATCACCGCCCGCTTGGCCCTGGCCGACGATCCCGACGGTGATATCTCCGGGCGGCCGCCTCAGTAGAGGTGCGCCACTGGTGCTGCCCGGTCGTGCGGCGGGCGTGGTGTTGCATGCGGCTTGCCGACGGGGGCGTCGTGACGGGCGACGGCGGCGGTCAGATGGCCTGCGGTCCCGGCATCCGGATGACAGCTCCAATCGAGCTGAATCAGTGCGGGCGTCGTGGGCACGCAGCAGGTAAGGGCGGCCAGACAATGCGCTCCCAAGCTACGGTCCTTTAGGTCATGAGTCGCCTGTCGCCTCCTTCAGCAGTGGGGATGGGGCGGTGCCGGTCCCACTCGCCTGAGGTGATCAGTTCAGGAGGCCGAGCACGGTGTCGGGCCGGCAGTGCGCGCACACGGGGACCTGCTGACGCAGCGCCTCCAGCGCCTGAGCACGTGTGGTCGGGCGAGATCGGCCGCTCTTCGTGGCCGCCCAGCAGTCACGGTGTGCACCCAGTCGACGTTCTTCCGGTGAGGCCGTACTGGATCTGCCAGTCTGGGGCGGGTGGCCGGGCCGCAGCCCGTGTTGTCGGTTGGGCCCCGTGGAACTGGCGGATCTGCTCGATCCCGCCACGTACAGGGGCGCCGCGGCCGCCGACCTGCTCGACTGGGCTACGGCGCTATGGCCAAGCCGGGAGCGGTCGTGGGATGCCGCGAATCCCGTCCACAGGGAGTGGCCTCTCCTCGCCGACTCTTACGACAAGCACCGTCTCTAAAATTTTCACCAAATCGTCTCACTCGTTTGCCGCGCATCTGGAGGAGTGCGGCATGCGTTAGCGGAGCATGACGAAAGCAAGTCTCTTTTCCTCGGCCCCCTCCGGGCCGACGGCGGACAAGCTCCCCACGGCCCGTGGCGTGGCGCTAGGGCGGTACATCTTCACGCCGGCCTCGGCGTACTCATCGCCTGACGCCAACGGCACCCTGCACAGAGACGGCGCGAAGGTCGAACTGCGGGTCACTGAGACCCTGCTCGGGGAGCTCCTGGTGCTGCTGGATACGGCCCAGGAGGAGCTCAGTCGGCGGTGGGCCAGCCCGGGGCAATCCGATTGCCTCGCATCCCGCATCTGACGGAGGCGGACTTTCGTGAATCACGATTATCCGGATCACTGGTTCGCCCGGCCTGATGAATATCTCGGTGCCTACCAGGACGGGCAGTCGGCAGGTTGGCACATGGGAGCTGCTGAGCCCCTGCATTCGATGACGTCCCCGGTAGCGGGCTGGGATCCCGTCGAGGAACTCACCTATCTCTTGCAGGATGCCGCGACGGCAGACCAGGTGGCTGCCGTGCCACCTCCTCGTAGCGAGCCGTCCCCCGGCATTGACTCCACCGACGACCCGATGGACAACCTGGTGCAGCTCACTGCTGAGTTGCCGCCTATCCGGCGCTTTTCCGCCGGGCATCGGAAGGTGCGAGCCCGCGAACCCCGCTTCACGAGGTTGCAGACCCTCAGTTACCTCATCGCCGCAATCGCTTGCGTCATCGTTTCTATGGTGAGTGTTTTTGGCGGCATGGTGGCCTACGCACCTCTTCTGCACGTTGCGGGTGCACGGGGCGCCATGGCTGAGGGGTGGCCTCTTCTGATCTATGGCCCCTGGATGGTGGCCTCGCTCTCCATCCTGCGGGCCGCCCTGCACCAACGGCGTGCGATGCACTCCTGGTTCGTCGTTCTGCTGTTTTCTTCCCTGGCAATGATCCTCTGCATGGCCGAGGCCGACATGACCTTCACGAGTGTCGCATCAGCCGCCTTGCCGGCCATTGCATCCCTGGCTTGCTTCCAACAGATGGTCCGTCAGATCACTCTTACTCGGCCACCTCGCCAGAGGACTTCACGTCGCCGGCAGCGCCTCACTCTCGCACCTCCGGAGTCCACGAATCTCAAAGGGCATAGACCGCTCTGACTCAAGGACACGCAGTGAGCCGTATCCAACCTGGCGCTGAGGCTGCGGGCAGACCCCGGCGGTAGCAACAGACGAAGCTCCTGGTAGATGGGTTGTCGACCAAGATCAACCTGTCAGGCCAGGAGCTTCGCGTGCTTGTCTGCCCATCAGCGATCGATCTGTCCAGTTCGGCCCTGCGGTTCCTCAGCCGTCACCTGACCGAGCGGCGCAGAGCTATCGGCTGCCGGGGGCGCCGCCTCTCCAGCAGTCGGCAGGCTTTGCTGCTCCTGGCCCACCTGCGCTGCGGCGACACCTACAGCCGTCTTGCCGCGGCGTTACGGATCGGGGTTGCCACCGTCTGCCGCTATATTTATGAGGCCGTCGTATATCCATGAGGCCGTCGACATCCTGGAGGCCTTGGCCCCGGGCCTGACCAAAGCCATGAAGACGGCCGCCACCAAGGCGCATGTGATCTGGACGGCACCCAGCTGCCGATCGACCGGATCGCCGCTGACCGGCCGTACTACTCGGATAAGCACAAGCGGCACGGCATGAACGTCCAGGTCCTCGCCGACCCGTCGGGGAAGCTGATCTGGGCCTCCCGGCGCTGCCCGGTGCGGTCAACGACCTCCGCGCGGCCCGCACCCACGGCATCACCGACGCTCTGAGCGAGGCCGGCGCGGCCTGCTGGGCGGACAAAGCCTACCGAGGCGCCGGCGGCACCGTCCGGGTGCCCTACTGGGGCCGCGGGGAGAAGCTCTCGGCCGGGCAGCAGGCCCACAACCGCTCCCATGCCCGCATCCGCGCCCTGGGCGAGCAGGCGGTTGCCGAGCCCTCAAGTCCTGGCGGCTGCTGCGCAAGCTCCGCTGCGGCACCACCCGGATCACCGGCCTGGTCAAGGCCGTCCTCACCCTCCACCTCGCCGCATCAGCATGAAGTCGGAAAACAACGCCCGCCTGTCGCCGCTGTCGCCCACCCATCGCGGTAACAGCTGTTACCATACTGGTATGGCGAAGACACAGCTGGGCGCGCGCGTGGACGAAGACGTCGCAGAACTCGCGAAGAAACGCGCCGCCGACCTCGGACTGAGCATCGGCGACTACCTCGCCCGCCTCGTGCACGATGACACCAGCGGCCTGCGTGCCCGCGCGGTGGACGCCGCCGCCCGGTTCCTGGCCGACCACCAATCGGTCTTCGACGAGGCCGAACAAGCCCAGCAGACGCCCCCCGGAGCGCGCGCCGCCTGATGGAACTGCACATCGACGTTCCCTGGATCCTGCAGGTCGCCGAGGCGGCCGGAGCGAACGACCCGGCCCCCGACGACTACGGTGTTCCCCTCTCCGCGGTCGCCCGCCACCGGGCGGAGCTGTTCGAGCAGCCCGTTTACGACGGCCCGTACGCCAAAGCCGCCGCCCTGGTACACACGCTGGGCCGCTGCCGCTGGCTGGAGCGCTCCAACCTCGCCGTCGCCGCTGCCACCGGCGTCATGTACCTCGAGGCCGCCGGGATTCCCGTCAAGCCCGCCCGCGAGGACGCCATCGCCCTCAAGGACCTGCTCCTGGACCCCGCCTGCACCGCCGGGAAGATCGCCGTCCTGCTGCGGGCCTGGCCCGCCACCAGCTGAAGCGACTCGGTGGCCCGCCCCTGTATCTTCCGTTCTAGTGGTCGTCGCAACACCCCAGCTCAAGGGGCGCGATGGACTTCAAGATTCGGGAGAACCGGACAACGGCTCAGGGCCCAGGCCCCTCTCCACTGAGCGAGCTGCATACTTCCGGCTCGTGAAGCAGGGGTACAGCAACAACGAGGCATGCCGGATCATCGGGATCAATCCGAAGACCGGCCACCAGTCGGCGTGGCGGTATAGCTCGGCAGCTGTGGCGTCCAATAGGTGCCTCAATCGTGTCGTGTTCGATGGTCACCGCCTGTGGGCGGCGTCTGCGACCTTTCTCACGGGCTGGTTGCTGTTGTCGTCCGCACAGTTCCGTGGCCGGTTGCGTGAGTGGCGGGTGGCTGTGGGGGTGGTGAGGACGGCGAGGCAGGTGATGACGAGGGCGATGCCTGCCCAGCCGGTTGCGGGGAGATGTTCGCCGACGACCAGGACGGCGAGGACAGCGGCGACGGCCGGTTCGAGCAGGGACAGAGTGGTGGCGGTGCTGGCGGATACCTGGGCGAGGCCCCAGCCGAAGAGGACGTAGCCGGCGAACATCGGGACGAGCGCCATGTACACGCCGACTCCGGCGTTGGACCAGGAGGCGACCAGTGGCGCGCCCGTGAGGGCCAGGACGGGCAGGAGGAGGAGTCCGCCGGTCCCGAAGACGGCGCCCATCGCCGCGCGGGAGGGGATCTGGCGGCTGATGAGCCGGTGCGCGGCCCAGGAGTAGAGGGCATAGGTGGCGGCGGCGATGAGTCCGAGGCCGATGCCGAGCAGGGTGCCGGTCGTGGAGGCGCGGCCGGTGTTGTCGGTGGCGCGAGCGGCTTCGGCCACGCAGAGCAGGACGGTGCCGAACAGGCCCAGTGTGGCCGCGGACATCCAGCGGCGCGTGAGTCGGCGGCCGTCCACCACGCGTTCGATCAGGGCGGAGGCGAGCGGGGCGGTGTCGATCGAGACGACGGTGCCGACGGCGACTCCGGCCAGGTGCATGGAGCTGTAGAACGCCAGGGGATAGACCGCCACCGAAGCGGCGCCGAGCAGGACCGTGCCGCGCTGCTCACGCAGACCGGCGGCGTCGCGGGCGATCTGTGGAGCGGCGATGAGGGCCTGGAGGAGCCCGCCCAGACCCATGGCCGCCGCGCCGATGGCCAGTGGGCCCACGGTTGGGGCGAAGGTGGCAGCCGTGCCGGTCGTACCCCACAGCACGGAGGCGGCCAGCACACACAGGGCCCCGGCTCCCGCGGACCGGCCGTGGCCGGTCACAGCCGGTCCAGCACAGCTGCGGCCATCGAGCGGGCGTGCTGGACGCGCTCGCCATCGCCCTCCAGGCCGGCGCGGGCCATCGCGCCCTCCAGCAGGAAGGACAGGTGCTCGGCCGTCGCACGGGCCTTGTCGGGCCGACCGGGCAGCATCTGCTGAAGGTGACCGGCGATCAGCTGCTCGACCTGCTCC
This sequence comes from Streptomyces sp. NPDC049915, assembly GCF_040656475.1. Taxonomy (NCBI): domain Bacteria; kingdom Bacillati; phylum Actinomycetota; class Actinomycetes; order Kitasatosporales; family Streptomycetaceae; genus Streptomyces; species Streptomyces sp. NPDC049915. Next base: position 355,463 of record NZ_JBFAMH010000003.1, read on the forward strand.
TTGTGGGCGCGCACCACGGCGCGGCCCTCATCGCCGACCGGGAGTTCGGCGGCGGCGTTCAGCAGCCCGCAACCACGGAAGCCGTGCTCGTAGGCGAACGCCGCGTGGTCCGCGTAGGCGTCGAAGACGGCCAGCACACCTTCACGGGGACCGTCGGCGTGCTCCAGCCGAGCCCGGTAGAGACCGAGCCACTCCTCGTGCCGGGCGTCCAGATAGGCCCGGACCAGGTCGGCCTTGGAGGAGAAGTTGTTGTACAGGCTCATCTTCGCCACGCCGGCCTCGGCCGTGATCGTGTCGATGCCCGTCGCCGCCACGCCATCGGCGTAGAAGCGCCGGGCCGCCGCTTCCAGAAGCCGTTCCCGGGCAGGCCGCCGTCGCGCGGCGCTCACGTCGGTCTCGCTCATCACAATCCAAACTAGGTAGGTAGGTCTACCTAGAGTACAGAGTGGAAAACCACCGCCGCTACCGCCCGAAGCGCCGCGCCCCGCCCGGCGCAGGCCGAGCCCGCCACCGGCGACGTCGATTGGTGCGCAGGCCTCCGGCCGAGGCGGAGGTCCCCCAGCCGCGCACCAAGGGCGACGCTCCCGCTGGCCCAGAAGGGCGAAGGCAAGTAAGAGCGCGATGCCCCGCACCGATCGGTGCGGGGCATCGTCAAGTGCGCGGGAGGGTCGTGCGCGGCGCAGGCAGGTCTTCGGGACCTGCCCGCCCGGACGGTCCGCCAGTGGTGTCCCTCGGCACCGCACGCACGGTAGCCGGGCCGCTGTCGTCGGTCCGTGCGACAGCGACGATGGAGAGCGGACCAGTTCGCCTTGCAGAAGTGAATTCCCTCGTAGCTGTGACCGGCGGAAACGCTGGCTGCACCGCTCCTGGCCTGGAAAGCACCCCTCCGTAGTTCTCACGTGTTCATGGGGTTTCCCGGCCTCATGTGTGCTGGATCCGTTCCGGCGCGAGCTCCGGGCGGTTGCCAACGGTCGACCGCCGGCGCGGCGGCCCAGGCAACTCGACTGCAGCAACGGTTGGAGGCTGCGGGCCACTCCCTCCGTTAGGCCGAGGAGTGGTGTACACGGACATCCGCTGTCTGAGGGGGCGTGTCCGTCGCCAGTGACGCGGGCTCAGTCCGCATGAGGTCGGGCCAGGCCGTGGTCGTAGGCGAAGATCACCGCTTGGATGCGGTCGCGGGCGCCGATCTTCGACAGAACGCGGCCGACGTGGGTCTTCACCGTGGATTCCGACAGCACGAAATGCGTGGCGATCTCCCCGTTGGACCAGCCCTTGCCGATGGCGACGAGGATCTCCCGTTCGCGGTCGGTGAGGGCGCTGAGGCGCGGATCCTCGGCAGAGCCATTGCCGCCGGGTGGCACGAGACGGGCGAACTCGTGCAGCAGGCGGCGGGTGAGTGCAGGCGCGATCACCGCGTCGCCGGCGGCCACGGCACGGATGCCTGCGAGGAGTTCCTCGGGGCGGGCGTCCTTGAGGAGAAAGCCGCTGGCTCCGGCGCGCAGGGCCGCGTAGACGTACTCGTCGACGTCGAAGGTGGTCAGGACGAGGACCCGGGAACGGCCGCCGGCGGCGACGATACGGCGGGTGGCCTCGATGCCGTCCATGCCGGGCATGCGTACGTCCATGAGGACGACGTCGGGGCGCAGTTCGGCGGCCTTGCGCACGGCTTCGGCTCCGTGCGCGGCCTCGCCGACCACCTCCGTCTCGGGCACGGAGTCGAGGAGCATGCGGAAGCCGTATCGCTGGAGCGGCTGGTCGTCCACGATGAGCACGGTCGTCATCGGGCGCCAGCCTGGGGAGCGAGGTCGAGGGTGGCGCGCACCATCCAGCCGGCGCCGCCGGCCGGGCCCGCACTGACGTGCCCTCCGTAGAGTGCCGCTCGTTCCCGCATGCCCACCAGGCCGTGTCCTTCCTCGTTCGCCGGGCCGGGACGGCCGACCGGTGTGGATGGGCCGGAGTCCTGGACGGTGATGGTCAGCCGTGTGTCCTCGACGAGGACCGCCAGGTTCGCACGGGCGCCCGCACCGGCATGTTTGAGGGTGTTGGTCAGGGCCTCCTGCGCGATGCGGTAGACCGTGAGCTGCACCCCGCTGTCGAGGGCGTCGATGTCACCGGCCGTACGGTAGACGACTTCCAGGCCGGCGGCGCGCACCGCCTCGCACAGCGCGTCGATGTCCGCGAGACCGGGCTGGGGGCTGAGTTCAGGCTCCCCGCGCGGGCCGTCCGGCTCGCGCAGGACGCCGAGCACCCTGCGCAGTTCGCTCAGGGCCTGGCGGCCGGTGTCCCCGATGAGGTGCAGGGCCTCCTTGCCCCGCTCCGGAGCGGCGCCGGCGGCGTAGGCTCCCGCGTCGGCGAGGGTGATGATCACGGACAGGTTGTGGCCGACGATGTCGTGCATCTCCCTGGCCACTCGGGCCCGTTCGGAGGCGACGGCGAGTCTGTCCCGCTGGTCGCGTTCGATCTCCAGCCGCGTCGCACGGTCACGCAGCCCTGCCAGCTGGGCGCGCCGGATACGGATCATCAGGCCGAGCGCGAGGGCCGCGGTCGCCGTGCTGAACAGGAAGAACAGTGCGTCCCAGACCGACATCGCCACCGACACCCGGGCGGCGACCAGGCTCAGCGCACCCGCTGCGACGGCGCACGCCCACGGAAGTTGCCGCAGGCGCCCGTGCAGGGCGAGGCTGTACAGGGCGACGAAGAGGGCGACGTCCGCACGCAGCAGGGCGCCGAGGGACCACTGGAGGACGAACACGGCCGTGACCGCGCCGAAGGCCGCGGCGGGCGCGCGGCGCCGCCACAGCAGCGGCACCACCAGTCCGGCCTGCAGGGCCAGCATGCCCGCCACGGGCAACCGGGTGAACGCCAGGCGGAAGCGGCGCGGCCCGTCACCGTCCCCGCCGATCACGCCGACCGCGTGCAGCAGGTCGGGCAGGCAGAACACCAGGAAGACGACGACCACCACCGCGGTGTCCAGCACCCACGGACGGGCCCGGTCGGCATGCCGGAGCCGCTGGCCGGCCCGGCCGAGCCGGGCGACCAGGGGTCCCATCCCGCTGAGATCTTCGGTGGTCATCGAGGTCACCGGACCATGATGCGGGTCGCCGCCGCTCAGACGTCGCTGCGCAGCAGCCGGTACGCCGCTCCGGCCAGCGCGAGCGCCGTCCAGCCGAGGAAGACCAGCAGCCCGGCGCCTGGTGACAGGGCGGTCGAGTCGTGGGTCAGGGCGAAGACCGACTCGCCCGCGTTACTGGGGAGGTAGGGAGAGATGTCGCCCTGCCAGGAGCTGGGCAGCAGCGAGACCAGCCCGGGGACGAGCATGAGGGCGGCGACCAGCACCGAGATGCCGCCGGCCACCGACCGCAGCAGGGCGCCCAGAGCGGTGCCGATCACGCCGACCAGGCCCAGGTAGAGCCCGGCGCCGAACAGGCTGCGGACGACGCCGGCGTGGCCGAGGCCCATCGCGGCGGGCGTGCCGGAGACGATCCGGCTGCCGATGAGGAAGGCGGCGAATGCGCCGACGGTCGCGATCACCAGCGCGACCAGCCCGTACACCGCCGCCTTGGACCACAGGACGGGCAGCCGGCGCGGCACAGCGGCCAGCGTCGAGCGGATCATGCCCGTGGAGTACTCGCCCGCCGTGACCAGTACGCCGAGCACACCGAGGGCGAGCTGGGCGAAGTTCGTGCCGAACAGGGACAGGCTCGCGGCCGTCGCGGTGGCGAAGTCGCGGTCCATGTGCCGGCCGGAGCCGAGGCTGGACTTGTAGTGGCTCGCGGCGATGACGCCGAAGACCACGAGGAACAGCAGGCCCAGGCCGAGGGTGATCCACGTGGAGCGCAGGGACCAGAGCTTGGCCCACTCGGAGGACAGCACGCGCCGTCCGGTCACCCGGTACACGGGCCGTTCGGGCGCCGTCGGGGCGGTCTCGGGGATTTCGGGGGTTGCCGTGAGGGTGCTCATGCCGCGCTCCCGGAGGTCTCGGTGCCGGTGGTGGTGCCGTGGTACTCGACGGCATCACGGGTCAGTTCCATGAACGCCTCCTCCAGCGACACCGCCTTCGTGGTCAGCTCGAACAGGGGGATCGCGTGCTCGGCGGCCTTCAGGCCGATCTCACGGGCGGACATACCGGTGACCTGCAGTTCCTCTGAGCCGATGCGACCGGCGATCTCCACACCCGGCCCGGCCAGCACGTCCCGCAGCCGCGCGGGGTCGTCGGTCGCGACGCGTACGGTGTCGCCGCCGGCTTCCCGGACCAGGTCCTGCACGGTCGTGTCGGCCAGCAGCCGTCCCCGCCCGACGATGATCAGGTGATCGGCCACGAGTGCCACCTCGCTCATCAGATGCGAGGAGACGAAGACCGTGCGCCCCTCGGCCGCGAGGGCGGTGAGCAGGTTCCGGATCCAGAGGACGCCCTCGGGGTCCAGGCCGTTGACGGGCTCGTCCAGCATCACCGTCTGCGGGTCGCCGAGCAGGGCGGCGGCGATGCCGAGCCGCTGGCCCATGCCTAGGGAGAAGGCGCCGGCCCGCTTGTTCGCGACGCTGCCGAGACCGGCGAGTTCGACGACCTCGTCGACCCGGCGGCGCGGGATGCCGTGGGTGAGCGCGAGCGCCCGGAGGTGGTTGTGGGCCGAGCGGCCCGGGTGGATCGACTTCGCCTCCAGCAGCGCCCCGACCTCTTGGAGCGGCGCCTCGTGGCGGGCGTAGCGCTGTCCGTTCACGGTGACGGAGCCGCTGGTCGGCGCGTCCAGTCCGACGATCATGCGCATCGTCGTGGACTTGCCCGCACCGTTGGGCCCCAGGAAGCCGGTGACCGTGCCGGGCTTCACGGTGAAGTCCAGACCGTCGACGGCTGTCTTCTCCCCGTACCTCTTGGTGAGCTGCTGTGCCTCGATCATTCGCACCTCTCTCGGAATGCGGCGCCCGAAACGCCTGGCGCCTTCTCCCTCACGCTAAGTCCGTGACCTGCGGAATCCGGTGGTACCAGAGGGCTGAACAGCGCCGGGCAGGTGGTACTGGGGTATGACGACCCGGTGGTGCGCACGGAGCGAGCGTGAGGTTGCGCGGCCGGCCCGATGGCCGGTCAGGGGTCCGGCGGGGGCGAACAGCGGGTGCGAGGCCGCCGGCGGCTCACCACTCGGCCGGCGGCCGTTTTCTGCAGCAGACCGTAGGCGAGGACGGGTAGGAGCAACTGCGGTTTGCGGGCAGCGTGGTGGGTGATCAGAACGGCGCTCGCGCTGCTGTCGTTCATGCCGCAGGCGAGCGTGAGTGACGAGGCCCCCGGGGCGTCCGGTCTCAGTAGGCGTGCGGCGGCGTTGCCGACCGTGAACGACAGCAGGCAGACGCTCGCCGTCACGGTCAACGCGGCGGCGAGCAGCAGAGGGCGCGGGCGGGCCAGGAAGGAGCCGAGGCGCCGCAGGCGTTGACGTAGGTAAGGACGAGCGAGCCGACCAGGGCGACCGGCTCGATGACGCCGAGTACCGGCTCAGCCACGGCGCGGGCAGTGCCAGACGGCACAGAGTGCCGGCCGCGCAGGGCAGGACCGCGCCGATCAGGGCGAATCCGCCAGGGGCGGTGTGCGCGGCCCCGGCGAGCGTGCCCGCGTAACCATCGCTGAGCAGCGGCAGCAGGCTGCCGATGAGCAGGGGAAGGGTGAGCGGGCTGAGGAAGGTGGAGGCGAGGACGAGCCCCACCATGGTCGGCTGGTCGCCGTCCCCCTTGCCGGTCCACACGGTGGCTCCGGCGCCGACGGCCATCGCCGTGATGAGGATCATCGCCGTCACCAGGCCGCTGACGCCGTCGGTATCGGGGGTCTGGCGGAGCAGGGACGCGACGCCGGGGATGGCCAGTAGCGGAGTCCAGGCGCCGGGCAGAGCGAGTCGCGCTTTACGACAGGCTCGCCGTCCGTTACGAAGCAACCGTGCTGGTCGCAGTCGTCAACGAGTGGCTATGACCAGCAGCCGTCCCAGTACCCACAGGGCCTGTCCGGTTGATCCTCCCGGATGCTCATCGAGTCGGAGCCGGGTCACTGACCACCCGAGTCGTCTGGCTCGACCACTCGGAAGCGTTCCGCAACGACAAGAGTGCCGTCATCAATGACTGGGGTGCGTCCCAGGTACTCGCTCACGCCATCGCTCCGGAAGAACTCTTCGTGGGCTGCCCGCCACTCGGCCACGTCGGAGTATCCGCGTCCCTCGGCTCGCGCGAAGTCGTCGTCGATATCCTTCATGGGAACGACGCGCACGTCGACGAGCTCGATCGTGACGGCCGGACGACCTTCGGAATCAAGCACCGAGAATCGCTGGCCGGTCACCGGTACTGCCTCTCCGGTGTGCTCGTAGATCTCCAGGAGACCCGTGAGCGCGGTCTTCTGACCGTTCAGGATCGCCGCCACACCACGGTCACGTTCCGGACCCGGGAAGGCGAGTTCAAGGGTCGGAAGATCGTCATGTTCCATCGAGCGAGGGTATGAAGCCCAGCCGCGCTGATCAAGGGCCACCCCTCCGCTCGCTCCCGAACCCACAGTAAGCACGTTCACAACACGCCCTTACCGTAGGCCGTGTTTGAGAACCTGCTGATCTGCTTGTTCGGCCGTCCGGGGAAGTCTCGGGCGGCTATCCAGCTGGTGAGGTCGCGGGCAATTCGGCTGAGAAGTCAGCCACCCCACGGCCCCGCCGCACAGGCTGAAGATCAAGCTGGACCCATCCCTGTCCCCACGGGTGTGAACCGTCAAGAACGGGAAGGAAACCGGCGGGAGCCGGGAGAGCGGGGGAGGCGCTGTGGGTAGCGAGATCTTGGACAAGTTCCAGTACAGCATCACGCACACCTACGTCACGCGGCACGTCGGTGACAGCACACAGACGGCGACGTTGGTCAGCGCGGAGGTGGGCAGCCTGGACCGGTTCGCCGAGCGGCCGAGCGAGATGAGCGTGTTCTGCGAGCACTGCGAGGCGCGGCTGCGGGTCGTTCTCCGGTCCACGGCCCACGTACGGCAGCGGCGGCGCATGCACCGGCTGCTGTGGCCGGTGTGGGCCCTGCTGGCCGTGTTGAGCGGCTGGGGTCTGGTGCATGTGCTGCGGACCGGCGACGGCCTGGGGTACGACGACACCTTCGGCTTGATGTTCACCGCGGCCGCGACCGTCCTGCTCGGGTACGGCACCCTGCGCAGCCTGGTACTGACCCAGGGCTTCGACACCCCCGAGGTGACCAGGACGGACGATCGGGAGCCGTACGGGGTTCACCACAGCTGGACCACGCCCCGGCAGGCAGAGGCCGAGGACCGTAGGTCATGAGGCGGTCGACCACCACGCCCCACGACGCATGATCAGCCCGCCCCCTGGTGGGGGCGCGGTCCACCGTCGTGCTGAGGTCGGTGCCGGCGCGCCCGGCGGTCAGGTCGTGGGTCGAGCCGGCAGAGCCGGCGAGGCCCAGAGCAACCGTGCGAACGGATCGGTGAAGACCTGCACGTTCATGCCGTGGCGCTTGTGCCTCTCCCCGCAGTAGCAGCGGATGCCGGCGGCGATGCGGTCGATCGGCGGCAGGGTGCCGTCCAGGATGACGAGCGCCTTCTGCTGGATCGTCCGCATCGCCTCGGCCAGGGATGGGGCGATGGCGGCCAGGGCCGACGGCTTCGCGTAGGTAGCAGTAGACAGTCACGATCCCGGTGCCGAACCCGGCGGCCGGCTGGGGGACAGGTGTCGCCGCACCGCGGGTGGGCCAGGGCGAGCAGGGCCTGTCACGAGGCGGGAAGGCGCCGCCAACGCGTCCCGATCTCCCGCCGCCTGGCGAACTCGTTCCTCATCGGGTGTCGCTCGGTGCGGAACTGCCGATCCTGCGCTGGCGCCGCCCGCAAAAACACCGGCCGATCCCGCCCGGCCAGAGCCACGCGATAGACGTTGTCGTACATGCCCGTTCCCAACTCCACCACGGACACAACAACGGCATCACCGCCGAACGCGCGCCGGCACACGGCCTCGATCTCCCCTGCGGTCAACGACTGCTGGAACGCCTCCGAGGCGCGCTCAACGGGGCTGGAACTCCACGTGCCGCACGCTACCGCGAAGGGCCGCCCCAGGGCGAGGTTCCCGTGCAGCTCCGTGGTGATGACCCCTGAGCCATCCTGCGCGGCGGTGTGCGTCAGACGAGTTTCAGGGTGCCAGGCGTCAGAGCCCGACCATCGCTCTTACCAACCGGTCGGATACAGCCACTGCTGCTTTCCGGCGTGTCACGCTCCGGGCCCGGCAGCAGGAAGGCCGACCTCCTGTCAGGGGAGGCCGGCCCCGATGGGGCGGATGGGATAAATGTGGCGTAGGTGACACTTCGGCCCTACTTTGGTGGATGACGGTCTTGCTTCGTGGACAGGACGGTGATGGTGCCACCGCGCGTACTCGTGATCGAGGACGACCCGGACGTGAGCGCCCTGCTGGCACGGCACTTCCGCGAGCTGGGATGCCCCGTGACCGTCGCCTCCTCGGGGGAACATGGGCTCGACCTCGCCTTCGCCGACCCTCCGGACATCGCGGTCATCGATGTGATGCTGCCCGGCATCGACGGCCGGGAGGTCATCCGCAGGCTACGGGCGGACGAGCGTACGCAGAGCTGCCATCTGGTCGTCTCCTCGGTACTCGACCCGGAGGACCTGGTCGACCTCGCGGACGCACTGTTGGCCAAGCCGTTCCGGCAGTCGTCCGTGGCCCGGCTCTTGGAGTCCTACCGGATTGCCGTGTCACAGGAGGAGTAATGGCCCACGTCCTGATAGCCGACGACGACGCGGACATCCGCGGTCTGGTGGCGTTCAAGCTGACCCAGAGCGGTCACCGTGTCACGGCCGTGGAGGACGGCCTGGCGGCGCTGCAAGCGGCGCGCGAGGACACGGTGGACCTGGCCCTGCTCGACATACGGATGCCGGGAATGTCGGGCCTGGACGTGTGCCGGGCACTACGCGCCGCGCCCAGAACCGCGACGCTCCCGGTCATCATGATCACCGCGCGGTCGCAGGAGGGGGACGTCGAGGTCGGCTTCGCGGCGGGCGCCGACGACTACATCATCAAGCCCTTCAGCCCCCGCGAACTGTCCAGCAGGGTCACCGCGCTGCTCAGCCGGGTGGAACGGTGATTCCCACAGGTATCGTGAGCGGCGCGCTGCTGTGTCTGCCGGCCGTTGTGGTGACGCTGAGCCTGATGATCGTCGTCAGCCGCGGCGTCCGCGGCCTGCGCCGGCACAGACGTGAACGCCTCGTGGCACCGGTGCGCGGTCTGCTGATGCAGCTGCTGTGCGCGGAGGAGGACGAGCAGAGCGAGCTGCTGAGCCTGCTTGCGGGGACCGACAGGCGGACCTGGACCGCCTTGGAGCCGACCCTGACGGCGCTGCTGGCCAAGGTGTCCGGTGCGGCCCGTACGGCGCTGGTCCGCCTGTACGAGCTCCGAGGCGCCGCCGTGGACGCCGTCGGTGATCTGTCGAGCTTCAGCGCGGCCCGCCGGGGTCGCGCCGCGCAGGTGCTCGGTCAGCTCCGCCACCGCCCCGCGGCCGGGGCGCTGTGCCGTCTGCTGGCCGACCGCGACTGCGAGGTGCGGCTGGCCGCCGCACGCGCGCTGGGCAGGTGCGGGGATCCGGCAACCGTGCCGTACCTCCTGGAGTCCCTGCACGGACCGCGGCCCGTGGCGCCCGGTGTGGTCACCGGTGCCCTCGTCTCGCTGGGGCCGGAGGCACAGCGCAGGGTCGCGGCCGGGCTGGAGCACCCGGAACCCCTCGTCCGGGCGGTGGCGATCGAGGCGCTGGGCGCGACCGGCGCGGTCTCCCAGGCGTCCGTGATCGCCCGCGCGCTGCGCGAGGATCCCTCCGTAGAGGTACGGATCAAAGCGGCACGAGCGCTCGGCAGACTCGGCATGCCCGACGGCCTGGAACCTCTGCTCGCGGCCGTCGGCCGCAGCGGGCCGGCCGCCCTGCGCATCGTGGCGGTCGGCGCCCTCGGCAGTCTCGGGGCCGTCGCCGCGACAGGCCGGCTGGCCTGGCTGGTCGGCGACCCCGACCCGCATGTGGCGGCCACCGCGGCCCGCGCGCTGCTGAAGCTCGGTCCGGCAGGGCAGGCGGTGCTGCGCGCGGCGGCGGGCGACCGTCCCGGTGGACCGGCCGCCGCCCAGGCCAGGGCCGCGCTCGACGAATGGGAGGTCGGGGGTGCGCGCCACGACCTCCGGGTGGAGGTGGCGCTGTGAGCGCGGCCGGCGAGGGGATGTGGGCGGAGCTGCTCAGCGTGGTGCACACCGTGATCGCCGTGACCGACAACGCGGTGATCATCTACTTCCTGGCCATCAACACCGGTTACCTGGTACTGGTCCTCCTGGCGGTCCGCGAGTTCATCAGAAGGGCGCGCCGGGCTCGCTTCGCGGGCTACGACGACGCCGCCTCCAGCCCGTTCACCCCGCCCGTCTCGGTGCTCATGCCCGCGCACAACGAGGCAGCCGGCATCGTCGAAGCGGTACGGGCCATGCTGCTGCTGCGCTACCCGGTGTTCGAGGTCGTCATCGTCGACGACGGATCCACCGACGGCACGCTGGACGCCCTGCGGGACGCCTTCGACCTCGTCGAGGTCGACTGCGTGGTCCCCCGTGACGTCCCCGCACGCGGCGACGTCACCTCGGTCCATCTGCCCCGGGGCGGCCCGGTGCCCCTGGTGGTGGCCCGCAAGGTCAACGGCGGCAAGGCCGACGCGCTCAACGTGGGGATCAACCTGGCGCGCTATCCACTGCTGTGCATGGTCGACGCGGACTCGATCCTCGACTCGCAGGCGCTGCTCGCCGTGGCCAAGCCGTTCAGCGACGACCCGATGCGGGTGGTCGCCACCGGCGGGGCGATCGGCCTCGCCAACGGCTGCACCGTCGTGGCCGGCCGCGTGGTCGAGCCGCACGCTCCCCCCGACCTGCTCGGACGCGTGCAGGTCGTCGAGTATCTGCGCGCCTTCTTCCTCGGCCGCACCGGATGGTCCCGGCTCGGCGGTCTGCTGATCATCGCCGGTGCCTTCGGCCTGTTCCGCAGGGACGCGGTGGTGGCGGCCGGCGGAATGGACCCGGACTGCATCGGCGAGGACGCCGAACTGGTCATCCGCCTCCACCGGCACATGCGCGAGCAGGGCCGCGACTACCGCATCGTCTTCGTCACCGAGCCGATCTCCTGGAGCGAGGCGCCCTCGCAGCGCAAGGTCCTCGCCAGGCAACGGCGGCGGTGGCACCGCGGCCTGACGGAGATCCTGATCAAGCACCGCCGCATGATCGGAAACCCCGCCTACGGCCGCATCGGGTTGCTGGCCCTTCCCTTCCACGTCGTCTTCGAACTGCTGGCTCCGCTGGTGGAGCTCGCGGGCCTCGTCCTGGTGCCCCTGGGCGTGCTGGTCGGCGCGGTGAACGTGGACTTTCTGTGGCACTTCCTGCTCGCGGCCTACGTCTACGCCCTCGTGGTCAGCATGGTGTCGGTCGTGGTGGAGGAGTACGCCTTCCACCGGTTCACGCAGTGGCGGGACGTCCGGGGCGTTCTCATCGGGGTGCTCGCAGAGAACATCGGATACCGCCAGCTGACGGCGTGGTGGCGGCTGCGCGGGCTGTGGGACGGGCTGCGCCGGTCCCCCCAGGAATGGGGCTCGATGACCCGCGCCGGATTCGGCTCTTCCAGTCAGGCGAGTGAGGGCGGAGGTGATCGGGCATGAACGTTTCCGGAAGGGCCGGCGCCCCGGTGGCGCGTCGGCTCGGCCTCGCGTTCGCACTGCTGACCCTGCTGATCGCGCTGTGCGGGACCGGTACGCTGACCGGCGCGCTGCTGCTGGAGAGCCGGCACGACCGTCTCACGCACCGGGTGCACCCCGCCGAGGACGAGAATCTGCGCCTGGCCAACACGGGCGTCAGCGCGCAACGTTCGATGCGCGGCTATCTGATCACAGGCGACCAGGCCGAACTCGACGCCTTCCGCATGGCCCGGGACGCCATTCCGGCGATCATCGACGACCTTCGCGGGTACGGAGTGGTGGACGAACGTGAACTCGCGACGCAGCAGCGGCAGCTCCAGGCGTATCTGCGCGTCACCGCGGCGCAGGAGCACGCCGCCCCGAGAAGCGAGCGGGCCGCCGCGCTCACTCGTGAGGCCACTCGGCGGTTCGAGGAGTTCCAGGCCACCAACGACCGCGTGAGCGACCGACTGGCCGCTCAAGGGAATCGTCTGGAGGAGCACGCCGACACGGTGATCCGGTTCGGCGTCGCGGGCCTCGGTGTCGCGGTGGTCGCGGCCGTCGCCGTGGCCGTGTACACCTCGATGCGCACCACCCGTGCCCTGACCAGACCGCTGCGGAACACCGAGCGGACGCTCGCCAGGCTCACCGCGGGGGAGCACTCGGCGCGGGCCGACGAGGACGGTCCGGAGGAGATCAGGGCGGTGGCCCGGTCGGTCAACCTGCTCGCGGACGAGAGCAGTCGCCTGCTCACGGTCGAGCAGGAGCGGCAGAGACTGTCGGGGGCCGCGAGGGAGACCGGCATCCGGATCAGGGACCGCCTCGACGTCGACTACGTCCTCGACACCGCGTGCCGCGGCATCGGCGAGGTCCTGGCCGCCGACTACGTCTTCATCCTGCTCGCCGAGAACGACCGTGCCGAGTTCCCCCTGGTCCGGGTGTGGTCCGCACAGCGCGGCCTGCTGTCGGAGGAGGAGGGGAGAAGCATTCCCACGCTCCCGGCCGACGTGGTCCGCGACCACTACCGGCGCGGAACGGTGTGGTTGCTCACCGACATTCCCCAGTACACCTCCGACAGCCGGCCGATCCCGGGCGCCCCCGGCTCCTTCGGGGAGACCGGCATGCCGGCCGAGAACCGCGCTGCCGCGGCGGAGCTGGACCTGGACTCCGCGGTGGTCATCCCCGTCGGAGTGGGCGAGGAACCGATCGGTGCGGTGGCCGTGGCCCGTACCAGCTCCGACCGCCCCTGGCGTCCGGTGGACATGGAAATCGCCGAGTCCATGGCCAGCGGTGTCGGCCGGGCGCTGCACACCGCCCTGCTGTACGAGCAGGAGTCGAGCCTGGTGGAGAAGCTGCGTGCCCTGGACAAGGCCAAGAGCGACTTCCTGTCCACCGTCTCGCACGAGCTGCGCACCCCTCTGACCAGCATCGTGGGATACATCGAGTTGCTGAAGGACGAGGACACCGGTCCGCTCAACCCGCCCCAGCTGCGCATGCTCGACATCGTCGACCGCAACGCGAACCGGCTGCGGGCATTGATCGAGGACCTGCTCACTCTGTCCCGCATCGAGTCGGGAGCGTTCACCTCCCGGAAGACACCGGTCGACCTGTGCCGGGTGGTGACATCGGCGGCCGACGCGATGAGGCCGGCCGCCGATGCCGCCTCGGTCTCACTGGAGACCACGTGCCCCGAGCAGCCGCTTGTCCTGCACGCGGACGGCGACCAGCTCGACCGGGTCCTGATCAACCTGCTGTCCAACGCGGTGAAGTTCACCCCCGGCGGAGGCAACGTGAGCGTCCGTACCGACCAGCGGGACGGGGAGGCGGTCCTGAGCGTCAGCGACACCGGCATCGGCATCCCCGCGGCCGAGCAGCAGAAGCTCTTCCAGCGGTTCTTCCGCGCCTCGAACGCCACCGACCAGGCCATCCCGGGAACCGGTCTCGGGCTGACCATCGTGCACACGATCGTCGCCAACCACGGCGGGCGGACCGAGGTGCACTCCGAAGAGGGCCGGGGCACCACGATCACCGCCTTCCTGCCGCTCGCCGGCACGGACCACGCGGAGGGCGCCGCCTGAACGGCGTTGCGGTGGGCGCCGGTTCAGACGGTGTCCTCGAAGGTCACCCCCCGCGCCCGGAAGTCACCGACGACGCCCTGCACCTCGGCCGGGGTCAGCACCTGGTCCTTGAGGTGATACACGTAGTCGACCGTCTCCTCGTACGAGCGTGACCGCTTGCTGGTCGTGCCCAGGAGGTCGATCAGCCAGTGGTTGAAGCGGATGTCCATCGACGTCTCGGGCAGGTACGGCTCCCCGTGCGAGGCGAAGAGCCTGCCGTCGATGTAGTAGTTGACACTCGCGGTGTCGACGGTGATGACCAGGTTGTGCCAGCCGTCGAAACCGGCGCGCTCCTGGGTGGAGATGTTCACCTCCTGGGTGTCCGAGTAGGTCTCCCAGGACGTGGCGAGCAGGGCGCTGCTGGGGATGCCCCATCCGCCGTTGGGCAGGTACTCGAAATCGAGTTCGCTGTAGTCCGGGTCCAGGGGGAAGTTGAGCGGCGAGATGGTGAAGAAGGTCTGCACCATGTGGTCGCCGTCCGGTCCGGCCGCGGGCGTGTCGCTGAAGCGGACGCGGGCGGCGTAGGTGCCGCGGAAGAACTTGCGCTGCGTGTGAATCTCGCTCTCGGAGGTGGTGGAGGCCGTGCCGCTGCTACTGGCGCGCAACGTCATGAGGGAGTTGCCGCCGGACTCCGTGGTGAAGGTGATGTACGACGGCCGCCAGGTGGCTCCCGGAACACCGGGTCCGCCCTGGCCCGACTTCAGGGTCCAGCCGTGCTGGGTGAGCTGCGGATCCGTGTAGCCGGCGTAGTTGAAGTCATCGAACAGCGCCTGGCCGACGACGGGTTGGGCGACCGCGGCCCGGGCGGCATCGGCCTTCCCGGGGAGGGCGGTGAGGGTGGCGCAGACCAGGCCGGTCGCGGCAAGCACGAGGGCTGCCCGCTTCCGGAGAAACTGGGCGCATCCGAGCATCGGTTGACTGCCTTTCGTGAGCTGAGCAGGGCAGGGCGAGGTTCGGTGCCGGAGAAGGCCGAAGGAGAGGTGCGGCATTGCGCAGGGGCGGCAGTTGATGCGGACTGCCGGGCCGTGAGCGGGTGCAACGGCGGGCGGGTCGGGTGACGTCAGGGCAGCGGCTGGGCGTTGCCGCAGGCAACTGATTCGCTGTCAGGAGCGTGGCACAGCAGGCCCGGACGCGACAGAGCTTGGCCCCGGGACCACCCGAATGTGTGAGGTGGCGCCTGGTGAAACGCGAAAACGCCGCCCCCTCGGTCATCGGGGAGCGGCGCTTTGGCGCACGATGTCCGTGTGTGCGTCTGTGAAGCGCGGTTACTTCACCGGCTCCGGGGGCTCCGGCTCGCTCTCCGCCTCCGCCTCACCCGCCGGATCGACCGGCGTCTTCACTGACTCCAGCAGCTGCGCAACGGCGACCACGAGCGCCGCATCCACGGCCCGCGCCCGCGGGCCGAGCACGGCCGCACCTTCCCGCTGCGGTAGCCCCGGCAGGGCCCCGGCCCCCGACCGCCCGCCGCCTGCGCCCCCTTCGCAGGAAGCGCGGGGTCACGGCAGCACGGCCGTGACCCATGGCACCGTCCGGCCGACCTCGAACCGGTACCCGGGCTCCGGCAGGGGCGCGGTCTGTGTCGGGGTGGCCCGCACGGTGCCGTACACGTCCACACCGGCCGGCACCGACCGCACCCGTCCCTCGGCCTCGACGTCGTACGTGCCCGGGCCCGGGTACGGCAGCGTCCCGGAGGCGGCCGTGCCCCCGTCACGCCGCGCCGTCCAGGTGCCCGACGTGGCGCACGCCGGCCGCCCTCCGCTTCCGGGCCGGCGGCATCTCGCCGGCGTCGACACCGTCATCGTCGGCGCGCCACCGCCGACGCACAGGCTGACCTGGGCCCGCTGTCCGCCCGGGCCGCGCAGCACACCCTCGGGCGCGCACAGCGTCACCGGGCCGTCGTCCGTCGGCGGCGGGCCGGGAGCGGCCCACGCCGGCGACACCAGGGCGAGGCGCAGTGGAGCCGCCCCCGCCGGAGTCCTGAGCCTGCACGCAGCCGTCGGCACCGTCGTCCTCCCACAACTCCGACCGGCCCGCCGCCGGTCGTCCGCACCGAGGATGCGGGCACCGGCCGCCCGCCCCGCGGCTCCCACGCCGCCGCGCGCCGGACGGTCACCTGCGGGCAGCAACGGCCGCCGGGTGATCTTCGAGTGCGCGCGAAGTCCTGGGCTCCCCTTGTCAGCCGCTGACGAAGGCAGGAGCAGCAACGATGCAGTACCTGAAGCTCGGTTCGACAGTTCCGCGAACCCGTCGGTTTCCCGTCGCAGGCGACTGCATGATCGACGCGGCGATCTGTGACGGCGACATCGTGACCGTGCGACGGCAGGTCAGCGCCGACCACGGCGACATCGTCGCCGCACTCCTGGAAAACGAGGCCACCATCAAGGTGCTCCGCCGACAGGACGGGCGGGTGTGGCTCATGCCCCGCAACCCGGCCTACCAGCCGGTCCCCGGCGACCAGTCGGCCGCGAGCACCTGGTCATGGCCGACTACTTCAAGGGCCGGCCGATGTACGAAACGGCGGCCGCGCTCGCCCTGGACGAGGACCTGGTGGGCTGCGTGGTCTCCGAGCGGGTGGCGTGGGAGGAGGCGAGCCTGCCCCATGACGCGGCCGCGGCGCGGATCGGCTGGCACTGGCGGGACATCGAACGGCGGCAAGCTCCACGGCGCCAAGGGCTACGACTGCATCCACCTGCGGCGATGGTTACGCGGGCGGGGCATCGCACCTCGGATCGCACGCAAGGGAAGGGAGTCCGGCCAGCGGCTGGGCCGGCACCGCTGGACCATCGAACGCACCATGGCCTGGCTCGCCGGCTGCCGACGCCTGCACCGGCGCTACGAACGCAAAGCGAGCCACTTCCTGGCCTTCACCAGCATCGCCTGCACCCTCATCTCCCTGCGCCGCCTCACCCGCTGATGTGCCGCTGCAACAGCTCGACTGCCAGGTTGTGGCCGTAGTGAACGGCGAGGTTCATGGGCGTTTGCCCGTCGGGACCTGGGAGCTGCGGATCAGCGGCGAAGGCCAGGAGCACTGCGGTGGTGTGCACAGTCAGCGGACTGCCGCTCTGCAAGGCGCCATCGCCTTCCGCATCAATGGCGTGCGTAAGGAGAGTCATGTTGTGGCATACCTCATCGGGATCCCCTCCCTTGGCCAGCAGCTGAGCCAGGGTCTGTGCGTCTTCGCTCTCCACCGCTATATGTGCCGGTGCACAGGTGTTCTCCACGCCGGAATTCAACCCCTGCTGCACCAGTCCAACCAAGCCTTTTCCCGGCATCTGCTCGCCGATTGAGATGGCTTGTAAAGATCAAGCTAGCCCTCCCGCGCGACGCTGGTGATCACCTCCCGCAGCCGGGTCGCGTACAGCGACAGGTTCTTGTGCGCGATGTCGGTGTCCGGATAGCGGCATGCGAACCACAGGCCCTCGTGGAGTCTGTTGACCCAGACGCAGACCCGGTCGCCGTACGACACCCTGACCAGTCCGTAGGCCTTCAGCTCGGCCCACCGCTCGGAGCCGGGGACGTAGCGGGCGTCGAGGAAGGACACCAGGGAGTACAGGTCGGGAGAGGTGGGGCGGAAGTCCGTTCCGAGCAGTCGCAGCACCCGCTCGAGGGGGGTGCGGGCCAGCCGCTGATTGGCGCGCAGTGCGGTGCGTGCGTTCTCCAGAGCTCCGTGGAAGTCGCGGAGCTCCGCCAGCTGGATCTCGACCGGTGCCCCGCCGACGTACCAGCCCACGGAGTCCGACCAACGGGACGTCGCCCGGGTGTGGAACGGTACGACGGTGCGGAAGACGGGTTCCCCGGCGATCTCATGGACGATGAGCGCGGTGGCCGCCAACATGCCGACCAGACTGCCGCCGTAGGGGCGGCAGTGTGCCTCGAACGCGGCGGCGTCGTCGGCGTCCACAAGCGGCTCGCACAGCACTTTCTGCGGGGGCAGTCCCCCGCCGGGGTCCAGGCCGAGATCGACGGGGAAATTCGGCAGCTGCCCGTCGCAGTTCTTGATGAACTCCCGCCAGCGGGCCACCGTGTCATGGCCGTCGTCGATGTGGTCCGCGTCCGCCCGTTCGGCTTGGCAGAAGTCGACGTAACTGGCGACGGGTTGCTGCTTTGGGGAGCGGCCCGCCGCGGCCGCCGCACAGAGTTCGTGGAGGGCGGCGGGAATGTTCTGGAGCGAGTAGGCGTCGACGTTGCTGTGGTCGAAGGCCATGTACACGCTGGTGCTGTCGTCCCGGAAGACCGCCGTGTAGATGAAGTTGGGCCACCGGAGTGCGTCCGCCACGATGTCGAACCGGTTCTGGAGGTGCACGGCCAGCGCCGTCTCGTCCGTGAAGTCGCCGATGTCCTCCCGGTGCAGGCGCACGTCCTCGCTGTCGAGCGTGAACCGGACCATCTCGTCGTCGGGCGGCCCGGACCAGGTGAAGCCGCTGCGCAGTGTCTCGTGCCGCAGTGTCCAGGCGTGCAGGGCGTCCTGGAGGACGTCCAGGTCCGTCCGGCCGGGGAGATCGAAACTTACGCCGATCCAGGTGGGTACGAACAATCCGTCCTCACGCACGGACCGGGAGGCCCTGATGTGCGACTCCTGGATATAGGCCGGGGGCCGGGAGTCCTCCGGGAGGCCCTTCACCGTCGCGGCGGCGGCCGGATCGAGCGTCCACTCCACGAGTCGTCCGGGCCGGACCTCACAGTGCTGGATGTCCGTCATGCGCACGAGGTGTCTCCGTTCGCCGATGTGATGTACGGATCATCAGTTGCCGTGGGGGTGGACGCCCCATACCGAAAGGCGCGACTTTTCAGTGGAACGGATGGCATCCCGCAGGGTGAGCACTCCGGAAGGCGGTTGACGCTGGAAGGGGGCTTGTTGGTGTGCGGGGTGGTGGCTGGTCTGGGGGTGTGGGTTCGCTGAGAGATGGAATTGGCGGTTCGAGCGGGTGGGGTGGGGTGTGTGAGCTGGGGCTATGTGTTCTGCGTCGAGGGTGGCTGGGTTCGTTGTAGGTAGCTCTGGCGTGAAAAGGCCTGGTTGGTGTTTACGCTGGTCAGGGCTGTTTCGCGTGCTCGGCGGGTGGGGTTGGCGGCCTCGGCGGGCGGCGGCGGCGGTGGTGGGTTTCGGCCCTCCACCGGTCAGAGTGGTTCATGACGACCGATCTGACCGAGCACCCGCGGCACGCGCCCGCCGCGCCGTACGAGCGCGAGGTCCGCACGGAGGGCCCGGTCACGGTCGTTTCCCTCCACGCCTCTCCTCGGGAGAGGTGGCGGCGCGCGGCACCATCGCAGTGATCGGCGCCGATGCGATCGCCGATCGCATCGAGACGGACGCGGCGCACCGAGACGCGGCCTGGGCCGCGCCATGATGAGCGCTCTGGCGGAGGCCGCCGTGGCGCAGGGGGGCCCGTACCGGTCTTCTCATCGCCGGTGAGGAAGGCCAGCGCCTCTACTCCTCCCTCGGCTGGCGCCCCAAGGCGTCCTGATCGCCTTCCGGGGGCCGGGTCGTCCCCTCCGACCGGTAGGACTGCCGCACGCCGGCCGATCCCCCCTTACGCACGGCGCCGTCCGGGCGAGAAGACGAGCGCCGAGGCGACCTCAGTGAACGCCACGGCCTGCGTCGCGCGCTCGGCCGACCCGCACAGTTGTGGGGGAGACGTCGGCGAGGTCTTCTGCTCGTGCCGCAGCGACGGCCTCATGACTGGTTCTCGTTGCCGTGCGGCAGCCGGTCGATCGCGCGGACCGTGGCGTCGCGGGCTTTCGCCACCCGGTCCAGCTCCGCGCGGTGCTCTGCGATCGCGGCCTGTTCGTAGGCCGACTCGACCGCGAACCAGACTCCTACGAGGTTGGTGCGCGCCTTGCACGCGACGTCCGCCCGCGCCTGGGCGATCTCGCTGCGGGGCGGGGTCGCGCCGTTCGACGAGGGCACCTCGTCCATGGGGGTGGTCATTCTGAAGCCCCGGGCGTTCATGCACGCCGACCATGCCGAGAAGACCTTCGTGACCCGGGGATCGGACATGGACCGTTCGAAGCCGTCGGCCTTGATGCTGGTGACGATTCCGTCCGTATCGGTGCCTGGCCCCTGCGAAGCCCCGGCGCCGAGGAGCCGTTCGGCCTCGCCCAGGCATCCGCCCCTGGGGACCGGCCGGCCACGGTACGAGGTGAGGGGCGTGCCCGAGCTGTCCACCCCCGTGAGGACACTTTGGGCCGCCGCTGAGAGGGACGAAGGCTTCGCCGCCTTCGCCGCGGTGGCTCCGGAGGGCTCGGGGGCGGGGGTGTGGTAACCCCAGGTCCGGGCCTCCGCGGCGTCGGTGAGCCCGTACCGCCGGTACAGCACGGTGTACGCGTCCAGCGCCTCTCGCTCCGCCGCCGAACCTGCCGGCAGGCGGGCCGCCGCAGGGTACGGCACGGACAACCTCCGCACGCACGCCCGTACGGCCGCGTCGTCCACCTCGTCGTATTCCAGGGCCTGCCGCGGGGTCAACATGTAGCGCTCCACGGGCAGATGAAGGTGCTCCACCCCGACGATCCGCGGAATCGCGCCCACCGCGGGCGGTGCAGCCTGATGGGACGGCTGGGCCGACCGGGACGAGCACGCGCTCAGGGCGGCCAGCACCAGCGCGCCGCCGGCGAGTGCGACGCGTCGTGGTAGCCGCCGACGCGGTGTGCGTCGTTCACGCTGTACTGGTCGTGCGGGGGCGGGTGCGGAGACGTAGGCCATGGCCATCGCTTTCTCGGCAATCGGGCACGCGGTGCCCCGCCCATCGGCGGGGCACCGCGTACTCACGGGTCTGCTCGGCTCAGTGACCGAGACCGGGGCAGCGGGTGTGGTCCGAGACGGCGATGGACGCCTCGTTGTTCCGCATCCAGCTCGTGAGGTTCCCGCCCTTGTGGGGCGACAGCCAGTTGGAGTCCCCGCGGTAGTTCGTCGAGTACCAGATGCCCACGTTGCACACCGTGCCGTTCTGCGCGGAAGCGGCGTTGTTGCGGACCTTCTGGCCGTAGCCGGCCCCGCTGCCGCCGAACCGCTTCGTTCCCAGGTCGCCGACCTTGAGCAACGTCGTCCGGTACGCGGCGTTCTTGGCGTTGGGGGAGTAGTACAGGCAGAGGTCGTAACGGCTCCGGACGTCGCAGTCGGACCTGCTGTTCCAGCTGGAGATGTTCGCGCTGCGGGCCTCCGCGTGTCCGGCCAGGGCGCCCAGCGCCAGCGCCGCCGTGGCCATGAGCACTCCGGCACGGGCCGGCGTCCGCTTGATGATCGTCATGTTCGTTCTCTCCCGGTGTCTGTGTGACCACAACAGGTGCGGTGCGGTCCCCGAAGCCCCCCGGCCAGGCGGAAGACGGAGCCCGTCACCCGCGATCAGGAGACGTGGAGGGCGTGGGGCCGCCAGGTGCTGCCGCCGTGCAGGCCGGCCGGCACCTGCAACCGGTCTAGTACGTCATCGTTGTCCGGTGCCGGTGAGCGGGCACCGGACAACAGCGGCCGGACAACGACGGCTCAGACACGCAGGTCAGGAGAGTGGGCCCGGTGTGCTGCCACTGCAGGGCACGTCATGGGCAGGGCTGGTCCAGCGACGGTTCGGGCATGTACCGGTGCCACTGCCGCGCGGTGACGGCGCCGGTCGAGGCGCACAGGCGGCGGATCGCCTGGCTGACGTCGAGGTTCCACAGCCGCACGGTATGGTCGTCGCTCGCGCTCGCCAGAGTGTGGCCGTCAGGGCTGAACGCCACGTCGTCGATCGGCCCGGTGTGGCCGACGAGGGCGGTGCCCAGCTGGGACGGATGCTCCGGATCGGTGACGTTCCACAGGACGACGGTGTGGTCGTCGCTGCTGCTGGCCAGAGTGTGGCCGTCCGGGCTGAAGGCGACCCCGTACACGAAGCTTGTGTGACCGAGCAGGGGCTCGGCCAGGGCCAGCGGCCGTGCGGGGGCGGTGACGTTCCACAGCCGTACCGTGTGGTCGACGTTGGCGGTGGCCAGGGTCCGGCCGTCGGGGCTGAACGCCACGCCGTACGCACCGCCGCTCCGGGCGGCGAGCGGCCGGCCCAGCAGGGCAGGCCGGTAAGGGCGGGTCACGTCCCACAAGCGGGTGGTGTCGTCCGCGGAGGCCGTGGCCAGCACGTGCCCCCGCGGGCTGAATGCCAGAGCAGTGACCGCTCCGGTGTGCGCGGTGAGCGGCTCACCGATGCCGGTCGCGTGCGCCGGCCGGGAGACGTCCCACAAACGGACCTTTTGATCGCTCATGCCCGCGCTCGCCAGCGTCCGGCCGTCCGGGCTGAAGGCGACCGAGCTGATCTCGCCCCGGTGGCCGGTGAGCGGACTGCCCAGAAGCTTGGCGCGCGCGGGATCGCGCACGTCCCACAGCCGGATGGTGCCGTCCCGGCTGGCGCTGGCCAGGATTCCCCCGCTGGGGCTGAACGCCAGTTTCCGCACGGCGTTGCGGTGGCCGGTGAGAGGCCGGCCGAGGGGCGTGGGCCGCAACGGGTCGGTGACGTCCCACAATCGGACGGTACTGTCGGTGCTGCCGCTGGCCATGATGTGCCGCACCAGGCTGAACGCCACGGTGTTGACGTAACTCGGGTCCGGGATGACGGTGTCCGGGAGCTTCCAGAGCCTGACGGT
Source organism: Streptomyces sp. NPDC049915 (assembly GCF_040656475.1). Lineage (NCBI taxonomy): Bacteria > Bacillati > Actinomycetota > Actinomycetes > Kitasatosporales > Streptomycetaceae > Streptomyces > Streptomyces sp. NPDC049915. Next base: position 377,885 of record NZ_JBFAMH010000003.1, read on the forward strand.
GTGATCGGCTCCGGCCGAGGCGAGGCTGTGCCCGTCCGGGCTGAACGCCAGCCAGTAGACGTATTCGGTGTGACCGGTGAGGGGTTGCCCGAGCGGGACGGGTGCGGAGGGGTCCGTGACGTTCCACAGGCGGACGGTGTGATCGGCTCCGGCGGTGGCCATGACCCGTCCGTCCGGGCTGAAGGCGACCGCGTAGACCGTGTCGTCGTGTGCGGCCAGGGGTTTCCCGAGCGGGACGGGCGCGGTCGGGTCGGCGACGTTCCACAGGTGGACGGTGCGGTCGTTGCCCGCGCCTGCCAGGAGACGGCCGTCGGGGCTGAAGGCGACGGAGTACACGGTGTCCCGGAAGCCGGTGAGCCGCCCCAGACGCTGCGGCTTGGCCGGGTCGGTGACGTTCCACAGCCGAATGGTGTGATCGTGACCGGCGCTGGCGAGCGTGTGCCCGTCGGGGCTGAACGCGGCCGAGGCGACGGCGCCGTGGTCGTGTCCCCTGAGGGGGCGTCCGAGCCGCCGCGGGTGCGCCGGGTCCGCGACGTTCCACAGCCGGACCGTACCGTCGTCGCTCGCGCTGGCCAGGGTGTGTCCGTCCCGGCTGAAGGCCACGGAGAAGACGTAGCTGCTGTGACCGGTCAGCGGCTGTCCCCAGACAGCGGGGTGTGCGGGGTGGGTGACGTTCCACAGCCGCACCGTGTGGTCGCGTCCCGCGGACGCCAGGGTGCGGCCGTCGGGGCTGAAGGCGAGCCAGTAGACCCACTTGCTGTGACTGTCGACGGGCCGGCCGACCGGCACCGGGTCGGTCGGGTCCGCGACGTTCCACAGCCGGATCCGCCCGTCCGAGCCCCCGGCAGCGAGGGTGCGGTGGTCGGGGCTGAACGCGACCGCGAACACGGTGCCGCTTCCGGCGGTCAGGAGCCTGGACACCGGGGCGCCGGCGGCGCTGATCAGGTCGGTCTGCAGCTCGGGCCGCGGACGGATGCGGTAGGCGGCAATGTCCAGTTGGGCGGCGAGCGAGGGGTCGGTCTGCCGTAACTGGCCGGCCTCGGTCTGCACCTCCCCGGCGATGGCGTTGTTGCGTTCGGCCTGGGCGGTGGCGCTCTTCTTGAGCGCTACTCCGGCGGCCACGGACGCGACGAGGGCCAACACGCACACGGCGGTGATTCCGGCGCGGCGCAGACGTGCCGCGCGGCCCGCGTGCCGGACGGACGCGGCGAGGAACTCCTCCACCCGGGGGCCGGCGGCCGGACCGTCGCCACGGGTGGCGGCCCACTGACGCGCCGCGGCCAGCACGCCGCCCCGGTACAGGGCACCGGGGTCGCGGCCCTGCCGTTGCCAGACGGCGGCCGCCTCGGTGATCTGCTGGTGCATGAGCAGACCTGCCCGGTCCTCGTCGATCCACTGACGCAGCCTGGGCCATGCGTGCAGCAGTGCCTCGTGGGTGATCTCGGCGCTGTCCCTGTCCAAGGTGACCAGCCGCGCCTGGGCGAGGAGGTCCAGAACGGCACCGTTGTCCGGGCCGAGGTCCTCGCGCGCCACGGGCCGTTTGGTGTCGTCGGTTCCGTCGCCGAGTGACACCATCCGCAGCAGTACGGAGCGGGTGAGCCGCCGCTGCTCGGCCGTCATCTGCTCGTACAGGGCCTCGGCGGTGTTGGCCAGGGCGTGCGGGATGCCGCCCGCGGCCTCGTAGCCACTCAGGGTCAGCGTGTTGCCGCGACGGCGCAGCCAGGTCTCTCGCATGGCGTGGGAGACCAGCGGCAGGACGCCCGGCTGTCCGGTGGCCTCCGCTACGACCCGGGCCAGCAGGCCCGTCTCCACGGCGCACTCGGAGCGGACCGCCGGCCGGCTGACGGCGCGGCGCAGTTCCTCCGTCGACATGGGGCCGACCAGCAACTGCGCGTCCTGGAGAGCCGCCACGAGTTCGGGGTGCTGCGAGCAACTCGCGTAGAAGTCGGCCCGCACTCCGATGACCACGCGGGTACGGCTGTTGGCGGCTCGGGCCGCCGTGAGTAACGCGCCGACGAAACGGTCGCGTTCGTCCTTGCTCCGGCAGAGGGTGAAGATCTCTTCGAACTGGTCGACGACCAGCAACAGATCCGTGTCGTCGGGGCAGTCCGCCTTGACGAGTGCCTGGAGGACCGCCTGGTGCAGGGACCGGGAGTCGGTGCTGAGCTCTCTGTGAAGGGCGGACGCCGTGCCCCCGGCGAAGGCCGAGAGACGGGCGGCACACTCCTCCAGCGGATGCGCTCCAGGGGTGAACAGCAGGACCGGCAGGCCCGGACCGCCGACCGCATCGCCCCCGCGCAGACGAGGGATCAGACCGGCGCGCAACAGCGAGGACTTGCCGGATCCCGACGCCCCGAACACGGCGAAGAACCGGGCTGCGCGGACCCGGGCGACCAGATCGTCCGTGAGCCTCTCACGCCCGAAGAACCGGTCCGCGTCCTCCGGCTGGAAAGCCGACAGCCCCACATAGGGGCACGGCCGATCCTGCTCCCGGCCCGCGTCGTCCCCTTCGTGCGGCGAGGCGGAGGCCAGACCCGCGGCGACCTCGTGCCAGCGCGCCTTCCATTCCTCCTCGTCGCCGCCGCACGCCCGGACGAAGGCGAGCGTTACCTCCAAGGTGGGCAGCTTTCTTCCCCCGGCCGCGTCCGCGAGCGTCGTCGACGAGTAGTGCGCCGCCGCCGCGAGCTGACGGTAGGTGGGCTTGCCTGCCGTGTCCCGTAACCGGCGCAGCTCCGCGGCGAAGCCGGTCAGTGCGCTGCCATCGTCCTCCAACGGCTTTTCTCTCCGCGGCACTTGATACCCCCAAGGTCGGAGAAGCGTCGCCGGGAGCCTACTTGTCCGGAGCCGGTTGTCCGAAGACTCTTCACCGACACCGGACAACGCGTCCTGCCGTAGAACCGAATCGGCGACCGGCTGACGCGGGGGAACGGCCGACGCCGTCCAGGGACGAGAGAGATGGCCGTACAGCTGCAACGAAACGCAGGCCGCCCTCTTCCCGACTCGACCTTCTCTTCTCCCTGAACCTGAGGAGTACCGGACATGCTGACGAACATTCCTGCGGCCACCCGCCCGGTGCGGCGGGCCCGGCGGGCCGTTCTCGGTCTGCTGACCGCCGCGGTCGCGACCGGCGCCCTGGCGGCCGCCCCGGGCCCGGCTTCGGCGACGGTCTCGACGGCCGCCAGGCCGGCTGCCACCTCCCCCCAGATCAAGCTGGCCCAGCGGGACCTGAACGGCCTGGCCTACGGCGCCGGTCAGGTGGACGGTGTCGGCGGCCCCAGGACCAAGGCGGCGACGCAGTCCTTCCAGAGCGACCGGTGCCTCGCCGTCGACGGCGTCATCGGGACGCAGACGCTCGCCGGGCTCACCTCCGAGGTGAAGCAGGTGCAGACCAAGGCCGGGGTGCAGGCCGACGGTGACTACGGGAGCGGCACGACGAGCGCGGTGAAGAAGTACCAGTCGAAGCACCACCTGTCGGCCGACGGCATCGCCGGCGAGCAGACGATGAAGGCCATGGGCATCGAGCGGATCGTCAAGAGCTGCCACGCCACCTCGGCGCTCCGCACCAAGATCGTGAAGACCGCCCGGAGCCAGATCGGGGTCACGGCCAACTCCCACCAGTGCGTTCCCGGCAAGCCCTACAGCGTGTGCACCGAGTGGTGCGCGGCCTTCGCCACGTGGGTGTGGCGGCAGTCCGGGGTCAGCATCCCCTTCATGACGTACGTGCCCAACGTCTACGACTGGGCCGTCCAGCACCACAGGTGGGTCGGCACCAGCGGCCTCAAGTCCGCGAAGCCCGGGGACCTGATCATCTTCGGCAGTGCGCACAACCGGTACCACATCGGCGTCGTCGACCAGGTCAGCGGCGCGACCGTGCGCGTCATCTCGGGCAACACGACCGATCCCGCCGGTTCCGGCCGGCACGGCGTCTACGACAAGAGCTACTCGCTGTCGGGCTCCGTCTTCTACGGCCTGGTGCGCCCGTAGCGGCCCATGCCCGGCTGCCCCGCCTGCCCCTGCCGGCGCGTCCGGCGGGGGCAGGCCATGACCGACCACGGAACACGAACGGAGAGACAGCGATGACGCATCCCCACGGGCGCGGTGCCGCCCCGGTGAGAGCCGGGTGGCGAACCCGCGGTGCGGCGGCCGTCGCCGCGCTGACGGCCCTGTGCGCCGGCGGCGCGGGCGTGGCCCACGCGGACACCACCGCGACGGCCGGGGCGAGCCGGTCCACCGCTTTGGTGCGGGGGCTCGACGTGAGCGGCTACAACCCGACGATCGACTGGAAGAAGACGGCCACCATGGGCGCCGCCTTCGCCTATGTGAAAGCGACCGAAGGAGTCACCTACACCAACAGCTACTTCCCGCAGCAGTACCAAGGGGCGGCCGGCGCCGGACTCATCCGCGGGGCCTACCATTTCGCCCGCCCGGACGCCTCCGGCGGACGCGCACAGGCCGACTACTTCCTGGCCCACGGCGGCAGGTGGCAGCGTGACGGCATGACCCTTCCCGGCGCTCTGGACCTCGAGGCCAACGGGCACGGCGCCACCTGCTGGGGGCTCAGCCGCAGCGCCATGACCAACTGGATCGCGGCCTTCGTGAACGAGTACCGCGCACGAACGGGCCGCCACCCGGTGATCTACACCTCCGCCGGCTGGTGGGCGTCCTGCACCGGCAACTACCGGGGGTTCGGCCGCACCGTCCCGCTGTGGATCGTCAACCAGTCCGGTACGCCCACCCCGCTGGCCGCCGGCTGGAACACTTACACCGTCTGGCAGACCGCCGAGTCGGGCCCCTTCCCGGGGGATCAGGACGTCTTCCACGGCACACGGAAGGATCTGAAGACCTTCGCCCTGGGCGACTACACGCCCCCGCCGCCCGCGCCGAGCTGGCCCCTGGTGCAGCAGGGCGCGACGGGGCGCCAGGTGGTCACCGTGCAGTACCTGCTCGACGCGCACGGGGCTTCCCTCGCGGCGGACGGGCGGTTCGGGGCGGGGACCCGGGACGCCGTGGTCTCGTTCCAGAGGAGCCGGAACCTGGCCGCCGACGGCATCGTGGGGCCGAACACCTGGCAGCGCCTGGTCGTCACCGTGCGGCAAAGCGACAGCGGTGCGGCCGTGAAGGCGGTCCAGGAGGAGCTGAAGGCCCACGGCGTCTCCGTGGCCGTGGACGGCCGGTTCGGGGCCGGCACCCGGAACGCCGTGATCACCTTCCAGAGGTCCAGGGGACTGACCCCGGACGGCGTCGTCGGCCCGAACACCTGGATGAACCTGGTGAGCTGACGCCGCCAGAGCCGTCCGGCTACCGTCCGATCCGCCGCATCCTCCCCGGCGGATCGGGCGTGCGCACCAATGAGTCTCCGCCAACTTGAAGCAGCAGGTCAAAGGGCTGGTGTGACCGGTTCTCGGCATGCTCACGTCGGCCGTGAACGACTGTCTGCTGAGTAGATCATCTGGCGGAGTTGTGCCGGGGCAGATCAAGCGTCGGGACAAGTCAATGGCAGTTCGAGGTGACGATCGGGCAGGGTAGACGGATGCCTGAGTCGCCCTTGGCCGGAGGCTTCGTCAATACGGTCGTTCGTGTCGGGGACACGGTCCGCCGTCCAGTCTCGACTCGCACGAGGTTCGGTGGGTGATCTGCTGAGGTTGCTTGAAGCACGTGGTGGGAGCGGTGCTCCGCGATATCTCGGTATGGACGACGAGGGCCGTGAAGTCCTCAGTTACCTCGAGGGGCATGTGGCATGGGAGCCGCGACAACCTGCTGCTGTCTCATCCGACAAGAGTCTGGCGACGGTCGCCCGGCTCGTGCGTGAGTTCCACGACCTGACTGCCGGCACCCCGCTGGCCGGCGACCAAGAAGTCGTGTGCCACAACGACCTGTCGTCCAAGACCACGGTCTATCAGCTGTGCGGGGGAGAGCTTCGACCAGCGGCATTCATCGACTGGGACCTTGCGGCGCCGGGCGCGCGGATCCACGACATCGCTCATGTCTGCTGGCAGTACGTCGAACTGGGCCCTTCGGTCACCGATGTCGAGGAGGCTGCCCAGCGGTTGAGGCTGATCGTTGACATCTAAGAGTTGGCGGACCGGCAACGTCTCGTGTCCACGATCTTGTGGTGGCAGGACCGGTGCTGGCGGGGCATCGAGTCCCGGGCTGATGCCGGTGACGTCGCCATTGCCCGGCTCCGTGACGCAGGGGCGGTAAGGCACCTTCGGGCGGCCTATCAGTGGGTTTCCGATCATCGGGGTGCACTGGAACGCTCAGTGCGGTGAGCGCGTGAGTAACGGTCGCGGTCGGTTCAAGACGGCCATCCACCGCGTACTTCAGACGGCGAGTCCGACCTTGGCGGTTGCGCCAGGTAAGCCTAGCAAGCAGTTCACCGGGGATGGCCACATCGAAGTGTACGGGCGTCGAGCCCACATGCACCGCCATGGTGCCGCAGCCCCCGGCGCCGAGCATCGACCAGTCGCCGTGCCCGGGACAGGCAGGGTCCTCCCAGGTTGCGGGCGCCGCGCCGCAGCAGTCGCGTTCCATGTCGATCACCCGCAGCTGACTCACCACGAAGCTCGGTCAGCCTCCAGAGTTCTACCGTCTGACCCCCGAGGCCGCTGGCGAGTTGGCGGAGGCTTGCCCCTCGTTTCATCTCCACTCATCGGCGGTCTGAACGCCGTGCGTGTCACCAGGGTCGACGCCTGTGGCTGGCTCGGCCACGACACGATGTTGACGAGGACGAGAACACCGTCGAAGCCTGATCAACAAGCTGCTTGGTCCGAACCCGCCGTTGGCGACTTCGAGGCACAAGCGCGGCAGTACGTGGGTATTGGCCACCCCACGATGGCCTCCAGCTACTGAACTTGAACTCGGGATGTCGGCCAGCCCAGTTGGTCTGGCTTATGGGTGTGCGGCCGCCGTCGGCGAGAAAGGTAGCGGCTTGGTCCCCGATGGCCGTGCCTGAAGTGTTCAGTGCCTACGGTCTGGACTCCACTCGTAGACCATGGGGGCGGTCTCGATTACTTCGCTTGGCCAGACCTGCTGAAGTCGGTCCAGTCGGACTCGGTGGTCCAGGATCCAGTCGTCTTGTGGCCGGATCCAGAAGAATGTAGAGAGCCGGTCGGGGTCGTGGATCGTCACGCACACGGACTGATCCTCGTTGAGGCGAATGCCAAGCTCCAGACCCCGGCCGCCGCCGATTCCCACGTTGCCACCGGGCACCAGCCCTTCGAGCTCGTGTTCCCAGGCGGAGAGATCCCGCTGCAAGAGGTAGAGCTCGAGGCGTGCGTCGAGGAAGCTGGTGGACACCAGGACATCGGCGCGCAAGGTGTCATGACCGGTCAGGATGCCGGGCTGATAACGCCCAGTGACGCGAACGATGCACCGGTCGCCGTCTGCGTCTGCCAGGTGAATCAGGTCGACTGGTTCCGGCTCTCCCACAGTGCGCCTCCACTTGGCCTAGCTGGTGCGGGTAGCGTGCATCCTCTCTCATGGGGTGCGTGCGGACGAAGGAGACCCCCGACAAACGTTCGACGCGATCAGCGGTCCAGGATCAGGCCGGTGCCAGTGAGACAGCCGTCGATCACGTGGGGTCGGTACTGCAGCATCTTGAGCGTGCGCTTCACAGCGCGGGTGATCTGGTCCAGGTCGGCGGCGGCGAGGTTGCCGATGTCACGCTTGACCAGGGACCACACGCCTTCTTGCGGGTTCAGGTCGGGTGCGTAGGTGGGCAGTTGGAACACGGTGAGCCAGTCGGCGTTCGCGGCGATGAACTCGCGCAGCGGTGCGGTCAGGTGGATACGGACGTTGTCCCAGACCAGCACGATCGGTCCGCCGAGCTGGATGCGGGCGCGGACCAGCAGGTCGCGGAAGTCCCGCCAGCCGAAGCCCTTCGGTTGGTCCTTGCGCCCGTTGTACTCGCGGACCGAGTAGATCAGTCGGGACCGCTCGCCCGGTTTGTAGCAGGTCATGCCCGCCATCGACACTCGTCCCGAGCCCCGGCCTCGCAGCCGCACTACCGGGGTCTGTCCGATCCGGCCCCAGGTCCTGGCACGCGGCGGCGTCATCGACTGGCCGGCCTCGTCCTCAAAGACGATCCAGCCGCCGCACTCCGCCGCGACACTCTTACCCGCGGCCAGACCTCCTTCTTCCAGAGCTCTACCGCGGCGTCGTCACGCTCGATCGCGCGGCGAGTGGGCTGCTGCCAGGACCACCCATGCCGCTTCAACAGTCGCCACGTGCCCTCCACCGTGTAGGAGACGTGGAAGAGCCGCCCGATCAAGTTCTTGACGCGCGAGAGTCCATCGCTGATCGAGCCAGCCATGTGCGAGCGGGCCGCACTCCAACTCCCGCTCCAGCCGGGCGATCTGCTTGTCAGAGAGCCTGGGGCGCCCAGGCGAACCCTTCGAGGCGACACCAGCCGCACCGCCTTCGCGCCACTGCCGTCTCCACCGCTCCACCGATCGCTCTGACACGCGCAGCGCGGTGGCGACAGCGCGGTTCGTCGCCCCGGCCTCGAACCGGGTCACCGCGTCCAGGCCCACCCGCTCTCGGGCGTCCCTCTCAGCGTCGGTCAATCCACCGCCCTGCGCATACCTCACAGCGAAAGCAGTACAGCGCCCCAGGCTCACCGCTCAGCCGAACGGCCCCGACATCACCCGATCAAGTTCAGTAGCAACGGTCTGTGCGGGTGCCGGGGGAGGCATGCGGTGCGTCTGCGTGAAGACCGAACTGCTCGACGATCTCCTCCTCACTCACCGGGTGATCATCGAGGCTGCATCTTCGCCTGCCTGCACCCATCTGTCGCTCCTGATGAACCACTGGGAAGGCGGGACCAGGGACGCCGAGCATCGTCACCCCGTGCCATATGGCCGGCGTCGAGGTCATTCCCCTGAACGGGTGGGGCATCCCTGGGCGGGCCTGGGTATCGAGGCGATGTGGACAGACACAACGCGCACCCGCGGCCCCAGCAGGACAGTCATCCGGTGCCCAAGGCAGTACGTGACCTCATCAACGGCATCGTCGTGGCCGTTCGCGCGGGAGATGACCCTGTCGTCCAGACCTTGCTGACCCGACTTGCCCCCGTCGCCGACACGACCGCTCTGTTACTGCTGCGCTACCGGCTCGGTCTTGCAACGAACCCGCACGAGCCAACGGCTTCCCACCCGAACCCGCAGTCCCGGGTCGGCCCCACCGGTGCCCGGTCGACCCGAAGATGATGACGCTGGAGTTCCTCACCGAGCGCGGATCGACCTGCGGGGCCCCCACCAGGGCTGATGCGTTGCCAGATGAGGCCCAGGGTCGCCAGGTTCGGTGGGGCGGGGTCAAGCTGAGCACCCCGTTCGAGACGGGGTCGGTCACGGCCTCGCCCCGTCGGGCAGTTCACTGCAGTCGACATAGACCACAAGCGTCTGCTCCGGCTGTTCGGCCACGTGAAAAGCGGTGTAGGCTAAATCGATCGCTCCTCGTTGCGGATGCCGTAGCCGTTTGCGACCGCTGTGCCGGGCCTGCACCTCGTACTGGGGCCACCAGTCCCGCACCTCCGGGCTGCCCTCGTTCAGCTCCTCGATCAGTCGGGTGTACCGCGGGTCGCCGGAATGGCGTGCGGCCAGCGTCCGAAGTCGGGCGAGCAGGCCGCGTGCCTCGGGTTCCCAGTCGAGCAGAACCTCCCGGGCCACCGGTTCGAGGAACACCCAGCGGACGAAGTTGGCTGGCCGGTCCGCCTCGGTGGTGAGATTCGGAAACAGTTCGTCGGCCGCCTGGTTGTGACTGAGAACGTCATAGTTGCCGCCGATGATGTACGCCGGGTGCGGCTGGAGCAACAGGGGGACGGCCCCCGCGTCGGCCGTCAGCGGCTCGCGTTCCTCGACTTCGGGCGCAGGCGCGTGATCGGCAAGCTGGAGGAGATGATCGCGCTCGTGACGGTCGAGCCGCAGCGCCGCGGCGAGGGCGTTCAGGACTTGTTCGGAGGCGCGGATCTCCCGCCCCTGTTCCAGGTACGTGTACCAGGTGGCGCTGATCCCGGCCAGCAGTGCCAGTTCCTCTCGCCGCAGTCCCGGCGTCCGGCGCCGGCCGGTCTTGGGCAGGCCCACCTCGTCAGGGGTGAGGCGCTCTCTCCTGTTGCGCAGAAACGTACTCAGCTGACGGCGTTGGTCGCGTTGATCCGGCTGCTTGGGCATGACGGGCACCTTCAGTTCCAGAATAAATACGGTCTGGATACCAGGCTAAAGCTCCTGAAGACTGGTGTGCGAGCACAGGGCCACGGCGCTGCCGACGGCCTGACACGGTCACACAGGCCCCCGGCCGTCCAGTGCGCAACAGCTTCCGGACGCTCCACCGGGACCTGCTGCCGCTCAGTACCCCAGCCTCGGTGCCAAGGACGGAGAGGACGCCTTCATGTCCGGAATCAAGGGCAAGGTAGTGGCGATCACGGGAGCCAGCAGCGGCATTGGAGAGGCGACCGCGCTGCTGCTCGCCGAACGCGGCGCGCGACTCGTCCTCGGCGCGCGCCGGTCCGAGCGCCTGGCGGAACTGGTGACCCGGATCGAGAAGGCGGGTGGCGCAGCCATACAGATCCGCACCGACGTGACTCGGCGAGAGGACCTGCGCGCTATGGTCGCGCTGGCCGGTGAGCGATTCGGTCGACTCGACGTACTCGTCAGCAACGCCGGAGTCGGTACTATCTCGCCTCTCGACGATCTGCGCGTCGAAGAGTGGGACCACATGGTCGACGTCAACTTGAAGGGTGTGCTGCACGGAATCGGCGCCGCGCTGCCGGTCTTTCGGTCACAGGGCGTCGGGCACTTCATCACCACTGCCTCCACGGCCGCGTTTCGCATCGTGCCGACGATGGCGGTCTACGCCGGCACCAAGTTCGCGGTCCGGGCCATCTGCGAAGGACTGCGTCAGGAAGCCGGCGACTCCCTGCGGGTGACCACTGTCTCGCCCGGTCCGATCGCCACCGATTTCGCCGAGGCGTCAACCAACAGCCAGGTCAGAGCAGAGATCACGAGGATGCGGGACCACATCGCGATCCCGCCCGAGGCCATCGCCCGGGCCATCGCTTTCGCGATCGAGCAGCCTGCCGCGGTCGATGTGAACGAGATCGTCGTGCGGCCCACCGCCCAGAGCTGACCTCTCCCGCTCCTTTGGTGCGGACCCCGCACCCAGTCAGCGGCAGCGGGGACGGTCCGCTCGTTTCACCGGCGCGGGACGAGGCGGCGTGCCGGCATGTTCGAACGCAGAACCGGTCAGCCGGCGGCTCCCTGGCCGCCTGGTAGTTCGTGGACAGTTTCTGGCCCGCTTGTCCACCCTCCGACCTCGCTGATCCACTTTTCCGTAGTCCGGACTGACGGGACGGGATATGGGCCAGGATGGATCCTCGGCACCGGACCGGAGATGATCCATCCGATCCACCTGCACGGCGGTTACTTCACCCTGGTCGCCCAGGACGGGCGGAAGCTGCCGGCACCGCAGCAGATGGACACGCTGAACGTGGGAGCTACTCCGCGACCTCCTGCGTGCGGTCGGCAAGGGCCTGGAGGACGACGCGGAGTTAGCCGAATGCGTTGCCAGGGCCCACCTCGAGAAGCAGCAGGCGAAGCACTTCGTCCTCGAGACCGGGGAGATCGTCTCGATGACTGGCGACGATCCGGCAGCGAGCGTGCGGGGTCTGGCGTTCGAGGACATTCCCGACGCCGTCGCCAAGGCCGAGGCGGCGATCGCCGGCCAGGGCGACGACTGGCTGGCCTCGGTCCGAGCCGATTGGCAGAGGCACTTCGCGTCCTTCTATAGCGAGGCGCTCTACTTCTCCTTCCCCAACTGACGGGACCCGCGGCGCGGTGCCGGGCGATCCCGGCCTGATCCAAACGACCGGTCCTGGCCGGGGGGACTGCTGGGCGGCGCGGCAGGCCTGACAGACGACCTGAGCGTGTGGCCCGTATGGCACCGTGGGTTCCTGGCAGCGCGCGCAGTGTCCGACCTGGCGCGGCCGGCATCCGAGGGTAGCGCCGCGGTGTCCTGGTCCGTCGTGGGGTCGATATGTCTGGGCGCATCTCCCAGCGGCAGCCTATACACCTGGTCGATCGCGGTGTGCTCGCGGACTGGACCGCAGGCACGAGGCCGCTGTGCCTCGCTTGCGAGGGGCAGCACCTCACAGGCGCGGCAACCCCGCACGTTCCAACGCCTTGCGGGCAGCGAGGCAGCCCGCGATCTTGAACGCCAGTTCATGAGAGCCGAACGTATCGGCGCGGGCGCGCCGCAACACCACCCGAGTGGCGACCACAAAGACTCCGTGTTCGGGCAGCCTCAGCTGCTCCTCGATCCCTACGGTGGCAGCCGCGAAGAAGCGTGACACGGCTTCGGCGGGTTCATAGTCCACCGTCAGCTCTTGCGCCACCTCGAAGGCGAAGCCCTCAGCTGCAGGCTCGAAATCCACCTCTATCTCCGCGAAATGCGGCGCGCAGTTCTGCCTCTGATGCACCACCCGTACGCCACGGATCGGATACGGCGGAAACCGGGGCGGCACTGACGTCATGCCGGAACGCTACCGCCTGCCTGCTACCTCGCTCCGCTTCCGCCGCCGGATCTTGGTGACAGCAGGCCTGCCTCTGTGACCCCCGTTCCGTGCTTCGGCTCACTTGAGGCCGGCGGCCGCCGAGCAGCGGGAGACGGGCCGGAGCATCACGTCCTGGCGGTTCAGCAACGCGCAGTGGGACGCCCCGGCCAACGCTCAGCAGCTGTCCACGCAGCCGACCGTCCGCGCAGTTCCTGCACTGCCTCAAACATGGGCAACGCCGCCGGACTCGTCTCCATCTTCGGCCGCCGTACCGACGTCGAGGGCCCCGACGGCTACGTGGTCTTCGCCGCCGACAGCCGTCACCCGGCCTATCACCTGGTCAAGAACGTCGTCGACTCCTCGAAGTTCGTGAGCGAGTTCCGCTTGGAGGACTATCCCGCAGCGCCAGAGGACGTCCTGCACACCGGCCACGCCGCCTTCGACGCCGCCCTCAAGACCGTCAACGTCGGCAAGTTCACCCTGTGCACCGCCTCGATCGGCATCTGCGAACACGCGATGTACGAGGCCGTCACCCACGCCCACAACCGCATCCTCTACAACCGCCCCGTCACCAGCTTCCCGCAGGTGCGGCGCGAGTTGACCGAAGCGTACGTGAGGCTCGTCGGCATGAAGCTCTTCAGCGACCGAGCTGTCGACTACTTCCGCTCCGCCGGCCCGGAGGACCGCCGCTACCTGCTCTTCAACCCGATGACGAAGACGAAGGTGACCACGGACGGCGAGAAGGCCATCGACCTGATGGGGGACGTCATCGCGGCCAAGGGCTTCGAGAAGGACAACTACTTCGGCCAGGCGGCCGTGGAGATCCGCGGTCTGCCGAAGCTCGAGGGCACGGTCCACGTCAACCTGGCGCTGATCCTGAAGTTCATGCGCAGCCACCTCCTCGGCCCGGTCGACCACCCCGTCGTGCCGACCCGCCTCGACGCGGCCGACGACGACTTCCTGTTCCGGCAGGGCCCGGCCCGCGGCCTCGGCTCGGTGCGCTTCCACGACTGGCGGCCCGCCTTCGACGCGTACGCGCACCTGCGGCCGTGACCGGAGTGCCGATGGCCACGCCGGACTGGGCGGTCCGTCTCGCCCGTGCCGGACAGGGCCTGCTCTTCTTCGACGAACTCTCCTCCGCACCGCCGGCCGTGCAGGCAGCGCTGCTGCGGGTGGTGCTCGAACGACGCGTCGGCAACCTGGTGCTGCCGGGGAAAGGCCCGGTCACCCGAGGCTGAGAAGGCCGGCGTCGAGCACCGCGCTCCCGAAGGGGCGGGCGAGTTCGGCGAGACGTTCGCAGTCGGTGTCACCCAGGGCGGCGTAGGCAGGGAGGGCCAGACGGTCGGTGCGGTCCTCGATGTGCCGGCGCAGGAGTACGCCTTCCGAGCTCAGGGAGTCGCCGTCGAGGAGACCTCGCTTACGCAGGCGCTCCTTCGAGTCGGCCCACTCCTCCTCGGGCCAGGCGCGGCTCGCCTTGAGGAAGTCGACGGGAACCTCGCCGGTGGCGGCGTGCAGAATCAGGGCCTCCAGGCCTCCGACGCCCTCGCTTACCAGGCACGCGACATGGCCGTCTCCACGGAACTCCCGCAGCAGCGTCTGGGCGTGCCACAGCTGCAGTACCGGCTTCTCCGGCCAGGGCAGTGCGGCATGCGCGGCGAACAGCGGGCGGCCCTGCGGATGTTCGTGGGCCGCCTCGGCGGCCCGGCGGGTCAGGGCCAGGACCTCGTCCAGGGCGGGCAGCTCGTGGATTCCCGCTCGCTGCAGGGCCTCGCCCGCCGCGGCGTACCGCGCGTCCAGCACCTGCTGCGGCGTCGCCGCGTCCCAGGCCCCGCCGACTGCCTGCCGTACGAAAGCGGGGTTGAAGTTGTAGAAGGTCGAGATGACCAGCTCGGCGGAGGCTCGGCCGAACGCGGCGCTGCGGGAGGCGAAGTACCCGGCGCGTCCGCTCAGTCCGAGGTCCGCGTACCGCCGCCGTGCCTCGGGGACGAAGTAGATCATGGCGTGTACGGGCTCGAGGCGGCGCCAGGCCGCGCGCGCTGTCTTCACGGGGTCACCTTCTTCGGGGATTCGACGAACGGGGGTATGCGCTGCGGCTCAGAACTCGCCGTGCGTTCGGAGATGGTCGAGCAGTAGGCGGTTCATCGTGTCGGGTGCCTCCTCGGGGACCCAGTGGCTGACGCCCTGGAGAATCTCGAACCGGTACGGCCCGTTGACCCACCGCCCGGTCTCCTGTGCGGCCGTCGGGCCGAACGCGCCGTCCGCGGTGCTCCAGATGTACAGCGTGGGCGCGTCGATGACGCCGATCGCGCCGTCGGGGCGGCCGGCCCGGTACCAGTTCAGCGCCGCGGTGAGCGCGCCCGGCTGCGTCAGGTGCCGTACGTAGGCCTCGGCACTGTCGTGCGGGACCTTTCCGGCGTAGAGGGCGCGAAGCTGCTGGGCGTCGTGGGCGAGCATGCGCTCTTCGGTCGCGGGTGTCTCACGCCAGTCGATCATGTAGCGCGAGCGTGTGCGCTGATCTTCGGTGCGCAGGGCGGTGGCCAGAGCGCCGGGGTGCGGGGTCGAGACAACGGTCAGGGTGCGTACGCGACTGGGGTGGGCGTGCGCGGTCCACCAGGCCACCGCGCCGCCCCAGTCGTGGCCCACCAGGTCGAACGCCGCCCAGCCCAGTTCCTCGGTGATCGCGACCACGTCGTCGACCAGGAGGCCGATGCGGTAGTCCTCGGGCCGCTGGGGGCGGGCACCGGGGGAGTACCCGCGCTGGTCGGGTGCCACCACTCGGTAGCCGTGCGCGGCCAACGCCGCGATCTGCCGCTGCCACACCAGCCCCGTCTGCGGGAAGCCGTGCAGCAACAGCACCGGGCGGCCCTCGGGCGGACCCGCCGCAACCGCGTCGAACACGCCCGCCGCGGTGGAGATGCTCAGATCCGCCACGATCCACCCTTCGTACCGTCTGGTCGGTATCTTTGGGCCACGAAGGCGCGCCGTCAAGGCTGGGAAGCCGAACGCGCATGGTTGAACATGACGCCAAATTCAATTATAACCGTCGAGGCCGACTCCAGTCACTCCTGCGGCCCGGCTCAAGTCCTCGGTCAAGCAGGAGAGGGTCAATGACCGCTCACGAAGCGCCCACTGACCGTACACAGCACGCCGGTTGGCGTTCGGCCCCGCCATCGGCACCGAGCCGGGCGCACGGAGCTCGGAATTCCCCAAGCTCCGGGACGCACCGGACCAACAGGAAGCACTGAGGCGACATGCGAGAAGCAGTCATCGTTTCGACGGCCCGGACGCCGATCGGAAAGGCCTACCGCGGCGCGTTCAACGACACCCAGTCGCAGGAACTCGCCGCCCATGCCCTTGCGCACGCGGTGCAGCGGGCCGGGCTCGAGGGAGACGAGGTCGAGGACGTGATCTTCGGCTGCGCCGCGCAGCAGGGGTCCTCCGGCTTCAACGTCGCACGCCAGGCCGTTCTCCGTGCCGGGCTTCCGGACACCGTGTCCGGGATGACGATCGACCGGCAGTGCTCGTCGGGTCTGATGGCCATTGCGACGGCCGCCAAGCAGATCGTCGCGGACGGGATGCAGACAGCTGTCGGTGGCGGGGTCGAGTCGATCTCCCTGGTGCAGAACGACCACATGAACACCCACCGGGCGGCCGATCCCTGGCTGGTCGAGCACAAGCCGAGCATCTACATGCCGATGCTGCAGACGGCGGAGATCGTCGCCGAACGTTACGGCGTGAGCCGGGAGCGACAGGACGAGTTCGCGCTGCTGTCACAGCAGCGCACCGCGGCGGCGCAAGAGGCCGGCCGGTTCGACCAGGAGATCGTCGCGCTCAGCAGCGTCAAGAGGGTCCTCGACAAGCAGTCCGGGGAGGTGCGGGACGAGGAGGTCACCCTGACCCGGGACGAAGGCAACCGCGCGTCGACGACGCTCGAAGGCCTGGCCGGGTTGGCGCCGGTGCTGCCCGATGGTCAGGTGACCGCGCACTCCAGCGTGACGGCGGGCAACTCCTCACAGCTGTCGGACGGGGCTTCGGCGTCGGTGTTGATGGAGTCGAAGGAGGCCGAGCGCCGCGGACTGGAACCGCTGGGCGTCTACCGGGGTATGGCCGTCGCCGGCTGCGGGCCGGACGAGATGGGCATCGGCCCGGTGTTCGCCATTCCGAAACTGCTGAAGCAGCACAACCTCACCATCGACGACATCGGCCTGTGGGAACTCAACGAGGCGTTCGCCTCCCAGGCGCTGTACTGCCGCGACGAACTGCACATCGATCCGGAGCGGTTCAACGTCGACGGCGGCGCCATCTCGGTCGGCCATCCGTACGGAATGACCGGCGCCCGCCTGGTGGGGCACGCCCTCATCGAGGGCAAGCGCCGTGGTGTCCGCTACGTGGTGATCTCGATGTGTGTCGGCGGCGGAATGGGCGCGGCCGGACTGTTCGAGGTCGCCTGATGGGGAAGGATCGAACCGCGGTCCTGGTGGACTTCGGCGGGGTCATCACCTCCAGTGTGCTGGAGGCTTTCACCGACTTCGGCGCCTCGCTCGGCGGCGACCCGCGCCTGCCGCTGGACCTGCTCAGCCGGGACCAGCCGTCACGCACCCTCCTGGCCGACCATGAGTGCGGCCGTATCGACGCGGAAGCCTTCGGGCGAGGATTCGCCGAACGGCTCCGCGCCCATGGCGTCGACGTACCGGCCGAGGGGCTCACGGCCCGGATGCAAGCGGGCATGTCGATCGACCAGGACATGCTCGCGCTGCTCGGTGATCTCCGGGCCGCCGGTCATCCCGTCGCACTGGTGTCGAATTCGTTCGGTACCGGAACCTACGACGGCGTCGACCTCACCGCCGTCGCCGACGCGGTCGTCATCTCCGCCGAGGTCGGCATCCGCAAGCCCTCCCGGCGGATCTACGCGATCGCCTGCGAACGCCTCGGCATCGACCCGGAGGAGGCGGTCATGATCGACGATCTGCAGCAGAACCTCGACGGAGCGGCACGGCTCGCAATCGGGGGCGTACTGCACACCAGCGCCGCCGACACCCGCCGCCAACTCGCCGAACGCTTCGGAATCACCGCCTGACCGGTCGGCGCACCCACGGCCACGACGTCCGACGACCCGCTGTCGAGGCCGGGCCCGGTCAACCGATCGGCGAGGCGAGCCTCGCACCGCCCCCTGCTCATACCCCCGGAAGGCACCGCCCATGACCAGCGTTCTCGACCCCGTGTGCCGCCACGCGGCCGCCACTCCCGACAGCATCGCGCTGCGCGGCGCCGTGGATCAGTGGACCTATCGTCAGTTGCGTGACGCGAGCGCCGGGTATGCGGGCGCCCTGGCCGCTGCGGGCCTGTGCCCCGGGGACCGGGTGCTGCTTGCGGCCCCCTCGGTGCCCGAGTTCGTGGTGGCCTACCTCGGGATCCAGGCCGCGGGCTGTGTCGTGGTGCCGGTCAACACGATGGTCACCCGGGCGGAGGCCGAGTACGTGCTCGGCGACGCCGGGTGTTCCCTGGCGATCGCATGGCACGCCCTCGGCCCCGCCGTCGCGGAGGCGGCCGCAGCGCTCAAGGTGCCCTTCTGGACGCTGTCCCTGGGCACCTCGGTCGTCGGTGCACCCCCTGCCCGCGTCGTCGACCGGGACCGCGACGAGACCGCGGCCATCCTGTACACCTCGGGCACCACGGGGCGGCCCAAGGGGGCCCAACTCACCGTCGGAAACCTGTTGTCCGCGGGGGAGATCGGTGCCGAGTGCAGTCGCGCCTCGAGCACCGACCGTATCGGCACCGGACTCCCGCTGTTCCATGTCTTCGGCCAGGCGTCGGTCCTGATGGCCGCCCTGACCGTGGGGGGCTCGATGTCGTTGCTGGCCCGGTTCGACCCGGCGTCGATGCTGGAGATGCTGCGCCGCGACCGGCTCACCATCATGGCCGGCGTGCCGACCATGTGGAACGCGATGCTGCACGCGGCGGGCGACGCGAACTCGGCCGACTTCGCCGGGCTCCGTGTCGCGGTCTCCGGCGGTGCGTCGCTGCCCGGTCAGATCGCCCGCGCCTTCGAGGCCCGCTTCGGCTGCACCATCCTCGAAGGGTACGGGCTCACCGAGACCACCGCGTTCGGCACCTTCAACGACCTCGACCGCGGTGCCAAGACCGGGTACACCGGCCGGGCGGTCCCACGGGTGCAGGTGCAGGTGCGCGACGACGACGGCAACGAGTGCCCGCCGGGCAAGGTCGGCGAGGTTCACATCAAGGGGCATACGGTGATGCGCGGTTACTGGAACCGCCCCGCGGACACCGCCGCGGCACTCTCGCCCGACGGCTGGTTCCGGACCGGCGACCTCGGCGAAATCGACACGGACGGCGACCTGCGCATCGTCGACCGGCTCAAGGACCTGATCATCCGCGGCGGCTACAACGTCTACCCCGGGGAGATCGAGGAGGTTCTCTACGAGCACCCCGACATCGTCGAGGCGGCCGTGATCGGCGTGCCCGACGACCACTACGGTGAGGAGGTGGCCGCGCTCGTGGCCGCCCGCCCCGGTTCGCAGCTCGATGCGGCCGAGGTCTCGGGCTGGGCACGCGAGCGGCTCTCCGCCTACAAGATCCCGCGCATCGTCCGGTTCGTCGACGCGCTGCCCAAGGGCCCGACCGGGAAGATCCTCAAACGGTCCATCGACCGTACTGCTCTCACCCGCGACACCGCGCCCGACGACGTTGCCGCCCGCCGCCCCTGAATCCCGGAGACCGGGCCATCGACCGGAGCGGCCGGTGCCCCCATGCACTTCCCGTTCATGAGGTGGCGCCGGATTCAAGTAAAGTTGCGCGGATGGACAGGACTGCGCCGGAAGAGATCGACGGCGAGACGGCACCGCCTGTGGCACCCCTCTCGCCACTTCGTGAGCCGACGACGCAGCGCGGAGCGCGCACGCGGGCCGCTCTGCTGAAGGCCGCGCGGAAAGTGTTCGAACGGGACGGCTACCTCGACACCCGCCTGACGGACATCACCAAAGAGGCTCGGTGCGCGGCGGGATCCTTCTACACCTACTTCGCCAACAAGGAAGAGGTGCTTGCCGCCGTCCTCCTGGAGGCGCAGGAGGACATGCTGCACCCCGGCGTGGGCCGGGTGCAGGGCACCGACGATCCCTATGCGGTGCTGGAGGCGAGCAATCGCGCCTATCTCCAGGCGTACCGACGGAACGCGAAGCTGATGGCACTGCTCGAGCAGGTCGCACAGGTGGAGCCGGAGTTCCGTGAGTTCCGAAGGCGGCGCGGGGACGCGTTCATCCGTCGCAATGCCCGCGGCATCGCCGACCTGCAGGCGCGGGGGGTCGCCGACACCGAGCTCGATCCGATGACGGCCTCCCGTGCACTGTCGGGCATGGTCAGCGTCATGGCCTACCACGCCTTCGTGCTCTGCGAAGGGCAGGAAGCAGGTACACCGGTGGACTTCGAGGAACTCGTGTCCACGGTCACCCGGCTCTGGGCGAACGCCCTGCGGTTCCCCGGCCACCGCTGACCGTCCGACTCGTGACACCCGGCACCGCCGGGTGTCTTTTCTTTAGCCATTTATCTCTTCAGCCACTTATCGACGGGACGATGGCCTCGGCCTTCGCGATGACCGAGCCGCGTGTGGCCAGTTCCGACGCCACCGACATCGAGCTGCGGATGGAGCGCGACGACGACGAGTACGTGCTCCGCCTGTCCCGGACCGGCTCGGGCGCGGTCAGCCGCATCGGGCGCACCCGGTACCGCATCAGGGGGCCGCGGGCGGGTCCCGCGGCGCCACCGCCACCGCCACCGCCGGCCGCCGGTCGCCTGCCGGCGGTCGGCGCACTATGTGGCCCGTGGCCCCCAAGCACGCGCCGCCGGCGAGCGCGGGATGCGCGGGACAGCAGACGCACCGACTCGTACACCCCCGTGGCCGCCGTTGCCCCGGCGGAGCACATGCCTCGGGCGTCGTCGGCCCTTTTGCCCCGGCCACGCGCCGGGGCGCTTCAGCCGACCGGGGTCGACAGATGGACCAGGATGCCGCACACCTCGTCCACGATCTCCCTGGCCTCCGTCTCGTCCTCACAGTCGCCCAGCTCGCGCGCCGCCCCTCCGATGACGGTGGTCAGCACACTCACCCGGACCCGTCCGGCGCGTCGTTGCTCGTCCACCTCCAGGAGCCGGGCGTTGCGCCGTACCCATGCGCGGTCCCACTGGCGGCGCAGCGATTCGAAGCCGGCCGGACCCTCGTCCTCCGCGAGGAGCCTGGCGAGCCGCCGGTTCTCCCAGGCGCCCCCCAGATACGCCCTGGCTCCCGCCACGAAGAGGGCGATGGGGTCCACCACGCCACGGTCACGCTCGGCGGCCAGCGTGGCCGCGGTCCGGTGCTCCTGCTCCTCCCGGAACTCCTCCCAGAGGGCGAGGTAGAGGCCTCGCTTTCCGCCGTAGTGCTGGAAGAGGGCACCGGCGGGGATGCCGGAGCGCGCCGCGATCTCGGTGAGGCCGGCGTCGGTGTAACCGCGCTCGGCGAACACCGCCAGCGCGGCGTCCAGCAGCGTCCGCCGGACCGTTCCGTCCTGCCCGGCGTACCTCTCGTGCAGAGCCGTGCTTCCCTGTTCGCCCGGGACTTGCCGTGCCGCCTCGGTCCCGGCGGACTCCCTGGTGCCGCTCATCGGCCGTCCTCGCCTTCTCCGGCCCCGTCGCGGATGGCGAGGGCGACCAGCAGTTCCACGAGGTCGGCGATCCGGCGCGGATTGCGGCCGGTGCGTTCCTCGATCCGGCGCAACCGGTAGTGCGCCGTGTTGTGATGCACCCGCAGCCGCTCGGCGGCCAGCCGCAGATTGAGGTCCGCCTCCGCGAAGGCCCGGATGGTGTCGGCCAGTGTGTCGCCGCGTCTGCGGTCCTCCTCCAGCAGCGCCCGCAGGCGCGGATCGACCAATTGGCGGGCGAGATCGTCGGCGCGCAGCGCCAGGTAGTCGAACGGGGACAGCCACGGCAGCGCGGCCACCCCGCCCCCGCTCTGCACCAGGTCGAGGGCGGCCCGGGCCTCCGAGTAGGCGCGGGGCAGTTCGCAGGCGCCCTGCGCGACCGTGCTGATCCCCATGCAGAGCCGGGTTCCCTCCCGCGCGAGCCGCCGCTGCACGGCCTCGAAGTGGGCGCAGATGTCGTCCGCGTTCATGCCTGCCCGGACGACGGGCACCGCCACCACCTCTTCGTGGCGCACCACGACCAGGGTCCTGCCCGCCCAGGGACCGGCGACGCTGATCGACGCGCTGGTGGCATACCCGTGCTCGACGGAGGTGAGGTCCTCGGCACGGGTGTCGCCGACGCACACCGCCACGACCGCCATCATCGGCGATCGCGGCCCGATGCCGTACGCCTGGGCCGCGGCGGACAGCGGACCACGCGTCGGTGCCACGCCGGCCAGGAGCTGGTCCAGCAGGTCCCGCCTCTCCCGGTCCGCGTCCGCCACCACGTGCTGCTGGTACTCCACGTATGCCTGCGCGGCGTGGGTGCTGGCGTAGTCGACGTACCGCATCAGCGGGGTGACGAGGGACAGGGCGGCCTGCTGGGCCTCGGCGGATGGGCCCGCGCAGTCCAGCAGCGCGTCCCATATCACCTGCCGGCCGACCCGGAAGGCACTGATCCAGTCCTCCAGAGCGAACCCCGCGCGGGCGCGGCGCATGGCTGCCGCGCGGCTGAAGACCAGGTCCTCGGGAGCGATGTCGCGGTCGCCCGCCAGCACAGCCAGCTGCATCCGGTAGTGCTCGAGCACCTGCTCCCGTACCTCGGCGAAGAACCGCTCGTCCTGCAGCGCGTACGACGGGATCTCCGCGCGCATCACCTCGACGGCCGTCTCCGCCACCTCCTCGACCCGGTCGTGGACGGCGTGCAGGATCCGCCACCGCTCCCGGCGGAGCGGTTCGCAGAGGTGGGAAGTGCCCGACACGGGACCGGAAGGCATGGCGCCGATCGTCGCCGTCCGCCTCGTGTTCCGTCAACAGGCTCGGCGTGAGACATCTTCCGGCATCTGTGCGCGGCGCACAGTCCGGCGGCCGGGAAGTTGGGTTCTCGCACCCAATGTGCGCCGGGAAGGCCCCCGCCTACTGTGACGCTCGCCCACCCCCCAGCACGTCGGAAGGGGCGTCACTCATGCTCGCGGTCGACGGTATCACCGTGCGTTTCGGCGGGATCACGGCCTTGGACGGTGTCGGATTCACCGTCGAGCCGGGCACCGCAGTAGGGCTCATCGGGCCCAACGGCGCCGGCAAGACCACCTTGTTCAACTGCCTCACCAGGCGCTGCACCCCCGATGGGGGAGACGTGCGGTTCGAGGGTGAGGACCTGCTCGCCCTTCCGCCGCACGCCGTGGCCGGGCGCGGTATCGCCCGCACCTTCCAGAACCTGGGCCTGTTCCCACGGCTCACGGTCCGGGAGAACGTCATGGTCGGCGCCCACAGCCGGGGGCGCACAGGACACCTCGCCGCGGCGCTCCGGCTGCCCCGCGTCCGGCGGGACGAGAGGGAACTGCGGGACCAAGCGGACGACCTGCTACGGCGGCTCGACCTGGCGGACGTCGCCGACCACCCCGCCGCCGGACTGCCGTTCGGCACGCTCAAACGCGTGGAACTCGCCCGGGCGCTCGCGGTGCGGCCCCGGCTGCTGCTGCTCGACGAACCCGTCAACGGACTCAGCCACGGCGAGGTCGGCCACTTCGCGGATCTGGTCCGCTCGGTGCGCCAGGAGTTCGACCTCACCCTCGTCGTGGTCGAACACCACATGGGCTTCGTGATGGGCCTGTGCGACAAGGTGGTCTGCCTCGACTTCGGCCGCAGGATCGCCGAGGGCTCGCCGGAGGAGATCCAGCGCGATCCGTCGGTCGTCGAGGCGTACCTGGGGGTGGCCGCATGAGCGAGCCCACCACCGACCGTGCCGAGGCCCAGGCGAGTGCGGAGCCGGAGGACTTCCTGAAGGTGGCCGGCCTGCACGCCGGATACGGCCAGGCCCGTGTGCTCCAAGGCCTCGACCTCACCGTCGCCCGCGGCGAGGTGTGCGCGATCCTCGGACCCAATGGCGCGGGCAAGACCACGACACTGCGCGCGCTGTGCGGCATGGTCCGCGGCCGAGGTTCGGTCACCTTGAACGGTACGGAACTGCTCGGCCGCTCGCCCGAGCAGGCCGCCCGGCTCGGCGTGGCGCATGTACCCGAGGGCCGGGGCACCTTCAACGACCTCACCGTCGCGGAGAACCTGCGCATCGGCGCCCACCTGCGCACCGGCCGGTGGCGGCGGGGCCGTACCGAGCGTGCGGCCGTCGTGGCTGCCGACCTGGACCGGATCTACGGCTACTTCCCCAAGCTGCGCCAGCGGTCGCGGCAGGCCGCCGGCAGCCTCAGTGGCGGGGAACAGCAGATGCTCGCCCTCGGCAGGGCGCTGATGCTGCGGCCCTCCCTGCTGCTCCTGGACGAGCCGTCCCTGGGGCTCGCGCCGCTGGTCACCCGCGAGCTGTTCGAGATGGTCCGAGCCGTCAACGAGGAGGAGCGCACCACCGTGATCGTCGTCGAGCAGAACGCCCAGCTCGCACTGGACATCGCGCACCGGGCGCACGTACTGGAGGCCGGCCGCCTGGTGCTGTCCGGACCGGCCGCACAGATCCGCGAGGACGGGCAGGTCGCCGAGGTGTACCTGGGCGTCTCCGTCCGCTCCCGGAAGGCCGGGTGAGCACCGTGACCGATCTTCTCCAGCAAGTGGTGGAAGGACTGGGCTCCGGCGCGGTGTACGCCAGCCTGGCGCTGGCCATCGTGCTGATCCACCGGTTCACCGGAATCGTCAACTTCGCACAGGGCGAGCTGGCCATGCTCTCGACGTACGTCGCCTGGCAGCTGGTGGCGTCCGGGATGCCGTTCTGGCTGGCGCTTCCGGTCACCCTCGCGGTGTCCTTCGCCGGCGGCATGCTGGTCGAGCGGATCGTCATCCGCCCCGTTCAGGGCGCACCCGAGCTGACGGTGGTCATCGTCACGGTCGGCCTGTTCATCCTCGTCAACGCGCTGGCCGGCCTGATCTGGTCGTTCACCGTGAAGGACTTCCCGCAGCCGTTCCCCGACGGCGGGCTCGACCTCGCCGGGGTGCGCCTGGACTGGTCGACGCTCGGGATCCTCGGCGTGGTGGCCGTCGTGATGGGCCTGCTGTATCTGCTGTTCCAGCACACCTCCATCGGCCTGGTGATGCGGGCGGTCGCCTGCAACCCGGCCTCCGCCCGGCTGTCGGGCATCCGGGTGAGCCGGGTGCTGATGCTCGGCTGGGGACTGGCCGCGACGGTCGGCGCCGTGTCGGGCGTGCTCGTCGCCCCGCTGCTGTTCCTGGAGCCCAACATGATGGGCGGGGTGCTGATCTACGCGTTCGCCGCGGCCACCCTCGGGGGCTTCGACAGCCCGGTCGGCGCGGTCGTGGGCGGCCTGTTCGTGGGCGTCGCCGAGACGCTGACCGGTGCGTACGTGGACGCCATCGGTGCCGATCTGAAGGTGGGGGTCCCCCTGGTGATCATTCTCGCGGTGCTGCTGGTGCGGCCGCAGGGCCTGTTCGGACGGGCGGCGGTGGAGCGCGCATGAGCACGATCGTCGCCACACTCCGTACCGACCGCGCCCGGCGCCTGCGGCCCGCGCTCACCGTGCTGCTCGCCGCGGCGGTCGCCGTCGGCGCACCGTTCTACTTCGCCCCCTTCCAGGTCTTCCAGCTGACCATGGTGCTCCTGTACGCCGTGGCGCTGGCCGGCCTGAATCTGCTGGTCGGCTTCGGCGGGCAGATCTCGCTCGGGCACGGCGCGTTCTTCGCGGCGGGTGCCTACACGGCGGCGGTCATGCTCGACCGGTACGACACCGGTCACCTGGCCACGCTGCCGGTCGCGGCCGCCGGCTGTTTCCTGCTGGGCCTGGGGTTCGGAGTGCCCGCCCTGCGCCTGCGCGGGCTGTACCTGGCCCTGGTCACCCTCTCGTTCGCGGTGTTCCTGCCGCCGCTGCTCAAGCGGCTCGAACCGGTGACGGGCGGTTCCATGGGCCTGACGGTGGACAAGCTGCAGCCGCCCGCGTGGAGCGGGATGGCCGAGGACCAGTGGATGTACTTCGTCGTCCTGGCCGTCACCGTGGTGGCCCTGCTGCTCGCCCGCAACCTGCTGCGGTCCCGGGTCGGCCGGGCACTGCTCGCCGTGCGGGACAACGAGAGCGCCGCCGAGGTCATGGGCGTACGGCTGTCGCTGCACAAGACCCTCGCCTTCGCCTGGAGCGCGATGTTCGCGGGTGTCGCCGGCTGCCTGTACACCTGGGTGATCGGCTTCGTCTCACCCGACTCCTTCAGCTTCGTCCTTTCCATCACCCTGCTGGCCGGCCTGGTGGTCGGGGGGCTCGCCTCGCTGTACGGGCCCCTGCTGGGGGCTGCGTTCGTGATGTACGTGCCGAGTGTGTCCCAGGACCTCAGCGAGGCGGCACCGGGCGTGGTGTTCGGCCTGCTGATCATCGTGGTGATGTTCGTGGCCCCGACGGGACTGGCCGGTCTGCCGGGCCGTGTCCGGGCTGCTGTCACCCGTCGCCTGCCCCGCCCCACCGCAGCCGTCCCCGACCGGGCGTCCGGGGCCGTGTCCGCGCCGGATGCGGAACCGACGTCCCAGCCCTCCGCGACCCTCGCGCCGGGGGATCCCGCGGTTGCCGAGGCCGAACCCGTGGGCGCATCGCCCCGCACGGAAAAGGAATGAATCACATGCGCAAGACAACCCTCCTGCGGGCGGCTGCGGCCGCCACCGCGGCCCTGCTCACCCTGAGCGCCTGCAACAGCCGACGAGGGCAGGACGCCCAGGACAGCGCCGCCGGCGGTGCCTGCAAGGGCCAGCAGACCACCGGCATCACCGACAAGACCATCAAGCTGGGCGGTATCTACCCGCTGTCGGGACCGGCCTCGGCGTACGGCACGATCAGCAAGGGTGTGGCCGCCTACTTCAAGTACGTCAACGCCCAGGGCGGCATAGACGGGCGCAAGGTGGAGTTCATCGTCCGTGACGACGGCTACCAGCCGCCCAAGGCGGTCGAGGAGGCCCGCAGACTGGTCGAGCAGGAGAAGGTCTTCGCCGTGTTCCAGACCCTGGGCACCCCGTCCACGGCAGCTGTGTGGGACTACCTCAACAAGCAGAAGGTGCCGCAGCCCTTCGTCGCCACGGGCGCCTCCCTCTGGGGCACCGACGACAAGCACCCGTGGACCATCGGATGGCAGCCCAGCTACGTGGCCGAGGCACGGGTGTACGCCAAGTACCTCAGGGAAGAGAAGCCGAAGGCCAAGGTCGCGGTCCTGTACCAGAACGACGACTTCGGCAAGGACCTGCTGGGCGGATTCCAGAAGGCCGTCGCGGGCAGCGGCATCAAGGTGGTCGCCAAGGAGAGTTACGAGGTCACCGACCCCTCTCTCTCCGCGCAGATGGCGAGCCTCGCCCGCTCCAAGGCGGATGTGCTGCTCGACATCACCACGCCCAAGTTCGGCAGCCAGGCCCTCGCCGCCGACGCCAAGAACACCAAGTGGAACCCGCTGCACATCATGAACAACGTGGCTTCGTCCGCCGCCGTGCTCAAGCCCGTCGGGTTCAAGAACGTCCAGGGCGTGGTCTCGACGACCTACTTCAAGGACCCCGCCGACCCGCAGTGGGCGAACGACCCCGAGATCAAGGCGTACAAGGACGCCCTGCACAAGTACGCCCCCGACGCCGACCCGGGCAACCAGTTCAACGCCTACGGCTGGGCCGTCGCCTCCGGCCTGCACCAGGCCCTGGACGCGATGAAGTGCCCGACCAGGGAAGGCCTGCGGGACGCGGTGCGCAACCTGAAGGACGTGAAGGTGGACATGCTGCTGCCCGGGGTCACCCTGTCCACCGGACCCGGTGACGCCTTCCCGCTCGAGACGATGCAGCTGATGCGGTTCAAGGGCGAACGATGGCAGCTGTTCGGCAAGCCGGTGGACACCCGCAAGGAGTTCGGTCCGCCGGCGAAGTGAGTCGGCGGGGGCGGTCCCGGTCGATGCCCTGACCTCTGGGACCGCCCCCGCCCGTCCTGAGTCCGAAGGGCTCACACGGCGCTCAACCCTCCGTCCACCACCAGGCTCTGCCCGGTGATGTAGGAGGCGCGGTCGGACAGCAGGAAGGTAACGGCTTCGGCCACCTCCCAGGCGGTGCCCTGGCGCCCGAGCGGTACACGGCTGAACGAAGCGGAACGCGAGGCCCGCCGGGACGACGCCTCCCGGCCCATCGGAGTGTCGATCAGGCCCGGGACGACCAGGTTGGCGCGGATCCCGCGCGGCCCGCCCTCTTTGGCGACATGGCGGGTGAGCCCGAACAGGCCCGCCTTGGAACTGTCGTAGGCGGGCGAGTCGGTGGCCGCTCGCAGCCCGGCCACCGAACCGACGAAGACGATCGATCCCCGGTCGGTGAGCGCGGGCAGGCCGTACTTGGCGGCGAGGAAGGGAGCGCTCAGGTTGAGCGAGAGCACGCGCTCCCACTCCTGGGGTGAGGTGCCCGCCAGGCCCGCGCCGAGGCCGATGCCGACGTTGACCACCAAGGCGTCGAGGGGACCGAGTTCGCTCAGGGCCTCGGCGACCATGGCCGAGGACTGGCCCGGGTCAGCGGCGTCACCGACCAGGGGGAGGCCACGGGTGCCCTCCTCACCGACCAGGGCGGCGGTGGCCGCCGCGGCGGACGCGGAGACGTCGGCGCAGGCCACGGACGCTCCCTCACGGGCGGCGAGCACGGCCACCGCCCGTCCGTTGCCCACCGGAGCCCCCGGATCGTCGCTGGGGCGGGTGCCCGCGCCGATGACCAGTACATTCCGGCCGGTCAGGAGACCGGCGCGGTGGGCCACGGGGGTCCTGGGCTCAGACATGGCCGTGTGCCCCTTCCGCCGCGTCCGCGCCGGGCTCGCCGGGCGCGGGCAGGGTTTCCGTTGCGTAGCCGGGCTCGAGCCGGGTACCGGCGGAGTTCAGGAAGAATGCGACCATGTGGTACTGACCCACGAGCATCGTGATTTCGATCAGCTGTGCCTCGTCGTGGTCGGCGGCGAGCGCGGACCAGGTGGCCGCGGACAGACGTGCGTCCCGGTGCAGTTCGTCGGCGGC
This sequence comes from Streptomyces sp. NPDC049915, assembly GCF_040656475.1. Classification (NCBI taxonomy): domain Bacteria; kingdom Bacillati; phylum Actinomycetota; class Actinomycetes; order Kitasatosporales; family Streptomycetaceae; genus Streptomyces; species Streptomyces sp. NPDC049915. Next base: position 406,547 of record NZ_JBFAMH010000003.1, read on the forward strand.
ACGCAGCAGAAGGGCGTCGGCCGGCGTCCACCCGTGGGCGTCCGGGCCCGCGCCGACCCGCCGGATCTCCTCGTCGGTGACCCCGGCGGCTCTGGCCAGTGGTACGTGCCGCCCCCATTCGTAACCGGCCCGGGTGTGATGGGCGGTGCGCAGGATCAGCAGTTCACGGGTCCGGTCCGTAAGACGGCCGTCGCGCAGCAGATGACTGCCGAACGGCAGGAAGTGCCGGAAGAGGCCGGGGTGCCGCACCAGGGTCGTGAAGACGTGGGGGAGGCGGCCGTCGGCGTCCCGGGCGATCGGGGCGAGCAGCTGCCGGGTGGCCGGGTCCCACTCGTCCTCGGGAAGTGGTGCGAGGCGCGGGCCGGTGTCGGCGACGCGGTCGGGGCGGTGATGGTGTTCGTCGGTCATGGTGGTCTCCGTACGGTTCGTCAGACGGGGCGGTGGCGGGCAGGCGGGGCTGGGCACGGTCGATCGGCGCCTTGCTGCGTGGCCGCCGGTGGGCTCCTTTTGCCGCCGTGCCACTGTGCTTCCGGGGCCGGGGCGTTGTCGACGGCTCCCGGGCCAAGGGCGGAGGGGTCATATTGTTCCTTTGGACAACGGCCGGTGCCGGAGGCGGAGGTGAGGGCCATGCCCGGACAGCAGGGTGCGGCGGCGCCCCTCGAACGGGTCGTCGTCGCGATGGCCGAGCAGCGGGGGCACGTGGGCGGGCGGTTGCACGCTGATCTGACGAGTCACATCCCGTCCTACCGCGCGGTCCCGCGGGAACTCCTGGACCAGATCTGGCACCGGCACTTCCAGCGGGCTCTCGCGGTGCTGCGGGAGGGGACGGTTCCCGCGCCGGAGGAGTTCGACGAAGCCGATGTGGCCTGGGACCGGGTCGCCCGAGGCGTCCCGCTCGGCGACGGGCTCCGCGCCTTCCGCCGGGCGCTGAGCGCGATACGGGACCTGTTCCTCGCCGAGGCGGCCGAACGCGGGCTGGACCCCGTCCTCGTCGTGGACCGCACCAAGTGCCTGTGGGAACTGGCAGACGTGGCGAGCCTGCGGATCGCCGCCGTCCATCGGCAGGCTGAGGTCGCCTCCGCCCTGCTCGACGCGCGGCGCCGCGCCGACTTCGTGCGCGGACTGCTCTACGGAACGCTGAGCGCGGCGGAGATCCACAGCGGTGCGGTGATCTACGGTCTGCATCCGTCGCAGCGGTACCGGGCCATCAGAGCCGTCCCGAACGGCGACGCCGACCCGGACACGCTCGAACGCTCCCTGGAGTCCCACAGCCGCAGGTACGGCGAAGGGGCGCTGCTCACCGTGGTGGGGGAGGCCGTCGCCGGAGTCGTCCAGGTCAAGCCCGAGGCCGGTGACCTGGAGGTCACTGCGGGACTCGGCCCGCCGACGGACCTGACCGCGGTGCACCGCTCCTTCCGCGCGGCAGGCAGGCTGCTGGAGGCCGCCCGTGCGTACGGTCTGCGCGGCGTGTACGACCTGAGCGACCTGTCCTGGCGGGTGGCCGTCGTCGCCGAACCGGACCTGGCGGAGTTGCTGCTCGACCGCTATCTGCGCCCCCTGGAGGCGGAGGGGGAGTTCGGTGCGCTCATCGAGGAGTCGGTGCGGGACTACCTCGAGAAGGGGCGGCGGATCCGCGATGTCGCTCGGAGCGCCCACGTCCATGCCAACACCGTCCGCTACCGGTTGCGTCGTTTCGAGGAGCTGACCGGCGCGAGCCTGGACGCTCCGGACACCGTGGTGGAGCTCAGCTGGGCGCTGGCGGCGCGCGCGCTGAGGACTCCTCCACGCCATGCCGCGCGGCGGGCGCGACCGCGCCTGCCCACCGGGTTTCAATAGCCGTACAGGGCATCAGCAGTCCGCGGTGTCGTGAACGCCGGGTCACCGCTCCGGACGCCGGCACGCCGTCCACCGGCCGCGGTGATCGGCCGGTGGACGGCGATCTGCGGCACCGGACCGGTGATCGTACGAGGTGGTGGCGAATGGTGCAGAAGCCGACGAGGGAGCCCAGCGAGAGCCACGACGATCCGTTCGCCCCGCACCTGGCCGCCCTGGCGGTGCTCGACGACCGGGGAGCTGTCGTCGGATGGAACCGGCGAGCCCAGGAACTGCTCGGCCATCCGGCGACAGCCGTGATCGGTCGTCCGGCCTTCGAGGTCCTGGTCGATCCTCCTGATCTGCCGGCCGTCAGGAGGGCCGCCGCGAGCTGCATGAGAGCCGACGGCTGGTTCGGGGTGCTGAACGTGCGGCACCGCGACGGGCGGCTGGTGGAGATGGGGCTCAGGGCCCAGCCGCTCTCCCGGGACGACCACAACCGTGAGTGGCTCCTCACCGGGGCGCCGGCCGCCGACGTCCTGGAGTGGCAAAGGGACCGCGCGGTGCTCGACGGGTTGTACCGCCGGTGTCCCATCGGCCTGGTCGTCCACGGCCCCGACCTGCGGCTCCTCAGGGTCAACCGGGCCATCGAACGCTTCAGCGGCGTACCGGCAGCCGAGTTCCGCGGGCTGCCCACCGGATGTTTCCTCCTCCCCGACGACGCCCACAGGGCCGTGGACCGGGTGCGTCGGGTGATGGAGACCGGAAGGCCGATGGTCTACTCCGAGCAGCTCGTTCGCCTGCAGTCGGACCCGGCACGGGAGCGGGTCGCGATGGTCTCGTCGTTCCCGATGGAGGACTCCACCGGCCGCATCCTGGGTGTGGCCGAGATGATCGAGGACATCACCGAACGCCATCGGGCCCAGCGTCGGCTCGCGCTCCTCGACCAGGTCGGCAGCCGCATCGGGACCACCCTCGACGTGGCGGAGACCGCGCGGGAACTCGCCGAGGGGATGGTGCCTCACCTCGCCGACCATGCGTCGGTGGACCTGCTGCGGCCGGTGACGCGCGGCGAGGAACCGGCCCAGGCCCAGGCAGGGCCCCTGGTGCGCGTGGGCGCCTGCAGCGTCGGTGCCCAGCCACCCGGCCCGACCCACCCGCAGGGCGAGCCGGTCGAGTTCGCGTCCGGCACACCCCAGGCCAGATGCCTGGTCGAAGGGCGGGCCGTCCTGGAACCGGTTCTCCCGCCCGACTGGTTCTCCACCCAAGGCCGCCAAGGGGCCCACGCGCCGAACTTGTACGTCCACTCCCTGATCGTGGTGCCTCTGGCCGCACGGGGCCTGGTGCTGGGCGTGATGACCCTGTGGCGCGCGGGTCGTCCCGATCCCTTCGAGACGGACGACCTCACCCTCGCCCAGGAACTCGCCGCCCGGGCCGCCGTGGCCATCGACAACGCCAGGCGCTTCACCCAGCAGCAGCAGACCGCGTTCACCTTGCAGAGCAGCCTGCTGCCCCGGGCGGTTCCCGACCAGATCGCCGTCGAGGTGGCCCTGCGCTACCTGCCGGCCAGCTCGGCGCCGGGCCTGGGCGGCGACTGGTTCGACGTCATTCCCCTGTCCGGGGCGAGGGTCGCCCTCGTCGTCGGGGACGTGGTGGGACGCGGCATCCACGCTGCCGCCACCATGGGCCGGCTGCGCACCGCCGTACACACGCTCGCCAGCCTCGACCTGGAACCGGACGAGGTCCTCTCGCGCCTGGACGACCTGGTCAACCTGCTGGCGGTCGAACAGGAGGCGATCGGGGAACGGCCCGTGGGCGAGCAGGTCGTCGGCGCCACCTGCCTGTACGCCGTGTACGACCCGGTCTCCGGGCGGTGCTCCTTGGCCCGCGCCGGCCACCCGCCACCGGTGGTGACGGCTCCGGACGGACAGGCGGCTCCGCTCGATCTGCCCGCCGGTCCCCCGCTCGGCTTGGGCGGGCTGCCGTTCGAGGCCCGGGAGATCGAACTGGCCGAGGGAAGCCTGCTGTGCCTGTACACCAACGGACTCATCGGCGAACGCCGGATCGATGCCGACCTCGCCCTGACCAAACTGTGCACGGCGCTCACCCGCCCCGCGAACGCACTGGAGCGGACATGCCAGTCGGTGGTCGACTCACTCGTGCCCGAGCGCCCCATCGACGACGTGGCGTTGCTGATCGCCCGTACGCGCATGCTGCCACCCCGCGATGTCGCCTCCTGGCAGCTGCCGCCCGAGCCCGCCAGCGCGGCGCGGGCCCGGGCACTGACCTCGGCCAAGTTGACCGAATGGGGACTGGAGCACTTGGCGTTCACCACCGAGCTGATCGCCAGCGAACTGGTCACCAACGTCTACCGCTACGCCGGCGGCCCCGCGACCCTGCGGCTGATCCGTGAACGGTCACTGGTGTGCGAGGTCGGCGACACCAGCCACACCTCACCCCACCTGCGCCGCGCCCGCACGACCGACGAGGGCGGGCGTGGCCTGTTCCTGGTGGCCCAGATGGCCGAGCGCTGGGGCACCCGCTACACCCGCGAGGGCAAGACCGTGTGGACCGAACAACCACTGGCCGGCCCGCTTCCCTGACCGTCTCGGTCCGGCCCGGGGCTGCGGCGGGGCAGGGCCGGAGCGCCGATGCCCGACGGGACGACCGCCCCTGGGGGACGGCAGCCACGGCACCCGGCCAACCTGCTCGGCCCGCCCCGCCGCTCGGTCATTCGGCTGCGGCCAGCAGCCGTGCCTCGCTCTCCTCGTACAGCCGCCGGTGCTCGCGGGCGGCGGCGGCGCGGCGCCGGTGATCCACACGGCTGCCGAGCCAGCCCGCCAGGTAGCCGAACGGGACGGAGACCAGTCCGGTGGACTGCATGGGGAACAGGTCGAAGTCGGCGTCCGGGAAGACGGAGGCCGGCGTGCCCGAAACGGCCCTGGAGAAGACCAGCGCCAGCAGCGCACAGGCCGCTCCGCCATAGAGGGTGGCGAGCAGGCCGGTCCGCGTGAATCCGCGCCAGAACAGGGAGTAGGTGAGCGCGGGTGCCACCGCCGATGCCCCGACGCAGAGGGCCAGCGTGGTCAGCACTCCGACGTTCCAGTTCTGGACCAGGATGGAGAGCCCGATGGCGACGGTTCCCACCGCCACGCTCGTCCACACCGCCACCGTCATCTCCGTATGCGGCTGGGCCTGTCCTCGCCGCACCGCGTGCGCGAACAGGTCATGGGCGAGCGACGAGGCCGCGGCCAGGGTCATTCCCGCGACCGACGACAGCAGCGTGATGAACACCATGCCCGCCACGGCCGAGTAGAGAATCGTCGTGGCCGGGGAGCCCGGTCCCCCGCCGAACATCTGCGACAGCATGAGCACCGACGTCCTGCCCTGCGGGTCGGCCGCGGTGATGTACCGCGATCCCACCAGCGCCGCCGCGCCCGTACCCATGATGATCACGAGCAGGCAGAAGGTGGTGACCGTGCCGACCGCCCACGACATGGAGCGACGCACGGCCGGCACGTCCTGCGCCGAGTACAGACGCATCGTGATGTGGGGCAGGCAGGCCACGCCGAGGACCACGGTGATCTGCAGACCGATGAAGTCCAGCCGCGCGCCGGCCGAGGTGCCCAGTTCCAGGCCCTGCTGAAGGAAGGCGGGGCCCGCGCCGCTGCCGTTCTGGGCCTGCCTGAGCAGGTTGCCCGGGCTCCAGTCGAAGCGGTGCAGGACGAGGGCGGCGACGGTCGCGCTCGTGCCGAGCAGGAGCACCATCTTGATCATCTGCATGAGGGCCGTGCCCCTCATGCCGCCGAGCGCCGCGTAAATGATCATCAGGCTGCCGACGATGACGATGCACGCCGTCCTGGCACCCGCCACGTGCGGGAGGTCGATGATGAAGGTCAGCAGCGACCCGGCCCCGGAGAGCTGGACGACCAGGAAAGGCACGGTCGCAGCGAGCGTCACCACGCAGGCGGCCACACGCACGGCCCGCCCGGGCATGGTGCGAGCCAGAACGTCGCCCATGGTGAACCTGCCGGCATTGCGCAGGGGCTCGGCCATCAGGAACATCAGCAGGACCAGGGACAGGGCGGTGCTGACCGCGAGGACGTAGCCGTCGTACCCGGTGAGCGCGACGATGCCGGTGGTGCTCAGCACCGTGGCCGCCGAAATGTAGTCACCCGCGATGGCCAGGCCGTTCTTGAGCGGGGTGAGCTTGAGGTAGCCGGTGTAGAAGTTCTCGAGGTCGTCGCGGTCCGGGCCTGCCATCACGCAAACGAGCAGCGTGAGGGTGACCAGGGCGGTGAACAGGACGAGGACGGTGGTCTGCGTCCCGGAGTTGAAGTCGTTCATCTGGCCGCTCCCGCGTTCCGGCCGGCGGCGGCCGCCCGCTCACGCACGGCCCGGGCCTGCGGATCCACCGAGCGTCGTGCGCTGCGCCCGTACCAGAAGACCGCTGCGAAGGCGGCGAAGAGCTGGAGGACTCCCAGGGCCATTCCCAGGCTCAGCTCACCGGCGATCCTCGATCCCATCAGGCCCGGCGCGCAGCAGGCCAGCACCACGTACATCACGAAGGAGCCGAGCGCGGTGAGGGTGGATACCCGGCGGAGCCGGCGGTAGGCCGAGCGGAGGGCGGCCAGGTCGGCATGGTGCTCAGCCTGGTACGCATACGGCGCTCCCCAGGTGGCCTGCCCGAAGCGGTCATGTCCGGGGGCGCCGGCTCCGTATGACGGAGCCTGGCCGCGGGGCGGCGGCCATCCCGGCGGTCCGGGGGGCGGGTACTGGTTCTCGTCGGCGTATGTCATCGCCTGGCCTTCCACTACGGCTCGGACCCGTGCAGTGAACGGGGGAGGAGTCCTTCAGGCGCCGTACCATACCGACTGGTTGGGATGTCTGTTAGTGACGGTGCGATCACGTTATGGGATCGAGAAGAATCTTGCCGACGCGGCGGGGCGGCTGTTGTCTGGTGGCCGGCGCCAGCGGGTCGCCCTGGCGCGGGCGATCCTGCGCGACGCGCCGATCCTGCTGCTCGACGAGGCGACCAGCGCCTTGGACTCCGAGAGCGAGATCCTCGTCCAGGCGGCGCTCTGGCAGCTGATGGAGGGACGGACGGCGCTCGTGGTGGCGCACCGGCTGAGCACGGTCGCCGGCATGGACCGGCTCGTCGTCCTCGACCGGGGACGGATCGTCGAGCAGGGCACGCACCAGGAACTGCTCGCGTTGGACGGTGCAGCCTACGCGAAGCTGTGGCAGCACCAGTCGGGCGGCTTCCTGACGACGGCCCCGTCGGTGACACGGCCACGCGGGCCGAACTGCACTGAACGACCGCGGGTGGGGTGCCGGCATCCGCCTCAGACCACGCCGAACGGGACCTCCGCCCACCGAGTCGTCCCGCCCGCGTGCACGCGTACCCCGAACCGGGACGACAGCGCGGTGACAATGCCCAGCCCCCGGCCGTGCTCGTCCGGATCGACGGCGGAAGCCGACAGCCCGGTCGGGGCCACGGGACCCCGGTCGGTGACCTCGATGTGGACGGCCCTGCTCCGGCCCACCTGGCTGGGGGCGAGCCTCAACGTTGCCGGGGGCAGGGCATGGACGAGCGCATTGGTGACCAGCTCGGAGACGACCAGCAGCACATCCGCAACGACCTCCGGGGTCAGGTTCCACTCGGCGAGGACCACGCGTACGCGCCGGCGCACGGTCGCCACGGCCCCCGGGGCGTGCGGCAGCGGAAAGACATGCTCGGCCTCCTCGCGAGGCGCCGCGGTGAGCTGCGCTGTAGTCATGGAACCCTCCGTCCGGGAAGCACTGGCGGCCGGCAGTCGGGCGCGATGGAACGCTAAAGTCCCAAATGCCGCCAGTCAACGAACAGAGGTCGGCATTACCGAACGGCAGTCCCAAATGGGAAATATCGGGACTACTATCGCCTCATGACCGGCTCAGTCCAGTCGATCGAGCGCGCGGCGGCGATCCTGCGTCTGCTGGCCGGTGGACCCCGTCGGCTGGGGCTGGGGGAGGTGGCGTCGTCACTCGGGCTGGCCAAAGGGACCGCCCACGGCATACTGCGCACCCTGCAGCACGTGGACTTCGTGGAGCAGGACGCGGCGACCGGAAAGTACCAGCTCGGAGCGGCTCTGCTGCACCTCGGCACCAGCTACCTCGACGTCAACGAATTGCGCTCGCGCTCCATCAACTGGGCTGACGCCCTGGCCGCCCGCAGCGGCGAGGCCGTGCGCCTGGGCACGCCCCTGGAGGGCAAGGTGCTCGTCATCCACCACGTCTTCCGCCCGGACGACACTCTCCAGACACTGGACGTGGGCGCGCTGCTTCCGCTGCACGCCTCCTCACTCGGCAAGGTCCTGATGGCCTTCGGGGCCACGCCCGCCGACCCCGTGCTCGAGGCCGCACCGGAGGCGTACACCCGGCACACGCTGGTCCACCCCGACGACATCACCCGGGCGCTCGGTGAGATTCGGGAGCACGGATGGGGTGCGGAGGTGCAGGAGATGAGCATGGGCGAAGCGGGAATCGCCGCACCGATCCGGGCGCACGGCGGTCTCGTGGTCGGCGCGATCGGGGTGTCCGGCCCCGTCGAGCGGATCTGCGACGCCAAAGGCCGGCCTCAGCCGGCCCTGGTCACCGTGCTGCGGGAGGCGGCACGCGCGATCTCCAGAGACCTGGGCGCGGCCCGCTGGTAGGCCACCGGCATCCCCCGCGACGCACCGGAAGGCAGGGCAGATCATGGTGGATCGGTATGTGATGTCCATCGACCAGGGGACCACCTCCACGCGCTGCATCCTGTTCGACCACGGCGGACGGCTGGTGTCGGTCGCCCAGCGCGAGCACCAGCAGTACTTCCCGCGCCCCGGCTGGGTCGAGCACGACGCCGTCGAGATCTGGCGCAATCTTCAGCGCGTCGTACCCGAGGCGCTGTCGAACGCCCAAGTGGACGCGGGGCAGATCTCCGCCGTCGGGATCGCCAACCAGCGCGAGACGACGGTGCTCTGGGACCGGCGCACGGGGGTCCCCCTGGGCAAGGCGATCGTCTGGCAGGACACCCGTACCGCCCCGCTCGTGGAGGAACTGAGGAAGGATCCCGGGGACGAGTACTTCCTCGAACGCTGCTGCCTTCCCCCTTCGACCTACTTCTCCGCACCCCGGATCCGCTGGCTGTTCGACCATGTCGACGGGCTGGAGCGGCGTGCCCGGGACGGGGAGGTGCTGTTCGGCACCATCGAGAGCTGGCTGATCTGGAATCTCACCGGCGGCGCGGACGGCGGCCTGCACATCACCGACGCCACCAACGCAAGCCGCACCATGCTCATCGACGTCCGGACGCTCACCTGGAACGAGGAGCTGATGGACTTCTTCGGCGTGCCCCCCGCGATACTGCCGGAGATCAGATCCTCGGCCGAGGAGTACGGAGAGGCCCGCGCGGTGCTCCCCGGCGTTCGTCTCACGGCCGCGCTCGGCGACCAGCAGGCGGCTCTGTTCGGACAGACCTGCTTCTCGCCCGGCGAGACGAAGTGCACCTACGGAACCGGCAGCTTCCTGATGATGAACACCGGCACCGACCTCGTACGGTCCCGGCACGGGCTCCTCACCACCGTCGCCTACAAGATCGCGAACCAGCCCACGGTCTACGCCCTGGAAGGCCCGATCGCCGTCACCGGCTCGCTGGTCCAGTGGTTCCGCGACCGGCTGGGCCTGATCACCAGCGCACCCGAGATCGAGACCCTGGCGCGGACCGTCGAGGACAACGGCGGCTGCTACATCGTCCCCGCGTTCTCGGGTCTGTTCGCACCTCGCTGGCGCAGCGACGCCCGGGGCGTCATCGTCGGCCTCACCTCGTACATCACCCGGGGGCACCTGGCCCGGGCCGTCCTGGAGGCCACCGGCTGGCAGACGCGAGAGGTCGTCGACGCGATGAACGCCGACTCCGCGCTGACCCTGGAGCGCCTCAAGGTGGACGGAGGAATGACATCCGACCATCTGCTCATGCAGATCCTGGCCGATGTGCTCGACGTTCCCGTCGTACGGCCCCTGGTCCACGAGACGGTGTCACTGGGCGCCGCCTACGCGGCCGGACTCGCGGCCGGCTACTGGCCGGACCTGCAGATCCTGCGCCGCAACTGGCACATGGCCGGCCAGTGGCTGCCGGACATGGACCCCGCTCGACGGGACTGGGAGTACGCGTGCTGGCAGCGAGCCGTCGAGCGGTCCCTGGGATGGATCCAGCCTCCGGAGCGGTCATGACCGCGCGGGCTCACCATCCTGTCCCAGCCGGAAGACCTTCACACTGAGTGACAGGGGCATTTGGCCCGTGTCGGGAGCATCATGCGCCGTCCATGGATACTCCTTCCGGCGCTCGCTCCGGGATAGGTGGTGCTCTCGCATCCCCCGCCTGGGGACAGGACGAGGTGGTCCCGCACGGCCGTGGATTCCGTGCGCGGTTTCTGCAGGCGCTCATCGACGGCATCCAGTTCGGTGGGTCATCGCCATCACCGCGGTCGGACTCTCGCTGGTCTTCGGCACCATCCACCTGATCAACTTCGCCCATGGCGAGTTCGTCAGTACCTTCCGCTTTGAACGCCCTGTCCGGGAATTCCCATGGCTGGCGGCGGTGGGCAGCGGGACTGGAGAAGCAGCGCTGTATCCGCACGGTGTGTCAACCCGGAGTGATCTTGAGCTTCCGCAAGAAGACGTGGACGCTGGTGTCCGGTCGACGTCAAGCCAGTTCTCGCGTTGCGTGGGTGCGGTCGACGAGGTGACGACTGCTGACTGGTGGGCGGCCGTTCGCGTCCATCATTGGTCGTCGACCTCGTCGAAGATGCGTTGCAGAGCTTCGATAGCACGCTGGTGGCCGACTCCCGAGAGCTCGTCGGCCACTCCCTTGACCGTGAACGCTGCGCCCGCGTCGAGCGCCTTGCGCGCGAGGGTCGTTCCAAGGGCGACCGTGTTCGGCTGGCGCAGCCTGTGCAACAACAGCAGCCGAAGTGGCTGCACGGTGCGGCCATGGTCGAGGGCTTTGGATCCGCGAGTGCCTCGATGCTGCGCAGTGTCTCCGCCTGCTGACCTCCCGCTCGCTGCGCGGACGCGGGGTCGTCAGGGACGCGACGACTGTGTACGTCGCCCTCGGCACCGGTGGTGGGTTTCGTAACGCTGTGGCTTCGTAGGTCGTCCGTGCGATCCCCTGGGCCGTCACCGGCGCCATGCTCACACCATGACTGACACCCCCCACCACAACACCGCGGAACCGCAGCGCGACATCGAGCCGTCGGGCGTTCCCGCAGAGGCCACCCGCAGGTCCGTCATCGCCGCCTTGGGCGGCGCCACCCTCGGCGTGGCCGCGCTGGGTCTCGCCGCCACGCAGGCGACCGCCACCACCGAGCACCGGGCCGCGGCCCGGCCGGCTGCCGCCTGCGTCCTCACGCCCGAGCAGACCGAGGGGCCGTACTACCTGGACCTGGAGACGGTCCGCAAGGACATCACCGAAGGGAAGGCGGGTGTTCCGCTGGCCCTCCGAGTGACCGTGGTCGACGCGGCGACCTGCGCCCCGCTGCCCCGGACGGCGGTCGACATCTGGCACTGCGACGCCCTCGGGGTCTACTCCGGTTATGTCGCCGGAGGTTCCACCCCGGACACCACCTTCCTGCGCGGCGTGCAGCTGACCGACTCCGCCGGTGTCGCGGAGTTCACCACCGTCTATCCCGGCTGGTACGTCGGCCGGGCCCTCCACATCCACGTCAAGACGCATGTCGGAGGCACCGTGTCCAACGGGACGTACCACGGCGGCCACGTGTCCCATACGGGGCAGCTCTACTTCCCGGAGGCGTACAACGCCAGGATCGCCGCCCTGTCCCCGTACCGGAACAACACGGCCACCCGCACGCTCAACGCCCGGGACGGCATCTACCGCAACGGCGGGTCCTCGACCCTGCTGACCCTCGCCCAGTCGGGCAGCGACCTCGGCAAGGGAGTGACCGGCACCGTCGTACTCGGCATCGACCCCGCCGCCACACCCTGACGCACCTGGACGCCTGCGGTGGCCGGCCCTGCCACGGTGTCGGCCACCGTCGCACGCGCGACTGCGGCCGCTCCGCTCCGGCCGAAGCCGGCCGGCGCAGGCGTTGACGAGACACATGGCTGAAGGCGATGGTTTCGCTCCGGGGCGGTGGGGCCAGGAATCGGGGATGAGCCGGAGTCGAACATGTGACGTGTGCGGTGAGGCGCTGATCGTGAAGCCGCAGGGGGGCCGGCCGGCTCGATACTGCTCCAGCGCCTGCCGGCAGCGGGCGCTGCGGCGACGGGCGGCTTCGAACGTCACGCCCGCGGTCGCGACGGCCGGTGGCAGTGTCCTGTCGCCGGCGCTCGACTCCTTCGTCGGCCGGCAGCACGAGCTGTCGTGCCTGCGCGCGCTCCTGAGGAGTTCGCGCCTCCTCACGTTGACCGGTGCGGGCGGGGTGGGCAAGACCCGGCTGGCGCTGGAGTTCGCCAGGGGATTACCGAAGCGCTTCGCACGAGTCGACCTCGTGGAACTCGCCTCCCTCCAGGATGGTGCGCTGCTGACGCAGACCCTGGCCGCCGCGCTAGGAGTGGGTGAACGAGCGGGCCGGACCGGCGTCGACGTTCTGGTCCGGGCGATCGGCGGCGCCTCCCGGGTGCTGATTCTGGACAACTGCGAGCATCTGGCCGAGCCGTGCGCCCGGCTGGCGGCGATCCTGCTGACCCGCTGCCCCCGTCTGCGGATCCTGGCCACCAGCCGGGAGGCCCTGAGGGTGCCCGGCGAGAGCGTGTTCCGGGTCGGCGAGCTGTCCCTGCCGCCGGCCGGTGCCGGAGACGAGGTGACGGCCCTCATGCAGTCCGATGCCGTACGGCTCTTCGTCGACCGCGCCGCGAGGAATTCCCCAGGGTTCACGCTCCATCGCGGTAACGGCCACCTCGTGGCCGAGATCTGCCGGCGCCTGGACGGCCTGACGCTCGCCGTCGAGCTCGCGGCCCGCCACGTCGGTGCGCTCGCACTGAGCGACATCCTGGCGGGGCTGGACGACCAGTTCTCCCAGCTGGACCTTCTGACCGGGGGAAGCCGAACCGGACCCCCACGCCACAGTGGGCTCGCCGCAGCGGTCGACTGGAGCCATCGGCTGCTGGATCCGGCCGAGCAGGCGGTCTTCCGGCGTCTTTCGGTCCTCGTCGGCGGGTTCGATGTGGCTGCCGCGCAAACGGTCTGCGCCGGTGACGGCATAGGTCGGCGGCAGGTCTTCCGCATCCTGCGCGACCTGGAAGCGAAGTCGCTCGTCGTACGTCTGCCGGGAGAGACGGCACCCACACGCTTCAGGCAGCTGAGTGCCATCCGCGCCTGCGCCCTGGACCGGCTGCGCGCATCCGGCGAACTGCACGCCACCCTGCGCCGGGCGCTCGCGTGGCTGACCGAGCTGGCCGAGCGGGGCTGCGGGGACGTGTTCGCCGACCAGGCCGGCAGCCCGCTGGCGGCGGAACGGGACAACCTCGCCTCGGTATTGGCCTGCAGCGCCGGCCACGGCGATGCCGTGCGGGTACGGCTGACACTGGAGCTGGCGCGTGTGCACTACCAGCAGGAACAGCCGTCGTCCGCCCGTGCGCTGCTCACCGGACTGCTGCGGGGGGCCGGGGGCCGGGCACTGGGTGGGCAGGTGCCGGCGCTCGCCGCACGCGTGGCCTGCCAGCAGGCCGATGTGGACGAGGCTCTGCGCCTCGGCGAGCAGGCGGTGCAGAGCGAGCGGATGCGCCGTGACGCCGCCGGACTGGCCAACGCCCTGGACGCCCGGGCAGCGGCGCGGCTGTGCCGCGGTGACTTCACCGAAGCCGTCGCGGATCTACGGGAGTGCCTCGAGGTCGTCGCCACCCTTGGCAGGCCGCAGGACGCCGCCTGGTGCACCCATCACCTGGCCTGGGCGTTGCTTCAGGCCGGCGGGAAGCTGGAGGCCGACGAGCTGATGTCACGGTGCCTGCCCGTTCTGCGGGAACAAGCGCCATGGCCTCGGACCGCGGCCGCGCTGCACACTGCGGGGGCCGTACGGCTGGCTCTGGGACAACTGCGCAGTGCGGAGACCTTGTTCGCCGAGGTCCTGCGGATCGCTCCGGGGGCCAGTTTCCACGCCCTGTACCCCGTGGAGGGCCTGGCCCTCGTGGCCGCGGAGAACGGCGACATGCCGCGTGCGCTACGGCTGTACGAGGCGAGCGTGCGGGCGCGGCGCCGCTTGGACACCGAGCCCGAGGCTCCCTGGCGGCACAGGATGGAACAGGCAGCGGCGCGTGCCCGGACACGGCTGTCGGATGCGGCGCGGGAGACTGCTGTCGCCGGTGCCCGTGGGCTGCGTGGGGAGCAGCTGGTCGCGTACGCGCTCGGGGCAGGGAGCGGCGACCACCGAACGCGGCGTGACGTCCGGGCCACAGACGAACGGTTCCGGCTCACCGCAAGGGAGTTCACCGTGGTTGAACTCGTCGCCGAAGGGCTGACCAACCGGCAGATCGCGGACCGGCTCGGCCTTTCGATCCATACGGTCGCCACGCATCTGGACAAGATCCGCGACAAGCTGGGCATGCGCTCCCGCACACAGATCGCGCTGTGGGCAGCCGCACGGACCGAGGCGGCACGGTGACGGGGCATCCGGCCCCTCCATGACGGAAGCCGCCTCCCTTCCCCTGGTCGCCCTGACGTCGTGGCAGGCGCTGGTCGAGAGGGCACAGGTCCGGCCCGGCCAGAAGGTCCTGATCCGGCTCACCGCGCTGTGGGCGCTGTGCCCGTCGACCACCGACCCGGCCACTGTGCCCGGGTGGATGACCAGCTAGCCGTGGTCGGTCTCGCAGGGGCGGCAGTCCTGCCCGTCGAGGTGGGGGTGCTCCGGAAGGGTCTGGCGAGGAACTAAAAGAGTGCTGCCTGGCTGCGGTGCGTGCGGGGCGGGACCGGGGGAACCCTGCAAATCGAGCTGTCTGCACCTGCCCAATTCCCCGTGGAAGTAACTCACATTTTATGTGCTTGTAGGACTGCAATAAGGGCATCCGTTGGCCAGGAGGTTGATAACGATGGTTCCCCTGCTTCTGGTTCTGCTGCTGGCTCTGATCCTCTTCGGTGCGGGTTTCGCGCTGAAGGCGCTGTGGTGGATCGCGGTGATCGTGCTGATCGTGTGGCTGCTGGGCTTCGTCGTCCGTTCCGCGGACAGTGCGGGCCGTAGGGGCCGCTGGTATCGCTGGTAGAGGAAAGCCGCCCGCGCGAGGAGCGCGCCACGCGCGAGAGGTGATGGGGGCTCGGCCGGATGCGGCCGGGCCCCCACTCGTGTAAGAAGCTGTCCCGTGGGCCAGTTGGGAGGGATCGGGCGTATCGGACGCGCTGCAGGGTACGTGAGTCATGCACCGGCCCCGCGGGCCCAGCAGTGGAACCCTGCACCTCCTGTCTGCGGGGCCGCTGCGCGCGGAACAGCCGGTAGCCGGTCGTCTGTTCAGATGTGCCGACATCTTCCGAGGCCGACTACCAGCCGCGCAACGGCCGGAGGCGGAGGCACTCAGTTCCACCGCATGCCGAGTTGGTCGAGTTCCGTGCGGCGCTCCGGCGCCAGCCGGGACCTCCGTGAGTGCCTGGTGTCATCGAAGATTGATCACACTGGCCAGCGGCCCGCAGCCGACGTCCGTGGAGGCGCGGCGGGCCAGGGCGCGGAGTCATTGTTACGGTCGCTGGATGGCGAGCTGGGACGAGGACGGCATCCGCGCACGGATACGGGAGATGGCCGCACAGGACCCGGAGCGAAAGCGTTTCGGGGCGCGCACGCATCAGTACGCGCTGGCGCCGCAGCTACCGGAGACGGAAATCCGGACGTTCGAGGTATCCCACGGCATCGCTCTACCGGGGGAGACCGGTCCTTCGTCGCGCAGGTCGGCAACGGCCCGGCCGGGCCCGCGCACGGCATGATGCCGTTGACCGTCTCGCGCTTGGGGGCCGACAAGGAGTGGGCGGCGGACGACGAGTGGGAGGAGGACCGGCTGCCGGGCCGCCTCGCCGAGCCGTTCCCGCTCACGGAACCCCTGCCCGGCCCGATCGGGGCACCCATCGATCTGACCCGGGGCACACTCATGGTGGCCGAAGAGGGCTGCGGCACGTACAGCCGGCTCATCTTGAACGGCCCGCACGCAGGAGAGATCTGGCAGATCGATCCGGGCTGGGGCGGCTTCGTGCCGGTGAGCCCCAGCTTCCGATCCTGGTACACAGATTGGCTGGCGAGCCCGTAAAGGCGCGTGTGCTGTCCCCTGGCCCGGGAGGGATCACGAGTAAGTGGCCCACGAGCAACTCGAGCTCGAAGGGCACAGGATCAAAGTTCGATGGCACAGGACAGCGAGGCCCAGCGCGCTCTGACCACCACCCGGCCGGGGCCTCGAGGCGGACGATGTTGCGTTGCGCGGGTTCGTCGTCACAGCAGGAAGCCACCCCAGCTCAGCCGAGGCGCTCGGCAACATCACGGCATGCGCCAGACGACGCCGAGCCGGGAGACACCTCCCGGCTCGGCATCCGCGTGTGATCAGGCGCGCAATGATCAGGAGGCGGCTGAGACGTGGCGGGCCCGATGGCGGGCCGTATACAGCGCTGATGCGGCCGGTGTGCGTTCTCCATGCCAGTGGGGGTGGAAGAGCACCTCGCCCGACAGCTGGACGAGTCGTCTGCGCAGTACGGTGCGCGGCTGCGCGGCGAGTTGGCGGTAGGTGGCGTACCACTCGTCAACCGCCCGGGCAAGGTCGTCGGGAATCGGTCTCATGGCTGAATGAGGGCGCAGCCTCGGTCACCAAGGTCGTCGGCGGGTGCCTCGCCGACAGGTTCTCGCGCCGGCTCCTGATCGGCGCGAGTTACGGGCTGGCCGCGCTCGGCAAGGTTCTCGTTGCGCTCGCCACCGTGTGGCCGCTGGTGCTGGTGGCGCGGGTGGTCGACCGGTTCGGCAGGGGCATGCGGGGGGCACCGCGCGACGCCCTGTTCGTCGACGGGGTCCCTGCCGGGCAGCGGGGCAGGGTGTTCGGGCTGCACCGGGCCGCCGACACCGCGGGCGCCGTCGTCGGCCCAATGGTGGGCTTGGCACTGGACGAGGCGCTCGACCACCGTCTGCGGCCGCTGTTCTGGGTGGCGGTGATCCCTGCCGTTGCCTCGGTCGTCCTGGTTGCCGCCGTCAGTGACCCGGGCCGCAGGGCGGCCGGCGCGTCGGTGAAGGCCGTACGGACTCCCTGGCGCTCCCTTCCCCGCCCGTACTGGCGTGTCCTGGGCGTGCTGCTCGTGTTCAGCCTGGTCAACTTCTCCGACGCGCTGCTCCTGCTGCGCGCGCGTGAGCTGGGCCTGTCCACGGCCAGAGTCGTCGGCGCGTACGTGGTCTACAACCTGGCGTATGCGGCACTGTCCTATCCGCTGGAGCCCTGTCCGACCGGGTGCCCCGCCCGCTCGTGTTCGCGGCGGGCCTGCTCTTCTTCGCCGTCGGCTATCTCGGTCTCGCCCTCATCCACACGTCCTGGCTCGTCTTCGTCGTCCTGCCGCTGTGCGGCGGATTCGCCGCGTGCACCGACGGGGTCGGCAAAGCCTGGATCTCCACCCTCGTCCCTGACCGCCGACAGGGCACCGCCCAGGGCCGCTACCAGGGCGCGACCGGAGCCGCGATCCTCTTGGCAGGGCTGTGGGCAGGACTCGACTGGGCTCCAACGGCCAGGATCCCCCTGCTGATCTCCGGCATTGCCGTTCTCTTCCTCATCGGTGCCCTGCCGGCCTTGCGGTCCTCACAGGCAGGCGGCGTCACCACCCACGGCCTGAAATAGCTGAGATTTGAAGGAAGTTCGGGTCCGTGTGAGCTGAAAGGTAAACACCGCGCCATTTTTCGTGTGAGCCCTTTGTGCGACTGTTGTGCTCACGCCAAGATCCCCTCTGCGCCTGGGACACCCCCATGCACCCCGGGCGCAGGGAGGAGAGGGCATGCTGCCCCCAAGACATCAGCGACGGTTCATGACCTGTACCGTCGTGGCCGCCGCGTTCGGACTGGTAAGCACCCAGGCGTTCGCGGGCCCGGCCGACATCAGCCCCCGGCCCTGGCAGGCGCGCCACCAGGCCGCCATCGGCCGGCAGCACATCAAGGCGGTGCACGCAGGCGACGCGATGTCCGCCTTCGCCGCCGAAGGCGATGACGACGGCGCCGACGAGGCGGAGAACTCCGCCGAGGCCACGGCCCAGTTCACCGAGGCCCGCACCGCGCCCGGCGTGGTCGCACCGGGCGCCTACGGCGCTGCCTGGCAGCAGCTGCAGTCCATGCGGCACACCTCCGGCAGCTGGGACCACGTCACGAAGAAGCCGTACAACTCGGACGATCCGCGCTACCGTGATGTGAACTCCAACTCCAGTGGCGGCGCCGGGCAGGTGACCGGCCGCATCACCGGGATCGCCGCCGACAGCCAGGGCTATGTGTACGCGGGTGGCGCCAACGGCGGTGTCTTCCGGTCCACGACCGGTGGCGGGCACTGGAAGCCGATCGCCGACAAGCTGCCCTCCCTGTCGACCGGCACGCTCGCGCTGGACGGAGGGAACCGGCTCTGGTACGCCACGGGCGAGTCCAACACCGGGGCCACGTCCTTCGTCGGTACGGGCGTGTACGTCCTGAAGGACCCGCGGCACGGGCAGTTCCAGCCCGGCGACCGCGTGGGCGGCGCGGAACTGGAGTCCACCGTCATCCACGCGCTGCGCTTCGCCGGCACCAAGGTGTGGGCCGCCACGAGCACCGGCGTCTGGTCGCACTCCACGACCACGTTGTCGGGGCCGTGGAATCAGGAGTTCGCACCCAACCCCGACTATCTGCCGGGCGGTTCGAAGGCGGACGACCCGAGCGCGCCGTACAAGAACATCGCCAACGACATCGCCGTCGACCCGAAGGACCCGGACAAGGTCCTGCTCGCGGTCGGCTGGCGCGGTGGCGACACCTACAACGGCCTGTACGCCCGCCAGGCCGACGGCACCTGGAAACCGGCTGGCGGCCTCGGTGACCTGCCCACCAGCAGCGACGACGTGGGCAACATGACGTTCGCCGCCGCGGCCGACGGCTCGCGTCTGTACGCCATCGACCAGTCCCCGGCCCAGACGGCCGCCAACCCGGACAGCGGGCTCAAGGGCGTGTACGTGTCCAAGAGCGGCTCGCCGTTCGGGCCGTGGGCGCTGATCGCGGACTACACCAAGCTGAAGGCGTCCGGATCCGCCCTCCAGGGCGAGGGCTACCAGCCGGGCATCCAGTCTTGGTACAACCAGTTCCTCCAGGTCGACCCGGCCAACGCCGACCACGTCTATCTCGGGCTGGAAGAGGTCTTCGAGACCAAGAACGGCGGCTCCACCTGGACCACCCCGGGCCCGTACTGGAACTTCCCCTTCCCGTGCTGGAGCATCGACCCGGCCAAGCAGACCGGTGACTGCTCGCCGACCACGCACTCCGACCAGCACGCCGTCGCCATCGGCAGTTACCGGGGCAAGAGCTGGGCGTACGTCGGCAACGACGGCGGCATCTACCGCCGCCCGCTGAACGGCGCCGTCGACTCCGGCGGCCACGCCAAGGACTGGCAGTCCCTCAATGACGGCACTCTCGACACTCTCCAGTACTACTCCGTGGGCGTCGGCAAGGACCTCGCGGGCGGCGGCGTCTCGGTCACCGGGGGCCTGCAGGACAACGGCCAGTCGATCCTGCGCGGCCGTGACAAGGTCATGGGCTCCAATTTCGGCGGCGACGGCGGCGACACCATCGCCGACCCCGCCAACGGCTGCAACATCGCCGAGGAATACGTCTACCTCGACCTGTGGGTCACCCAGAACTGCGGTGTCAACGACGGTTCGTGGACGACCGACCCGGCCAAGGCCACCGAGTACGAGGTCGCCCCGCCGGACAAGGACCAGGGCGGCGCCGGTGCCCGCTTCATCGCGCCGATCACCGCCGACGCCAAGAACATCAGCACCTGGATCGCCGGCGGCCGGCACGTGTGGGTGAACACCAAGGGCTTCGCCATCCGCTCCGGCAAGGAGTGGACGAATGCCTTCGACCTCGGTGAGGGCCACGTGGCCACCGCCGTGGCATCCTCCGGCGGCACCGTCTACGCCGGCTGGTGCGGCCCCTGCAACAACCAGGGCTTCACCCGCGGCATCGCGGTCGGCAACGCCGACGGCACCGGCTGGCACCAGCTCAACCTGCCCGTCGGCGGGACCATCCCGAACCGCTACATCTCCGGCTTCGACGTCGACCCCGCCGACGCCCAGCACGTATTCGTGGCGATCAACGGCTTCTCCCGCAAGTGGACCGAGGGCCCCGGCGCCGGCGTCGGCCACATCTTCGAGTCGAAGAACGGCGGCGCCGACTGGACGGACGTCTCCGCCAACCTGCCCGACGTCCCGGCCAACACCGTGAAGGTCCTCCCGAACGGCGGCCTCGCCCTGGGCACGGATCTGGCCACCTTCTACCGGCCGGCCGGGGCCACGCAGTGGGAGGTCCTCGGCCACGCCCTGCCGAGCACAGCCGTCATGCAGCTGCGCCTCGGCCCCGACGGCAAGCTGTACGCCGCCACGCACGGACGCGGCGTCTGGTCCTTCGACGTACGGCGCCTCAAGGGCCGTAAGAACTGACCACAACGGCTTCGTCACCACGGGCGGCCGGTGCACCTCCTTCGCGGGAGGCGCACCGGCCGCTCTACGTCCGGGGTCACTGCATCGGATATGCCGCCACGCTCAGCCGGAGAGTGAAGAACGGCTCGGCCTCGGGGCCCCAGGTCACCGACACCACGCCCGTGCGTGCGGCCCGTACCGTGACGCGGGTGATTCCCTCACGGTCGGTGTGGTTCGAGACCACCGTCGCCGGTATGGATTGCTGCTGCGCGGCTGAGGCCAGGGGATTGCGGAGCGAGGCCGCAGAACCACGGTCACCGTGGCGCCGGGCCGGACGCACAGGGTCCGCACGGCAGCGTCTGCGGGGCCGTGGGTGACCGTGAGGGCGCCGACGATACAGGACATCAGGACGGAGGGATCCTCGGACGTGCGCGGAGACGCGGGATGCTGCGCCTGCGAGGCGCTGCCGGCGCTGTCTCCGCAGGCCGTCAGGACACAGGAGGCGGCCATCAGGACCGCGCCGAACCAGGGCCAGGATCGCACGCCACTGTGACGTTCCGGACTGCCCATCGGTTCCGGGAGGTGCGTACCGGCGGCCGACACACACCTCCCCTGGTACAACCGACGTCTTAGCGGAGGGTCGGGACAGACTTAGTACTCCAGTTGCAGTTCGCTCAGGTGACGGGAGTTCGTAACCTCCGCCGTGGCGGCGACGGTAATGGAAGTGTCGTGCGGTTGCCTGGTGGCGACGCCGCCACCAGGACCAGCTCAGCGCGTGATCGGTTTTCCGCCGGTGTGCCTGTGGGGGACGGTGAACTGCGAGGAGCCGCCGGACCTCTGCCACGGTGAGGGGTGCAGGGGCACCGGGACCGTTCTGCAGCCCCCTTGCCGCCGTCGCGGTGGCGGACATGGCCGCGAGGAACACGTGGGCCAGCATGGCGAGAGTGATGTGCCGGTACCAGCCCGGATAGCGTCGGACCTCGTACTGGTCCAGGCCGCACTCGTTCTTCGCAGCCTGGAAACACTCCTCGATCACCCACGGGTTGCCGGCAATCCGGGCCAACTCGGGAACCTCAGTGCCGACGGGTTGGTGCAGGGGGATCCCCGCCTTGACGCCTCAACTCGATCTCGCGGATGGATCTCAACCCTGTGGCCGACCAGGCACTGGATTATCTGGTCGGGGCCCACCTTGAGGAAAGTACTCTCAACGCTTCCGCCGACGCCCGCGCCGGCCGGCAGTCGCTCCGGCAGCAGCCCCAGCCTCGGCCGTCGCCGGTTGCGCCTGCGGGCCGGGCCGGTCGGCCGCCACCACCAGCGCGGCGAGCGCAGTGGTGACCGGCACCGAGGCGACCAGGCCGATCGAGCCCACCAGCGTGCGCACGATCTCCTCGGCCACCAGCTCACTGTTGGCGACGGTGCCCACGCCGCTCTGCGCGATGGAGAAGAGGAGCAGCAGGGGTAGTGCGGCTCCCGCGTAGGCGAGGACGAGCGTGTTGACCACGGAGGCGATGTGATCGCGTCCGATACGGATGCCCGCTCGGTACAGGCCGCGCCAGCCCATCGAAGGGTTGGCGTCGTGCAGCTCCCAGACGGCTGAGGTCTGCGTCACGGTGACGTCGTCGAGCACACCGAGCGAGCCGATGATGACTCCGGCGAGCAGCAGACCGCTCATGTCGAGCTTCGGGTACAGGCCATGGATCAGGCCGGTGCTGTCGTCGGTGTTGCCGGTGAGGGCGGCCCAGCCGATGAATGCCGAGCCCAGGAAGCCGATCAGTGCCAGCGAGAGCAGCGTGCCGAGTACCGCCACCGATGTGCGGGCCGACAGGCCGTGGCACATGTACAGGGCGATCAGCATGATGGCGCTCGAGCCGACCACTGCCACCAGGAGCGGGTTCGAGCCCTGCAGGACCGCCGGCAGGACGAAGAAGTTCAGTACCAGGAAGCTGATGGCCAGCGCGACCAGAGCCATCACGCCGCGCAGACGGCCGACCACCACGACGGCGAGGGCGAAGATGCCGGCCAGCAGGCCCATCGGGAAGCGCCGGTTGACGTCGGCAACCGAGTACTGCAGGTCCCTGGGCGCGGAGGGTTCGTATGCGGCGACGACCTTCTCGCCCTGGTGCAATTGTCGCGCCTGGTCGGGCTGCACGATTTCGGTGAAGGTACGGCCCTGGTCCTCGCCGGTGTCGACCCGGATCGTGGCTTTGTGGCAGGTGCCGTTCGCCTGTTGCTGTGCCGAGTTGCCCTCGGCGGTGGAGGTGTCGCCGGTGGGGGTCTCGGCGGAGGCGTTCACCGACTTGCAGCTCACCTCGACGACCTTGGTGACCGTCGCCTGCTGGGTCTGCTGGTCGAAACCGACACCAGTGCGCTTGTGTGGGGTGGCGTCGCCCGGCCACAGCACCACGAGCCCCACCACTACCGCGGCGGCGAAGGGGATCAGGATCGCCGCGATGACCTTGCGCAGGTGCCGGGAGACGGGCGCGGCAGGGCCATGGCTGTGGCTGTGTCCGTGGGTGTGCGCTCCTCCCCGACTGCCGGCGTCCACACCGTGTCCGTGATCGGAGTCATGTCCGGCGCCGGTCACTGGTGCGTGCCCGTGGTCAATTGCCTGGGAGGGGAGGTGGCCCGGGCCTGCGCCGGGTCCGTAGCCGGCGTGAGGTATCGAGTCGGGAGGATTCCCGTATCCGTACCCGTACCCGTAGGCGTGGCTCTGCTCGCTCCCTCGACCATCTCTGAGGTGGGGCGGGTCGCCGACCCGGTTCCAGTCTCCAGCACTCTGCCGGTCAGCGGCTCCCATGCCGTCTCCCTCGTGGTTGTCAGTCCCCCTCCGGAGCCGGTCCTGCGCGGCGGCTCTGAGGAAGGGTACGGGAACGGCCGTGCCGCGGTCTCGGTCCGACGGCGGGCTGCATCAAGGGTCGGTGCCACTTGCGGTGCGCGTGGTACCGGGGCCGCCTGGGCGAGCACACGGTGTACACGGTCATGAGCGCGGTTGAACGCCTGTGCGGTGGCCGCCGTAGTCAGGGTGAGGTCTTCTCGCAAACGCTGCCCGCCGGAGGTGTCGTACCCGTGGCCACCACGAGATCAGGCCCCACCACCAGGACCGACGACCGGCACGCGATGGCACAGGCGCCAGGTGGCCGGGGGCGGCCGGCGGAGACCGCGGGTGAGCGTGCCGGCGGGGAACGTGGGGCCGGTGACGGCCGGCCTGTGAACTCCTCCGTCGTCCTGGTCACGGTCCTGCTCCTGATCGTCATGGGGCAGGGCCCGATTCGCAGGGCCCTCGCCGCTCCGGTGATGCAGAGCTGGATGACGGTGTTCGTGGCGGTGGTGATCCAGGCCCTGCCCTTCCTGGTGTTGGGTGTCCTGCTGTCCGCAGCTCTCGCGGTGTTCGTCCCTCCCTCGTTCTTCGCCCGCGCACTGCCCGGCCGCCCCGGGCTCGCCGTGCCGGTCGCGGGCCTGGCGGGCGCGGTGCTGCCCGGCTGCGAGTGTGCGTCGGTCCCGGTGGCGGGTGCGCTGGTGCGTCGTGGGGTGACGCCCGCCGCGGCCATCGCGTTCCTTCTGTCCGCGCCGGCGATCAACCCGGTTGTGCTGACGGCAACGGCGGTGGCTTTCCCGCGCCATCCGGAAATGGTGCTGGGGCGTTTCGCGGCCAGCCTGCTCGTCGCGTGTGCCATGGGCTGGCTGTGGCAGCGACTCGGCCGCACGGAGTGGCTGCGTCCGCCGGCCCACGCGAGATACGACGGGCAGAGCAAGGGCGCGGCGTTCTGGGACTCGGTCCGGCACGACGTGATGCACGCGGGCGGTTTCCTTGTTCTGGGCGCGATGGCGGCTGCGACGCTCAAGGCGGTGGCCCCGGACGGCTGGCTGCGCACAGCGGCGGCCAACCCTCTTGCTGCCGTGAGCGCGTTGGCGGTCCTGGCCGTGCTGCTGTCGATCTGCTCGGAGGCGGACGCGTTCGTGGCGGCGTCGCTGACGCAGTTCTCGCTGACGGCGAAGCTGGTGTTCCTGGTGGTCGGCCCCATGATCGACCTGAAGCTGTTCGCGATGCAGGCGGGTACCTTCGGCCGCGGTTTCGCGTTCCGCTTCGCCCCGGCCACTTTCGTGCTGGCGGTCGCGGGAGGGGTCCTGACCGGGGTGGTGCTCTGGTGAACAGGCAGGCCCAGGCGGTGGTCATGTTCCTGGTCGGCGCGGTACTCGTGCATGCCGGGTTCACGGACCTGTATCTGCGGTACGTGAAGGCGGGGTTGCGGCCGCTGCTGCTGGCGGCGGGTGCCGTGCTGATGGCTGGGGCGCTGGCGGTGGCGTGGTACGAGTTCAAGGGCCGGCGGGGACCCGCCCAGCAGGACGGACACGAGGACGCGCAGCCTCACCGGACTCATGAGCACGGCCGTGAGGGCGGTGATGAACATGACCACCGTATGGACGACCATCACGGGCACCGAGAACCACGCGTCTCGTGGCTCCTCCTGATCCCCCTCCTCGCACTGATCCTGGTGGCGCCGCCGGCGCTCGGCTCCTTCAGCGCGATGCGTGCCGGTACGGCGTTGCAGCAGCCGTATGGCTACGCGAAACTTCCGGACTCGGACCCCCTCCCGATCAGCCTGGTCGACTACGCGGGCCGCGCGGTGTACGACCACGGCCGGTCACTGGGCAAACGAAAAGTTCAGATCACGGGCTTTGTCGCCCTGGACGCACAGGGCGCACCGTTCCTGGTCCGCATGTCCCTGAACTGCTGCGCCGCGGACGCACAGCCCGTGAAGCTCGCCCTGACGGGCGACATCCCACCGGTCCTGCAACCGGACACCTGGCTGCGGGTGACGGGCACTTACACCGCGAAGCAGATCAGGGACCCGGTCAACAACCGTCCGATCCCGTATATGCGGGTCACCGAGGCGGTACCGGTGCCGACACCGCGCGATCCGTACGACGAAAGCTGGAACCAGTGAAAGGTCAAGCGGACGCGGCAGTTTTGGATGTCCCGCCTTTCGTCAGAGAGCGCCTTCCGAGGCGGTCCGCGCGTCTACGTCGACCCCGCTACGCCGCGCCCGGGCGAACAGTCCGTGCCGGGGGGCCAGGCACCAGGTCACGGCGAACAGCAGGGTCAGGACGCAGACGATGGAGCCGCCGGCGGCCAGGTCGTAGGCGTACGACACGTACAGCCCGGCCAGCGCACCCATGCCGCCGAGCGCCGAGGCCAGCAGGGACATCGCCCACAGCCGTTCGGTGAGCATGCGGGCGGCCGCGGCCGGCGTGATGAGCAGGGAGAGGACGAGGATGTTGCCGACCGCCTCCAGGGACATCACGATCGCGGCGGTGGCGACCGCGTAGAGGATGAGGTCGAGCCGCATGACGGGGAGTCCGGCCGCGCGTGCCGTCTCGCGGTCGAGGCTGACGGCGACCAGCTCCTTGCTGAGCACCAGGACGATCGCCACGAGGACCGCGCCGAGGCCCGCCGCCGTCCACACGTCCTCGGGGCCGACGGCGAGCACCTGCCCGACCAGGAACGAGGACAGATCGGTGGACCAGCTGTCCTGCGTGGACACCAGGACGATGCCGAGACCGAACGCGCATGAGAAGAACACCCCGATGACGGTGTCCTCCTTCAGGCCCCGGTTCTGTGAGACGAGTGCGATGAGGAGGGAGGTGGTCAGGCCGGCGAGCGCGCCGCCGAGGAGCAGGTTGCCCTGGAAGGCGTAGGCGACGGCGACCCCGGGGAACGCCGAGTGGGACACGGCCTCGCCGATGAACGCCATGCCGCGCAGCACGACGTGCACGCCGACGACCCCGCACACCAGCCCGGTGACCACGGCGACGGCGAACGCCCGCCGCATGAAGGGGGGCTGCCAGGGGTCAATGAGGAAGTCCAGGAACGTCACGCCGTGGCTCCGATCGCGGTGTCCAGCCTGAAGGCCCGCAGCATCAGCTCCGGATCGCCCAGCAGCTCGGGGCCGCCCTCGGCGACGACGGTGCGGTTGAGCAACGCCACGCGCGTGCAGGTACGGGCGGCCCGTCAGGTCGTGGGTGGTCATCAGCAGGGCCCTTCCCTCGCCGGCCAGGCGGCCGAAGAGGTCGTTCAGCAGTTCCTGGGTGGGCACATCCACGCTCGGTGAACGGCTCGTCCAGCAGCAGCAGTTGGGGGCCGTCGGCCAGGGCGCGGGCCACGAGCACCCGGTGCCGTTGCCCGCCCGACAGCTCTCCGACGGGGCGCCTGCGCAGATCAGCGAGGCCGACCAGCTCCAGTGCCTCTTCGACGGCGGCCCGGTCGGCTGGCCGCGCCCGGCGCAGCCAGCCGATCGAGCGGGTACGGCCGGACAGCACGGCCCCGGCGATGTCGATGGGGAAGTCCCAGGCGAACTCGTGACGCTGCGGGACGTATCCGACGAGGCGTCGCGTGCGGGCCGGGGGCAGGCCGTCGACCAGCACGTCGCCGCCCGCGAGCGGGACCAGCCCGAGCACGGCGCGCAGCAGCGTTGTCTTGCCCGCGCCGTTCGGTCCGAGCAGGCCCAGCAGATCGCCACGGTGCACGGTCAGCCGGGTGTCCCGCAAGGCGGGCCTGCCGCAGAGGACCACGTGTACGTCCCGGGCCTGAGAAGGGGCTCCCTGGTCTTCACGCGTGGGTCCCTTCGGCGTGACGGCTCCGGCGCCGCGGGCCATGGCGACGAGGGCAGTCCCCAGGGCGGTGAGCGCGGCGGCCGCCTCACCGATGAGTACGGCCTTGGCGGCGCCGGTCGAGGCCATGGAACGGCCGGGAAGAGCACGCCGGCCGCGTCGGCTTCCGCCTCGGTGTCCGGGAGCAGCCATATCTGGCTGCCGGTGCCGAGGAAGCCGTAGCCGGGGTTGGCGACCTTGGCGGCGGCGGGCACGGACAGGGTCACGTCGGCCGGGGCGTACTCGGTGCCGGTCTCATCGTCGTGGACGTGCAGGGCGAGGTTGGTGCCGTCCCACTCAGCGTCGAGGACGTCGACGTGGCCGCTGCTGACCGTGGTGGCGGCGACCGCCGGGGTGGCCGCGAGGCCGCCGAGCGCGACGACGGCGGTAAGGAAACCCGAAAACGTCAGAGTGCAAGGGTACGCAAGGTGATCCCCCCTGGCTGTGCAAGGAATGACCGCATCCCCCGTGGCGGCTGTACGCGGGCGAGCCCCCCGACCTGCCGCAGCACCCACGCCGCCGGCGTGAGTGCTGCGGTGGTTCAGGGGGTTCGCCCTGTGAGC
Organism: Streptomyces sp. NPDC049915; assembly: GCF_040656475.1. Taxonomy (NCBI): domain Bacteria; kingdom Bacillati; phylum Actinomycetota; class Actinomycetes; order Kitasatosporales; family Streptomycetaceae; genus Streptomyces; species Streptomyces sp. NPDC049915. The sequence continues at coordinate 434,189 of NZ_JBFAMH010000003.1, forward strand.
GGATCGGGCCTCGCTCACCAACTGCTCTTGGTCACGCCGGGCAGTTCGCCGGCGTGCGCCATCTCGCGTACCCGGATGCGGGACAGACCGAAGGTGCGCAGGTGGCCGCGGGGGCGCCCGTCCACGGCGTCGCGATTGCGCACGCGGGTGGCGCTGGCGTCGCGGGGCTGCCGAAACAACTCACGCTGAGCCGTCGTCTGTTCGTCCTCGGAGCTGCGGGGGGACGCGATGATCGCCTTCAGTGCGGCACGCCGCGCGGCGTACCGCGCCACGACGAGGCGCCGCTGCTCGTTCTTTGCGATCTTGCTCTTCTTCGCCATCAGACCTTCCCTCCCCGGGCGCGGATGCGGGCCACCGCGGCCTCGACGCCGATCACGTCGACCGTCTTGACGCCGTTGGCGGACAGGGTGAGGCGGACGTGGCGGCCCTCGCTGGGCAGCCAGTAGCGCTTGCGCTGGATGTTCGGGTCGAACCGGCGCTTGCTGCGCCGATGGGAGTGGGAGATGTGGTGGCCGAATCCAGGCTGGCGGCCGGTGAGTTGGCAGTGGGCGGACACGGGTTCCTCCTCGGTGGATGGGTGACGGCAGCACACTAGCAGTCTAATGAAAATGAAAACCAAGTTGTGTATGGTGCCGTTCATGGCCCGTAACGAACTCCGCCCGATCACCAAGCTGAGGTCCACCGCCGGCACCGGCTACACGTACGTGACCCGGAAGAACCGCCGTAACGACCCCGACCGGCTGACGCTGCGCAAGTACGACCCCGTCGTCGGTCGCCACGTCGACTTCCGTGAGGAGCGCTGAGAGCTGTGAAGCCCGGAATCCACCCCGAGTACCGCCCGGTCGTCTTCCGTGACCGGGCCGCAGACTTCGCCTTCCTCACCCGGTCGACGGCCACCAGTGACAGGACCGTCGAGTGGGAGGACGGCAACACCTACCCGGTCATCGACGTCGAGATCTCACTCGGCGAGCCACCCCTTCTACACCGGCACCCAGCGGGTCCTGGACACCGCCGGGCGGGTCGAGCGCTTCGAGCGGCGCTACGGACGCGGACGGGGTGAGCGGTGAGCGGGCTGCCGGTCGCGATCGTCGCCATTGCATGCCGACGCCCGCCGCGGCGCCGTCGATGAGATCCTGCGTACGGTCCCCGGCTCGGTCGCGCTGCACCACGACCTTACGGCCGCCGTCGACAGCTCGGTGCACCGCACGGTCCGCGACGCCGACGGTCTGCTGAGCCGCGGCGACGCGCCATTGGTGAACGACTGTGCGTGCTGTGCCCTGCGTGAGGACCTGGTTCCCGAACTGCTGCGGCTCGCACACGAGGGCAGCTACCGGCTGGCGGTCGTGGAACTGTGGGACTCGGTCGAGCCCCAGGCGATGGTCGCGGTGATCGCCGCCGCGGGGGCCCCGCTGACGCTGACGGGCGTCGTCACCGCGGTCGACCCGGCACTCGTCCTGCCGTACCTCTCCAACGGCGACGACCTGGCCGACGTCGGCCTCGCCGCCGCGCCGACCGACCAGCGCACCGTCGCCGACACCTTCGCCCGGCAGTTGGAGCACCCGACGGTGATCGCCGTCGTCGAGGACGGCTCGTCAGGGGAGTGCGCCGACGACACCGACTGTGCTCTGCTCGCTCAGCTCACACCGGGTGCGCGAAAGGTGGGCGTGGACGGCGGGGCCCTGGGGTCCGCTCTGCTGGCGGGCTTCGACGTGGCGGCAGCCGCCGCCCGTCTGCACCCTGCCTGCACCCTGCCTGCGCGCTGCTGCCGCAGGAGTGCGACGAACACGGCGTGACCACCCTCGTCTGGCGGCGCACCCGGCCCTTCCACCCGCAGCGTCTGTACGCCGCTCTGGAGGACCTGACCTGTGCCGCCGCGCGCAGCCGTGGGCGTTTCTGGTTGGCCGACCGCCCCGACACCCTGCTGTCCTGGGATGCCGCGGGAGGTGCCCTGTGCGTGGAGTCGGTGGGACCCTGGCTGGCCGCTCTGCCCGACGCCGCGTGGGAGATGGTGCCCGCCGAACGCCGTCTCGCCGCTTCCCTGGACTGGCACCCCGAACACGGCGACCGCTGCCAGTACCTCACCTTCACCTCGCCCGGCCTGGACCGCGACGGTCTGCTGACCCTGCTCGACGCGTGCCTCCTCACCGACGACGAGTTCGCGGCCGGCCGAAAAGGCTGACAACAACTTCCTCACGCTTTCGACGACTTGCTCGACCCCGGGACCTGACAGAGAGGACCGATCCACCATGCCCCGACGCATGAGCACCGGGCGGCAGACCGCCAAGCGTCAGCCCTTCAATCCGCTGGACGACGCTGGCATCACCTATGTCGACTACAAGGACACCGACCTGCTACGGAAGTTCATCTCCGACCGCGGGAAGATCCGCAGCCGCAGGGTGACGCATGTGACGCGTCAGCAGCAGCGGCAGATAGCACAGGCCATCAAGAACGCACGGGAGATGGCGCTCTTGCCCTACGGCACCCGGTAGCCGGCACAGCCGAACGAATCGCCCCGGCGCCGCCACCGCCTCTCGTGCGGGTTCGACGGCTCTCCGACCTGGCCGACCGTCTTCGAGTCCAATATGGAACTCCATCGCCGGGCGGCGCGTGACCTCGTCCACGCCTGCCGAGGAGCCGGAGCAGCCTGCGGTGGCGCCTGCCGGGCCTGTGGGGGCCGTCCAGGTCACCGACGACGGGCGGGCCTCCTGGACCCTGCCGACCGCGTACGGGCTTTCGCCGGCGGTTGCGGCGGCGGCCGTGGACCCGGCGCCCGGCGACGATGACCGCACGGTGTGGGCGGTCATTGAGGAGGTCACGTCCTGGCCCGTCACCGTGCGGGTATGGCGCAGCCGTCCCCGCCGCGGCACGGGCGTTGCCGAGCCCGCCGGCGCCGGGCTGTCCGTGCACGTGACGGCCTTCCCGGTCGCCGCTGGGTGAGCCCCGTTACGCTCGTGTCGCCGCTGGTTGTGGGCCGGGCGCTTCGCTTTGTGAGGGGTGACGACCGTGGCCTCAGTGTGCGTGGATCCTGACTACTTCGACGTCGGCGACGACGGGCGGCTGACTCTGCTGCCGGGCCGTCAGGGGCTGAGGGGACTGCTGTACTTCAAGACCCCGGGGACTTACACGTTCGAGAAGGCGTCCTAGCCGTGGCTCGCGAACGTGCGGGTGATATGCCAGGCCGGTGGGGGAGGCGCGGCCGGGGCGCGGGCCAACGCGGGGATGCTCACCGCGCAGCCCGGTGCGCCAGCGGGTGGCTACAGCGAGTCGTTCATCGCCGCGTCAGCGCTCGGCTCTGTCGAATCCGTGGTCGTCGGCGCGGCCGGTGCCGCTGGCACGGCCAACAGCGATGGCGGCTCGGGCGGGAATAGGTTCTGTCTACATGGTCATCGTCAGGTCCAGATGAGGATGGCGGCGGGATCAGCCCATCAGGGAGAAACGCTGCAAGGGCCTACGGGCCGGCCAGGACGTGCTTGACGAATGCGTCCGTGTCCGTGAGGTCGGGCAGCACGACGTGGGCGCCCGCGGCCCGCAGGTCCTCGGCCGTGGTGCGGCCGGTGGCGACTGCGATGACGCGGACGTTCGTGCCGAGGCCGCCTTCGACATCTGCAGGTGTGTCGCCGACGAGGACGGCATCGGGGGCGGCGGTGGCTGAGCGGGCGAGCGCGATCTCGACCAGGCCGGGGCGCAGATCAGCGTCTTCGCCGTAGGCGCCGGCGTCCCACTGGATGTGACTGTCGAGGCCGAAAACGCTCAGCTTGATCTCGGCGGCGCCGCGCACGTTGCCGGTAACGACGGTCTGCCGTACCCCGGCTCGCGCCAGCGCGTCCAGGGCGGTCGCCGCTCCGGGCAGGGCGTGCCCGCGCTCCCGCAGCTCCGAGGCGCGATGTACGTGCTGGGCGGTGAGCGCCGCCGCGAAGCGTTCGAAGTCGGCGCGGTCGGTGGTCAGGCCGTGCAGCTTGGCTGTCTCGCGGAAGATGACAGCTTCTGTGATGCCGTCGATCTTGGCCTGTTCACGCATCGGCTGGCCGGTGACCTCTTTGAAGGCGGCAGCGGACATCTCTTTGCCGATGCCGCGGGTGTCGATGAGGGTGTGGTCGATGTCCCACAGGACGAGGCGTGGCATGTCGGGCCTTCCGGGTGTGACGTGTCGCATCGTGTTGCTGAGAGTCCCCCGATAGTTGCAGTACGTACCCGCGCGCGGGCCGTGCGCCCTACCCTGACGGAATACGGGAGGGCGGATGGCCGGATCACCAAGATTGCCTATCGGGGCGCGGCTTCGGTACTACCGGAGAAAGAACGGTAGATCACAAGCGGCCGTCGCGGGCCTGTGCTGCATCACTGAGCGATACCTCTCGCTGATCGAGACGGGCAAGAAGACACCGTCGTCGGATCTCCTTAGCCGCCTCGCGACCGAGCTGGGTGTGCCCATCGCGTCACTCGTGTCCGACGAGCCGCCGGCGAAGAGCACGCCCACCCTCACGACGCCACCGGACATCGCCAAGGCGCTTATGGGCTACGGCGCTTCGCCACCCGGCTCAGCCACCACGCCCCCGGAGCTGCGGGAGCGCGTGGAGGAGGCGTGGGGGATCTGGCAGACGAGCGCCGAGCGCTTCACCGACATCGAGCCCCTGTTACCTGCCCTGATCGCCGACACCGAGTACGCCGTGCGCGCCTACCACACCCGAGAAGCCGGGGCCCGCCGAGACGTCCTGCGCACGGCGGCCGACCTGTACGGCCTGCTGCGGTCGTACTGCCGGCGCACCGGCCGTCTGGATCTGTCGCTGATGGTCGCCGACCGGGCCCGCCGCGCCGCTGAGGACGCGGACGACCCGATCCGCATGGCAGCAGCGCACTGGAATCTAGGCCACTGCCTCCTGTCCCAGGAGGGCGGTGCGGCCGAGGCCGCCGAGGTCGCCTGCCTCGCCGGCGAGCAGCTGCAGGACCTGACGGACAGCCCGGAGAAGGCCGCGATGGAGGGTGCTCTGGAGTTGGTCCAGGTGGTTGCTGACGCCCAGCAGAAGAGTTGGTGGCGGGCTCGGCAACGCCTCACTGAGAAGGCGTCGCGGCTGGGGAAACGGTCAGGCGAGTCCAATGCGATGTGGACCGTGTTCGGGCCGACGAACGTCACCTTGCATGCGCTGAGCATCGAGATGCTCGCGGGGGAGAGTAGCGAGGGCCTGCGCCTGGCCGACGAGGTCGATATCACCGGGCTGCCCAGCAGAGAGAGGCAGTTCACGTACACCGTCGACCTGGCTCGCTGCTACGACCTGCGCCGCGAGGACGCGGCTGTCTTCGTGCACCTGCTGGAGCTGGAGGAGATCAGCCCGGAAGACATGGTGCGCAGCCGCCTCGCCCTCGACATGGTCGACGGTCTGCTGCATCGGGTCCGTCCGACCTACCGCCGTCAGGTTGTGGTCCTGGCCGAGCGTATGGGCATCGCCTGACCGAACCGCGCTTGACCCGAACTGTCAGTTCCCCCGAACTCGCCGTTCGGGTCATGGTTCTTGCTCCGCCCTACCGTCGGTCGCACAGCAGCAACGCGACGAGAAGAGGCGCAGGTGAGGACGCAGATGCGCGCTCCGTGCCGTACCCCTGCACGGGGCCACGGGTGGGAGGCGGTTCGAGTCAGCCGCTTCTACGGCCTAAAAGCACTGGAGCGACTGGTGCGTCCCGGTGCCGTGGCTGTCGACCCGGCACCGCCCGGCCTCGTCTTCTTCGTGGAGCCTGGTCCGACCAACGGCTGGCCCCTCTCTTCCGAGCTGGTTCGGGTGATACCGGATTTCACGGTCCCGCCGACCAACCGGCAGACGCCTCCCGGTGCCTACTGGCTGGTGCCGCCGAAGCGGGGAGGCGTCGGGCTCACCGACCACGGCGCCTTAGAGGTCCTAACAAAGGCGTTGGACGTGGCGGTGGGTGATCAGGCAGGTTGCGAGGCCGAGGAAGGCTTCATGGATGTCGTCGCGTCGTTCCCATCGGATGCGCAGTCGGCGAAAGCCGTGCAGCCAGGCGATCGTGCGCTCGACCACGTAGCGGAAGATGCCAAGGCCGGAGCCGTGTGGCTGACCTCGTTCGGCGATGACCGGCGGATGCCGCGGGCCCAGAGCAGGCGCCGGTACTTGTCGTGGTCGTAGCCGCGGTCGGCCAGGAGCGCGTCGGGCCTGCGCCGTGGCCGGCCGACGAGTCCGGCCACGGCCGGCACCTTGTCCAGCAGGGACAGCAACTGCGTGACGTCGTTGCGGTTTCCGCCGGTCAGCGAGACCGCGAGCGGGATGCCCTGGCCGTCAGTGAGGACGTGGTGCTTGCTGCCCGGCCGTGCGCGGTCGACCGGGCTGGGCCCGCTTTTGGGCCACGCCGAGCGGCCCGCACGTGGGAGGAGTCGATCACCGCCCGCGACCAGTCCAGTTTCTTCGCCGCCCGCAGCTTCTTCAGCAACACCAAGTGCAGTTCGTCCCACACACCGGCCTCGTTCCACGCGGCCAGACGCCGCCAGCACGTCATGCCCGAGCCGAAGCCCAGCTCCTGGGGCAGGTACTCCCACTGGATGCCGGTATGGAGCACGAACAGGATCCCGCACAACGCCTGCCTGTCCGGCACCCGCGGCCGGCCTTCCACCAGCTTCGGCGCCGGCTCGGGCAACAACGGCTCGATCAGCGACCACAGTTCATCCGACACGATCCACGGCCGCGACTGTCGCTTTCCCACGACCGGACCAACGACCATTCACGCCGCAAGTCACATGATCAACAGCTTCTGTTAGGACCTCTTACTCGTCGCGCTCGCCGAGGTGATTCCCGACTGGTCTGAGGCGGCAGCGCAGTGACCGACACACGAGCACACCCCCAACTAACCCACCGGCCAGGAGAAGCCGTCATGACGTCCATCACGACCACCGCAGAGAGGCAGTTCGCCGTGAAGTCGTGGCTTCTCGGCGCGGTCAAGGACCGGCGGGCCGCCCGCGAGGAGTGGGCCGCCCATGATGTGGCACTCCTGCACTGCGGTGGCATCTTCTCCGCCGTCCGCATCCCATCGAACTTGGTGTGGGCGGCGGCCGGCACGGAGAAGCTGGCAGCGGTGGATGCCTTCCTCCGTCGGTGGTTCACCGACGGCGCCATGTTCATGGACCTCCACGCCCACCACTACTACGCCCTCGTACCGGCCTCAACCGCCCGCCAGTGGAACGCCCGGGAGCTGCCCGGGGTCGAATGCCTCGGTCACGATCACTACCTGGGCGTACCGGCGGTTCGGTGCACGGAGCCGCGCGGCCGCGCCTACTGGTGCCTCTCCATGGACTCGCCAGGCTGCCTCTGTTACGTGGACGAGGTCGAGCAGCTCCTGCGCCGCGCCCAGGAAGCCCGGGGCGAGAGCGTCGCCGTGACCGCCAGCGACGAGGAGCGATAGCCGTGCGCCATATGCGGCCAGACAGCACCGCAGGGCAGGCCCTCTACGTGCTGGCCGTCGTTGGGCTACTCGCCGCCCTCGCCGTCGGCGTGGCCGCCAGATAGGCCGACGCCCTCGCATCGTTCACCCGCCGCACTGGCCGGTGGACGGACACAGCCCCCGCCCCTTCCCCGGCGAACAGCTGGTTCCCCCTTCCCGGGGAGCGGGTGGGCCAAGCCGAACACCCCATGGAGTCACGGCGATCGATCGCCGCCCCCCTTGCGACCTTCAGCATGCCCGCTAGTCCTGCGGAGGACCTGATGAGTGCACATCCCCAGCCCGACACTGTCACGGACGGCCACCTCGGGCCGCTCGGGTACAGGCTGGTTCCTGAGTGGGCGGCCGCGAGCCGGGCCCGCGCCCGCGCAGCCGAGATCGTCACCGCCCACCGCGGCGCGTCCCGTGAGGTGGTGCGCAACCCGCACCTGGACCAGGAGTGGGCGCAGACGATCGTGCGCGCCCCGCGGCTCCTCAACGCAGTCCAGGACCTCATCGGCCCCGACGTTGCCGTGGAGAACACCTTCCTGGTCATCAAGTGGCCCGGCCGGCCCTTCGAGGTGCCATGGCACCAGGACGGCATCAACGCCCGACTGGAACTGGACCCGCACCGGTCGGTCGCCGCCTGGGTGGCCTTGACCGACGCCGACGAGGACACCGGCTGCCTGCACGTCATCCCCGGATCCCAGCGAGGCGGCTACCGGCCGTACGAGGTGGAGGCCGAAACCGGCGCCGCTCGCGGCCGCGCCCTCGGCGTCGACATCGACCACTCCATCGCGGGCATGCCGGTTGCCGTCCCGGCCGGGAGCGGGCTGCTCATGGACACCCGCCTCGTGCACTGCTCGCACTCCAACAGCGGAGCCGGCGCGCGCGTCGGCCTGAATATCCGCTACGTCGCGCCCGAGGGCATCCTCCGGCGCGCTCCCTCAAGCCCCAGCCTGGCCCCGCTCACGGGCACCGGCTGGTAACCGATCCGACACACAACGAAGGAGAACCCTCGTGACCACCATGGTGGAGGAGTTCATCGGACAGGGCGCTGTGACCCGGGTCCGCGTGCTGACGGGCGAGGACGTCGACGCTGAGCGTCGCGGTGACAAGGCGCCGATCGCCCGCAGCGAGTGCACCTACTACTGCCCGGACGAGGCGACGGCGAAGCGCGTCATCTCGGCCCTGGAGGAGTCCGACAAGCGGCTCCGCGAGCGGCCGGAAGAGCTGATGCTCTGGGACTGGCAGTGCACGTACTTCGAGGCTGAGCAGGGCAACCCGAACGGTGGCGGCACCGTGATCCTCGGCGTGGCCTGGTACGACGAGGAGTTCTACGCCGACCGCAAGGGGGCCTGGTTCGGCGCGATGCACCAGCGGATCTACAAGGACCTGGGCGTCCCGATGGAGGACATCGAGGTCACGCATTGGCGGCTCGACGCGGCGTGATCTGACGCCGCTGTGACCGTGGCCGGGTCCGCTCCCGTGAGCGGGCCCGGCCGCTTCCGTTTCCCAACCGAGGAAGGACACCCCTGCTGTGGGCGGGATGGATCAGGACGCCGCGCTGTGGGACGCGTGGGCGGCCACGTACAACGAGGACAGCTTGGGGCCGGCCGAGCCGGTCGCCGTGGTACTCGCCGAGCTGGCGGACGGCGGCCCGGCGCTCGAACTCTGCATCGGCATGGGCCGCGTCGCGCTGCCGCTGGCCGGGCAGGGTGTGCCGGTTATGGGCCTGGACGTGTCGACGGAGATGCTCCGACGGCTCGAGGAGCGGCGGGGCGCGCTCCCGGTCGACTACCGGGTTCGTGACATGGGTGACTTCGAGCCGCCCGGCCGGTATCCCCTCGTCTACATCGTGGCGGGCACCTTCTATCTGCTGGCGGACGACGACCGCCAGCGGTCGTGCCTGCGGTCCTGCTCCCGCGTCCTCGACGAGGGCGGGCACGTGGTGATCGAAGCTCCCGTTCCCGGCTCCAGCGCGCTGCCCCTGGAGTCCGGGGTGATCCCGCGCGGGGTCGGCGAGGAATGGGGCAAGCTGTCGATCGTCATGCACGAGCCAGGCCCGCAGCTCCTTCACACGCAGGAGGGGCGCCTGGTCCCCGAGGGCGCGCGGATGCGGCTGGTCTCACGGCGGTACGTGCACTTGCGGGAACTCGACGACATGGCCGGCGGGGCGGGGCTGAGGCTCGCGGCCCGCTACAGCGGCTGGGACCGCGCCCCATTCGAGGACGGGCAGGCGCGGCACATCAGCGTGTACTCAGTCTCGGGAGAGCTCGGCGGCCGGTTCGGTGACGGGTAGGGCTCCGCGGTCGCGCGACCACCACCAGGCCGCGCCCGCGCCCGCGCAGGAGACGGCGACCGTGGCGAGGCCTCCCGCCCAGAACGCGGCGACCGGCGACGCGGCGGCAATCACAGGAATGGCGAGGAGGGAAGTCGTCCCCGCGGTCCGAATCAGCGTCAGGTCGACGGCCATGAGTCGACGGCGCGCGGCGGGCGGGAAGCCGGCCAGGTGGGTTTGCATCGTCACGCCGCAGAACGGGGCGACGAATCCGGACGCGGCGGAGATCGCGAGCAGGACGGGCATGTTCCCGGCCGCTCCGGTCACCGCCAGGAGCAGCCCGGATGCGGCCCACACCAGGCAGTACACGACGGGCAGCCGGGCGGGGAGTCGCATGTTCCCGGCGATCAGGTTCCCGACGAGCGCACCGGCGCCGGTCACAGCGAGGACCAGGCCGTACGCGCCTGCACCGGCGTGCAGCTGGGTGGCCAGCAGGGCGGGAGTAGCCATGGCGACGGCCTGCGCGAAGATCCCGGCACCGTGGACGGCGATGGCCGCGCCCGTTGCTGGGTGGGTGCGCAACAAGGATCGGGCTCCGAGCCGGACGGTGCCGGACGGCGGCACAGGGCCGCGTGCGGCGTGCGCTGCGGACCGGCCGAGGGCAGCGAGCACCCAGGCCGAGACACCGAAAGTGGCCGCGTCGATCAGGAAGAGAGCGGACTGTGGGACGAGGGCGAGCAGCGCCCCGGCCGCGCCCGGGCCGGCGATGCGGGCGATCCGGCCGGTGAGGTCCATGAGGCCGTTCACGGCTTGGACCTCGTCCGGTTCGACGAGGTCCGGGACCAAGGCGCCGAGATTGGGGTCGAAGACGGCACCGGCGAGGCCGAGCAGGGCCGCGACAGTGAGCATGCCGGGGGTACCGAACACGGACCAGGCCCACGGGAGCGCGGCGACCAGGCCGACTCGGACTGCATCGACGCCGGCGAGGGCCCGCAGCGAAGCGAACCGGTCCATGATTCGGCGGCCCAGGGTGCCCATGACGATGTACGGCACCGACTCGGCGACCGCTACGAGACCCATGGCTCCCGCACCGGACCGCTCCCAGGCAAGCCACATGATCGCCATCGCATACAGGCGGTCACCGAATACCGACAGCGCTTGGGCGCCCCAGAGCGCCAGGACGCGACGGCGGCGCAGCAGCCGGACGTATCCCAAGATCACTCCCGCCGTGGAAAGCACGAAGTCCCGGGATGGTGCCACCGGGACGACACACAACCCTAGGGCACACGAGAGGACGTATGCGGCATGAGGACAGAAACGCTGCCCACCGCGGCGCATGAGGCGGCGGAAGAGCGCTGTGGCCCCGACACGAAGTTCACGCTGATCACGGATCGCCGTGGTTCCGCCGTGTGGAAGGGGCGGGGCGCTCGAGGGATCGTCGCTGTGAAGTCGGGCACGGATGAGGGCGCCGCCATCACGGCACGGGAGAGCGCGGTACTCGCCGCGATGGCGCCCGGCCGGCTCCTGGCCTCTGGCAGTGCGGGCCACACGGCCTGGATGATCACTCCGTGGCACTCGGGGCCGTCGACGTGGGATGCGTTGCGCGGTGTTCGGCACCGGCAGGTCGATCCAGAGGCGGCGAGATCGTCTGTGGTCGACCTGTGCCGAGCGGTCGCCCAGCTGCACGCGGCGGGATGGGTGCACTCCGACCTCCAGCCGGGGCACGCCATCCACACCGGCCAAGGCGTGGTCTTGATCGACTGCTCGTGGGCGTGGCATTACGCCCGGCTGGCCCCGTCCCGGATGTTCCGGGGCGGCATGCCGCACCTGCTCGCACCCGAGCTGGCGGCCGCCGTCGAAGCGGGGATGAGCCCCGTGGCGCCGGACCCGGCCGCCGAGACGTACACGCTGGCCGCATCCCTGTGGTGGGCGATCACGGGGGACTGGCCGCTCGACTACGCGGCGGCCGGCGTCGACCCGAGCGAGCTGTCGGCAGCTCAGCTGCGGAAGGCGATCGGCCTAGGCCAGTTCCGGGTGCGCCTGTCGTCTACATGGCCAGCCGTGCAAGACGTGCTGCGCGCGGTGCTGACCGAGCCGCCGGGGCGACGCCTGACCGCTTCCGCTCTGGCCGCCGCGGTAGCACGCTGATCTGCCCCGGCCGAAGGCTGGATGCTGTTGGCGAATTGAGCCCGATCTTGGTGTGAGTCCACGCTCACTCCGAGATCGGGCTGCTTCAGGCTCGGGCCGGGCTGCGAAGATGTGTTTCGTGGTTACGGATGCGGAGTGGGCGCGGATCCGGGAGGATCTGTGCTTCGGGCAGGTCTTCCGGGGCACTGTCGTGAAGGTGCCCAGACCTGGGGCGATCGGGTTCTTTGTGGACATCGGATTGGACGTCGGCGGCTTCGTTGACGTCCTGCTGTTACCGGAGCAGGAAGAGCGCTGGCCGGTCGAAGGCACGGTCGCTGATTTCGAGGTCTGGTGGGCGGACAGCCGGCAGCAGATCCGACTGAAGCCGTCCGATCCGCGGTATCTGCGGGAGGACTTCGCGGACTTCGTGGCGCGTGTCAGGCCCAGTTGGCCGTCCGATATCGGCCGCCCTGTTGCGTAAATGTCTCCGCCGCCATCTCCAGCCAGCGCAGCTCCCGCGCCGCCGACAGCACACGGGTTGAGTCCGTCCGTGCTTTCCCGCCGCTTGCCAGCAGGCCCTTGTCCCGGGCCGCAGCGAGGATGCCGCCCGGCATCTGCCTCGATGAGACGGTCCCGGAACTCCGACAGTGGGTGTGCAGGACCGCCTTCCGCTGCCGCGTCGCCCTGCTGCCCATGGCGCATCACCCCTGAGCCGTCGCCGAGTCAGTACGGCTCCACGGTAAATGGAAATGAAATCTATGTCCATGTCCATGTGAACATTGATTCATGTGTTCTGGGGTTACCTCTTCACGGACGGCGTGTGCGCGGGGTTGGGGTTCGACTTCGGCTTATGGTCTGTCAGACACCGACATCCGGAGTAAACATGCAGAAATCGGATGAACTGGTAGACCGAGTGGCGGGTGTGGCAGTCGCTTCCGCCGTCCCCACCGTGCCCCGCCCCCGACCGCGGTGGCCCTTCACCGCCGTCGTCGCGAGCGCAGTCGGCGTGACGCTTCTGCTTCTTCTCACAGGCACCGTGTGGCTGAACGACCCGGCCGTTCAAGCCTGGCGTACCGTGTGCCTGGCCATCACCGTCCAGGCGCTTCCCTTCCTCCTGCTGGGCACGGCGCTGTCCGGCGCGATCAACGCGTTCGTGCCGGCCGACCTGTTCACGCGCGTGCTGCCGAAGCGGCCCGCGTTCGCCGTTCCGGTGGCCGGTGCGGCGGGGGTGGTGCTGCCAGGCTGCGAGTGCGCATCGGTCCCCGTGGCGAACAGCCTGATCCGCCGCGGTGTCACCCCGGCCGCCGCCTTCGCCTTCCTGCTCTCCGCGCCGGCGGTCAACCCGGTCGTGTTGACTGCCACCGCCGTCGCCTTCCCCGGTAACCCCGCGATGGTCGTCGCCCGCTTGCTGGCCTCGCTCGCCACCGCTGCCGTGATGGGCTGGCTGTGGCTCTGGCGGGGGAAGGAGGAGTGGCTCAGGCCCACCGCCCGGCACAGCGGCCACCATTGCGGGCGGAGCCGATGGCGGGAGTTCATGCAGGGCTGTCGGCACGACTTCCTGCACGCCGGCGGCTTCCTCGTCCTCGGCGCCATGGCCGCGGCCACCTTCAACGTGATGGTGCCGCGTTCCGTCCTGGACACCTTCTCGGCCTCCCAGTGGCTGTCGGTGCTCTTCCTGGCCGGGCTCGCCGTCGTTCTCGCCGTCTGCTCGGAGGCCGATGCCTTCGTCGCGGCGTCACTCACCGGCTTCTCGCCCACAGCGCGACTCGCCTTCCTGGTGGTCGGGCCGATGGTCGACCTGAAACTCATGGCCCTGCAGGCAGGAACCTTCGGCCGGGCCTTCGCCTGGCGCTTCTCCACGGCGACCACCGTGGTGGCGATCGCCGTGAGCGCCCTGATCGGAGGGGTGCTGCTGTGAAACGCCCCGCACAGGCACTGCTCCTGGCCCTGACCGGCATCGGCCTGCTGCACGCCGCGCTCTTCACCGATCTCTACCTGCGCTATGTGAAAGAGGGGCTGCGCCCGCTGCTGATCGTCTCGGGGGTTGTTCTGTTGCTCCTCGGCCTGGCAAGCGCGGTGCGGGCGGGGAAAGACGCCGAACACACGGAACACACCGAACAAGCCGAAGAAGCGGAACACGCCGGCCATGCGCACGGCCACGACCACTCCCGTGTACCGGGCGTCGCCTGGCTGCTGTTCTTCCCGGCGCTGAGCCTGCTCCTCTACGCCCCGCCGGCACTGGGCGCGTACACGGCGGGGCGGTCCAACGACAAGGCGGTCAAGGAACAGAAGACATTCGACCCGCTGCCCGCGACCTCACCGCTGCCCATGACCCTCAGCGACTTCACCGCTCGGGTCCAGCAGGACCGTGACCGAGCCATCAAGGGACGCGCCATCCAGATGACCGGCTTCGCCACCCCGGCCGGACACGGCGGCGGCTGGTATCTGACCCGGATCATCTTCACCTGCTGCGCCGCCGACTCGCAGACCGTGAAGGTGCGGATGTACGGCAGCCAGGCCCCACCCGCCAACACATGGCTGGCAGTCACCGGCACCTGGCACCCCCGCGGCGCGCTCGGTACCAGGACCGCGGAAGCCGCACTCGACGTCCGAAGCGCCGAGCGCGTCGCCCCGCCGGTCAACGCCTACACGGACGACCTGCCGCTCACACCTTCCTAGTAGTGCTTGGTCAGGTGGATTCGCCGGTGGCGTGTCCGTTTGATCGGGTGTGTCGTTGAGCGAGTGTGCTGGGTGGGGAGTTGGCCGCGGTCCGGTGTGATCTGGAGGACTTCGCGGCGGAGATGTTCGAGCCGTTCGCGCGGGCGGATCAGCGCCGGTGGGGCGAGGTCTATCTGCGGGGGCTGTTGCTGGACGGGCGGCGCAAGTCGGTGGAGCCGATGGCCGCCCGGCTGGGTGAGGACGGCAACCGGCAGGCTCTGGCCCACTTCATCACGGCCAGCCCGTGGGAGGCGGCGCATGTGTGTTGACCACAGAGGCGATGTGGTCGCGGCCGATGCGGATGCCCGCCCGGTACAGCCCGCGCCAGCCCATCGAGGGGTTGGCCTCGTGCAGCTCCCACACGATGCCGGCCAGCAGCAGACCGCTCATGTCGATCGTCGGCAAGAGACCGGGGATCAGGGCCGGTGCTGTCGTCCGTGTTGCCGGTGAGTGCTGCCCAGCCGATGAACTCCGAGCCGAGGGTGCCGATCAGTAGCAGCGACGCCAGCGTGCGAGTACCGCCACCGATGTGCGGGCCGACAGGCCGTGGCACATGTACAGGGCGATCAGCATGATGGCGCTTGCCCCGATCACCGCCACGAGCAGTGGGTTCGAGCCCTGCAGGATCGCGGGCAGGATGAAAAGGTTGAGCACCCCGAAGCGCGAAGGGGAGAGAAACCAGACGCCACCCTGCTATGACACGGCGGACACCTTCATGGCGCGCCCTGTTGTGGCGGTGGCCCAGCCGTAGCGACAGCTCGGCACGGTTCCAAGACGAAGACCTGCGATTCTGCGCAGCTAGCGGTGAACGGCCGGTGATCGCCAGTGCGATCCCACCGTTGCTGTGCGATGCCCCCTACTCTGGAGGTACGCGCCGCCCAGAAGCCTGCGAGGTGTGCCGTGACCCGCGCCTACCGCTTTCACCTTGAGGTGGAAGACCACTCGGTGACTATCCAGACCCGCCACGCCACACGCGAGACCGAGCTGCTCGTGGACGGGAAGGTGGTCGGGTACCAGCTCGCCCAAGGACGCCGCCGACCTGCGATCGCACTCGCCGCTGAACTGCCCGGGGACCCGCCCCGGCCCTTCGCCGTCACTCTCCACACCAGCGAGACCACCGATGGCGCCCCCACGTGTGTGCTGGAGATCGCTGGACGCAGACATCCCATGCCCGAGACGGCGCTGGCCCGATCCGACGTCGCCGCTTCCGCAGCGGCCCGCCCCTCGCTGCGGGCGGCCCGCAGGCTTCTCCGCCACTCTGCGCGGCACGCGCCGCCGCTAGGACTTGTCTCGGCCGATCATGTGACTACTCGCCCGAGTCCTTCCTGTGGGCATGGGGCGGGATGATGTGAGCGATGCCGAGTGGGAACGGCTTCCTCCGTTCCTGCCGGTCACCAACGGGCATTATGGCAGGTGGCGGGTTCGCCGGGGGGTGATCGATGAGAGTCTGCACAGGGGGCGGACCGGGGTGCAGTGGCCTGATCTGCCCGAACGCTTCGGGCCGTGGAAGACCGTCTATGAACGCCATCGCCTGTGGTCGGCCGACGGCACTGTCACAGAGGTCGCACGGTCCGGTGCCCGGTGCGGTGACGTGCTGAGCCGCGTAGTCCCTTCACCTCCCTCCTGTTCGGCGGCTGCACGATGTGCGGACTCTCGGGCTGCCTGGTGCCGATCACGGTGTCTCCCCGGGCGGTGCGGCAGTCCGAGCGGTCAGGCGGTGCAACCCCTTGCGGTCGTAGTAGAGGGTCATGGCGAACCCGAACGACAGGGCGAGGGCGACGCCGATAACGATCATGGTCCAGGCGCGGGTCAGGCCGGCGTCCGCCCGGGCGTCGAAGTAGAGGATGGACCGCACCCCGTCCGTCAGCTGCCGCATAGGTTCGAACAGGGCCAGGAAGCGGTAGAAGCCCGGAACAGCCTGGAGGGGAATCGTCGCCCCCGAGGACGGCAGGGCCAGGGCGATGAACACGAACATGGACACGACCTGGCCGATCCCTCCGAAGGCCGCGTTGATGGCCTGCACTCCCAGGCCCACGGCCAAGCTCGCACAGTAGGAGAAGATCCACAGCAGCGACAGGTGTGATGCGTCCATGCCCAAAATCCCGATCCCGGCGATCATCACCAGGCTGGTGGTCAGCAGGCTGATGCCCGCGGTCATCAGCATCTTCAGCAGCAAGGTCTGCGTGCGGCTGATCGGCACCGTTGGCCGCCGGGTGTGCCAGGGCCCGATCTCGTTGTCGGTGTAACCCAGGCCTGCGTCGACGCCGCTGTTGATGACGTTTCCGCCCACGAACCCGGTGAGCACCAGGAGCAGGGTGAAGTAGAAGGCGGTCAGGCCGAGGCCGCTGTGCCTGCCGATGGGGTGGCCCACTCGGATGGTGACGGTGATCGGGTCGCCCAGGAGTGCACGGGTCGTCGTGTCGGCGCCCTGGCTGGACGCCTGGTTCGTCAACTGTCGGCCGATCGTCAGGGATGCCTGGTGAGCCGCACGCTGGGTGATCTGACTGGCCAGGGAGGAGCCGAGGCTGCCCAGCCCGGGGTTGGTCAGGACCGTGAGGGCGGGCCGCGCCGTGGCCCGGGGGGTCGTCAGCGCCGCCACCGATGTGGTGAAGTCGGCTGGGATGAACAGGGCGCCGTAGACCTTGCCAGATGCCAGCTGGTCCCGCATCTGCGTCGGGCTGAGCCGGCGCCACTGCACGGTGCCCGCAGGGGTCGCTGCGACGACCGACCGGCTCACCTGCGCTCCCAAGGTCTGTTGCTGTCCCGGCAGCGGCGGCCCCTGGTCCGTGTCGACCAGGGCGATCGGCAGACGGCGCAGATTTCCGCTCGGGTCCAGGATGCCTCCCATGTAGAGCAGCGTCAGGAACAGCGCCACCAGCGCGCACAGGGCCATCGGCACCAGCCAGAGCCGTCCGTGACGTGCCACAGCAAACGCGCGCGCAAATACCTGCTGCTGCCCGGAACCCGCCGAGGTCATGGAACTCCCAAGGGGACACGTCCTGCGCTGTCTGGATCTGCCGACGGGACTGGCTGTTGCGTAGGAGCCGTATGCCTGTGTCTGAGCTGCCCACGCCCTCGACAGCAGGGGAGTACAGCGGACCCTCCAGGACGATAACCATCTGTCGTCCAGGCATCGCTCATCGACACAGCTCCAGCTCAGGGGGCCGTCCGCGACCAGCGCAGCATCCCTGTCGGCGTCGCGCGCAGCTGACGGATCGGTCGAGAGGTGATCTGCACGTCGCCTGCCATGCCACTACAGGGAGATGCTCCACGGATCACAGGGCAGCAGTCCTCAGTGACCGAGTGACTGGGGAGTACCGAGAAAGCCTCGCCACCGGCACTGCGCCGGCGTCATGGCCGAATACCAAGTGGTGCTTCCGCAGCACCGCTCAGGACCACCCGCCACTGGTCCTGCCTCCAGCGCTCCTGGACGTTCTCCTCGTGCGCGCATGTTCCGACCGCCGGATACTCGATGCGTGCCCACTGCCACCCAACCGCGGTCCGAGCGCTGAAGGGCACCGGCCTCACCGGCCCTGACCAATGAGGAGATCGCGTCATGCGCTCCCGAAAGAGCCCGCTGACTCCACTCTCGGCGGTGGCGGCCGGCCTGCTGGCCGGGGCGGTGGGAACAGTGTGTCTGGATGCCGTCCATTACCTGAAGTACCGTCGCGCAGGCGGGACGGACAGCTCGCTCACCTGGGAATTCGCGCCG
The DNA here is from genome assembly GCF_040656475.1 of Streptomyces sp. NPDC049915. NCBI lineage: Bacteria > Bacillati > Actinomycetota > Actinomycetes > Kitasatosporales > Streptomycetaceae > Streptomyces > Streptomyces sp. NPDC049915. Next base: position 452,440 of record NZ_JBFAMH010000003.1, read on the forward strand.
GTCGAGAGCTGGGGGGAGGCCCCTGACCCAGGGCAGGTTGCCAAGCGGGTGATCGAGGGCTTCACCCAGCGTCGGCTCCCTGACGGCTCCGCCTGGCTCACAAGCACCGTCGCTCACTGGGCCTACGGATCAGCGGCGGGCGCGGCGTACGGCATCGTGGCCGGGTCACTTCCCAGACCCTCTCCCGTGTATGGCGTGCCTTTCGGTGCCGCGGTCTTCGCCGGTGACTACATCACCTTGCCGATTGCAGGGCTCTACAAGCCGATCTGGCAGTACGACACCAAGAGCGTGGCCTGGGATTTCAGTGCGCACGTTGCCTATGGCACCGGCACCGCAATCACCTTCTGGCTGCTCACCCGACTCGGCGCCTGCGTCGCGGGCCACAGACCGTAAGCCGCCTGCCGGCCAGGGCCGACGCCCATGCGCGCCACCCCCTGCTGAGCGGTGTGCGGGTTACCTCTGGATCGCCCGTGAGCATCGTGAGCCGAGGATCACGCCTGTCGGCGCGGAGTCCCGCAGGCGTTCGGCGGCCAGGGCAGCTCGTCGAGTGCCGGCCCGGCCGTGCGCGGTCCGGGCCAGCGTCCACCGGATTCCCCTGCGCGGCACGCGTCCGGCCGTGCGAGTCTCGTCGTGCGGTATCTGGAACAAACGCAGAAGTCTCAGCCACGGACATGAAGCTCGAAGTCGTGGCGGTGTCGGTGTCCGACGTCGACCAGGGGAAGGGCTTCTACACGCGATTGGGCTGGAGGCTGGACGCGGACATCGGCCATGAGCTGCAACGTCTCAGCGGCGAGCCGAGGGAAGTGTTCCGCGACGCCTGCTGGTGCGCAGCGCAGGGCGGAGGTGCATCCTGAAAACTGGAGCGTTCCGGTGAGTGAGCCTGCCCAGCAGGTCCTTCAAGCGGTCATGGCACTGCACCGCGGCAGGGCGGGTCCGGGCACCAGCGTCGGCGACGCGAGCCAGGCGCTCCGCGAGACGCGTGTCGAAGGCCGCCGACAGACAACGGTCATCTCGAACCAGGGAGTAGGTCATGCCATCCCTACGCTTCCACGTGAACTCCTCGATGAGCCCGGGCGAGGTGATGGGCGTACTGACGAACTTCAGCCCCTCGCGTGTCGAGGAATGGCCCTCCATCGATGCCGAGCACTTCCAGGTCCATGAGAGGGGCGATACCTGGGCAGAGGTGACCGAGGGGAACGACAAGTCATGGGAGCGTGCACGCTACGAATGGGATCCCTCGACGAACAGGGTCACCGTCACCACTCGTGACTCGGTGCCCTTCGGCTCGGGGGGCTGGCAGTTTCAGATGACTCCCACGGATAACGGCACCCGCGTCGACGTCAGACTCGAACGGCACCCCACCTCGTTCAAGTCAAAGATGATGTCCTCGATCATTCCCTTCGCCGGGCCTGTGTTCCGCAAGTCCTTCGCGGAACCCCTGCACACCACGTAGTCGCGCCAGCGGCTGCTTCGACCATCCCCGAGACGGTCGTCCCGATGACCGTCTCAACGCGGAGCCAGTGTTCGTGTGGCACGCACGGCACCCGCCCGCACGACTTCGTGGGGTACGCCTCCTGGGTCGGCAGCACCGGCGCCTTTGCGGTAAGCACCGGGGCGGAGCCTGGCTCCGGCACGCGCTGACGGTGGGTCGGCGGTCCCCCTGGAGGATCTTGCATGACTACTGGCTGGTCGAGGGTGCGGTGATGCGGGTTTGAGGCGCTTCCCCCACAGTGAGGTGCATGGCGGTGCGGGCCCGATGGGTGGATGGGGATCAGAACAGTCCCTGGCTGGTGTTCATCCCGGTTGCCCTCATCGTGCTGATCACGGTCGTCGATGTTCATTCCCCCACCAGCGTCCATCTTGGGCCGCTGCTGGTGATCGCTCCGGCTCTCGCGCCGTCCTTCGCCGGACCGAAAATCACTGCGGCGGTCGGTGGGCTCGCGGTTGCGGCGCAGGTGTTCATCGCTGCTCTGCACGGCGGGCTGACCACGAGCAACCATCTGGCTCAGATCGCTGCGCTGTCCGTGCTTTCGGCGATGATCGTGCTGTTCACCGTGGTCCGCGAACGCCACCGCCGTCAGCTCACCCGCGCCCAGTCGGTGGCCGAGGCGGCCCAGCGCGCGCTGCTGCGCCCGCTGCCGGACCGTATCGGAGTGTTGCAGATCGCCTCCCAGTACGTGGCCGCTGAGGAGGAGACGCAGATCGGCGGCGACCTCTACACCGCGACCCGCGCTGATCACACCACCCGCTTGCTGATCGGGGACGTGCGCGGAAAGGGCCTGGCCGCGGTCGGTGAAGCCGCCCTGCTGCTCAGCGCCTTCCGTCTGACCGCTTCACGCCAGCCGAGCCTGCCCGACCTTGCCGCCGTCTTGGACGCCCACGTTCAGCGTTACCTCACCGATTTCTCCGTCACTGACGATGAGAGCGGCGAGCACTTCATCACCGCCTTGTTCCTGGACCTGCCCGACGACAGGCCCGTCGCTCATCTCACCAACTGCGGGCACCCACCACCCCTGCTCTTGCGACGAGGCCAAGCGCCCCAGCCGGTCGACACCGACGCAGCTCCGCCCTTGGGTGTCCACCCGGTGCCGGCAGACGGCCATGCCCAGAGCACCGTGCCTTTCGACGTCGGCGACACCTTGCTGCTCTACACCGACGGAGTGATCGAGGCCCGCAACGCCTCCGGCACCTTCTACCCGCTGGCGGATCGGATGGCCCGCTGGGCCCACTGCCCTCCAGCCACACTGGTCCGACACGTGTGCCGTGATCTGCTCGCCCACACCGGCGGCCGCCTGGGTGACGACGCCGCCCTGATCGCGATCCAGCGCACCTCACACCTCAGCGTGGCCTCGCGCGTGGTCTGATCCACGAAGGCGCGCATGCTGGCAGGCGTCGTGCTGATCGTCTCGCCATTCACCTTGATCGGCACGCTCACCCTCGTCGGCATCACGGCCATCGTCCTCGGCGTGATCGAGGTGTTGCACGCCCTCAGGACGCGCATCGAAGCCGGCCGTCCCGCCTCGGGCACCGCTGCCGAGCGGCGGCCTCATTGCCGCTCCCGACTACACCCCAGCATCAATCGCGGCGCATACTCTGGCGCCCCGCTCGTGCGGCGCGCAATGTCTCACCTCAGCAGAGCTGCCGAAGGCCAGCCGTACGGCCGAGAGGGGGTGCGGTGACGGCTGGCGTTCGGAGGCGTGCCCGGATGGTGATCGTGATGAATCCGCGTTCGGGGGGGAAGGCGGCTCGTTACGGCCTGGTGCAGCGGGCCGAGACGATGGGGGGCCCAGGTCTGGACGACCAGCGTTGAACGGGACGCGGCGTCGCTTGCGAAGAACGCCGTTGAGGAGGGGGCACAGGTGCTTGGGGGTCGAGGGTGGTGACGGCACCCTGTTGGCGGTTGCCGCGGTGGCCGCCGACACGGGCCGGTTGCTGGTCGTTGTCCCGGCGGGCCCCATAACCACTTTGCCCGGGATCTGGGCCTCGACCTCGGCGATCCGGCCAAGGTGCTGGACGCCTTGGGCGCCACTCTGAGACCGCACAGGTGGACCTCGGGGGTGCTCGGCCAGCGCGTCTTTGTCAACGACGTCGCGCAATTCAACGCCCTGCTCCCGAACGCGGTGATCTTCCACAACGCCCTGGATGTGGCCGAGATCGTGCGCCAGCTCCAGGAGGAGGGCCGCGTCGTCGACCCGAGGACCTGGCCCACATCTCGCCGTACCCGACCGAGCACATCCGCCGCTTCGGCGAGTACTCCACGCACGAACTCGGCCTTGAGCCCGAGGCGTACGACCCGCACCTGGACGTCGACTTCGGCCTGCCGCGCGGCGACGGCCCCGGTGCGGACAGCTACGGCCGGGCAGCCTGACCATCGATGCAAGGTCACTACTTCAGCGGCAGCGTGATGCCGTCCGGCGGCGGCACCATGCACACGCACGCACTTGGATCGGCGAGTGTGAGGCCCGTGCTGGCGGCCGCCGCGGGTGTCGGCGGCAGATTCGCGACCAGCTCCGCAAGCGCGTCCGCCGTGAGATGAGCCGATTCCCCGGTGCGAGGCCGACGGCCCGGGAAGGGTGGCCACTGGTCGCCGTCCGGCGCTGAATCGCCGGCCCTGGCTGCGCTGTCGTATCCGTTCTGGATGTGAGCCCGCCGGGGCGTGCACTGGGTGCGGTTCAGCGGGCGATCGAGATCGCAAAGGGCGCGAATCCGCTGGACCGAATCACGTGCGGTACGAACAGTATCGCGGCCTCCGTGGCGCGAGCGGTCTGGATCCCGCCGAGATCAGTGATCCACTCCATACGCCAGCCGAGGCTGACGAGCAGTTCACGGACGCTCTGCTTGGCCTGCGGGTCCTCGCCGGAAAGGAAGACATCGGGCGCCTGGGTGAGCGTGGCCGGGGCGGTCATCACCGGGAAGAGCATGGTGTTGAGTGTCTTGACGACGCGCGTTTCGGGGAGCGCTTGCTGGAGTTGCTCGGCGAGGCTTGCGCCGGGGTAGATCAGGTCGGCGGGCAGTCCGTCCGGTCCGTCGATGGTGGCGTTGGAGACGTCGACGAGGATCTTGCTGTGCAGTTCCTCGCGCAGGGCGACGAGCCGGTCCAGCGAGCCGGCGCCCGGGGTAGCGTTGATGACCATCTGGGCTGTCCGGACAGCGTCGGCGGCGGCGCCCGGCGCGCGGTCCGCCACGGTCACCTCATGCCCTGCCCGGGTGAGGGCTGCGGCCAGGTTGCCGCCGACGCGGCCGTTTCCGAGAACTGCGATCGTGGGCATGGTGATCTGGTCCCTCCGTGCGTGCAGGTTGTGGTGCGCGGTCAGCGTGAGAGCGTGGCGACGGCCTCGGCATGGACGCCGGGCGCGGCAGCCAGGAAGCTCTCGCTCTGCGGGGTCCAGGGGCGGCCCTCGACGTCGGAGATCTGTCCGCCGGCTTCGGTGACGAGCAGCGCCCCGGGCAGCAGGTCCGCGCGGGCGCCGGCGAACTGCCAGAAGGCGTCGATGCGGCCGGCTGCCACGTTCAGCAGGTGCAGGGTCGCGGGCACGGCGGTGCGGACGACGAGTGCGTCGAAGAGCATCGCGGTGATCGAGGAGCCGACGCGCCGCACGACGTTGTCGTCCTCGTCCGGCCGGGCCTCGCTGGTGGCCACCATGCTCAGGCCGAGGTCCGCGGTCTGGGAGACGCGCAGCGGCCGGCCGTCCAGGTAGGCGCCCGCGCCGGTGAGCGCGGTGTAGGTCTCGCCGGTCAACGGCAGGTGGACCGCGGTGAGCACCGGCTGGTTCTCGCGCACGAGGGTGGCGGTCACCGCCCACTCCGGCAGGGCGTGCAGGTGGTTGACGTTGCCTTCGGCCGGATCCACGACCCACCATTCGCCGGGCGGCAGTGCCCCGCCGTCCAACTCGTCCTCCACCCAGCCGGCGTCCGGACGCAAGCGCGTGAGGCGGGGGCGCAGGATGTCGAGGGCCGTGTCGTCGTTGGCGGCGAGCGCGCGCATCAACTCTTCGCCGGTCTGGTAGCGGACCACCTCGCCGAAGCGCTCGCGCAGCGCCGAACCGGCTGCGCGTACGGCGATCGTTGTCTGGCCGAGCAGGTCGGCGTCGGAGGCGGCGACGTCAGTGGTCTGAAGCGTTTCGGGCATGGTGAACTCCCGTGTGAGGAGGGGGTGATGAGGCTGTTCGGGCCGAGCTGTGCGCTCTGTTCAGCGCCTGATCTCGACGGTATACAGCCCCTTGATTAACTTCAAATGCATGTAAAGCACGGCTAGGATTACTCGTGTGCAATTGGACTTGAACCTGTTGGCCGCGCTCAACGCGCTGCTGGAGGAGGGCAGTGTGGCCGGGGCGGCCGCACGCCTGCATGTCACCGCCCCCGCGATGAGTCGGAGTCTGGGCCGAATCCGGCGCACGACCGGGGACCAGATCCTGGTGCGCACCGGCCGCACGATGACCCCGACGCCGTACGCGATCGCCGTCCGAGAACAGGTGCAGGAGCTGCTTCACCAGGTCCAAGGGGTGCTGGCACCGAGCCGTGAACTCGATCTGGCAACACTGGAGCGCACTTTCACACTCCGCTGGCACGATTCCCTGGTCGCCTTGAGCGGCCCCGCACTGCTCGCGGCCGTGCGTGAAGAGGCGCCGGGCGTGCGATTGCGCTTCGTCGCGGAATCGAGCATTGACACACCGGAGTTGCGGCGCGGCGAGGTGGACCTGGAGGCGAACGCCAACCACACGAGCGCACCGGACATCCGCGCCGAGAACGTGGGCGAGTCCCGCCTCGTCATCGTCGTGAGGCCGGGGCATCCCCTCACCCGTGGCAGTACCGTCACCGCACATCAATACGCCGCTGCCGAGCACGTCACCGTCTCGCGACGGGGAAACCTCAGCAATGCCCTCGACGACGCTCTCGCGCGGCTTGGCCTCACCCGCCGCGTGGTGGCGACCGCACCCACGGAAGCGGCCGCGCTGGAGTTCGCGCGCGGTTCCGATCTCCTGGTCAGCGTCCCCGAAGCCACCACGCGATCCGCGGTCGCCGACCTCGGCCTGGTAGTGCTTCCCCTGCCGCTCGAACTACCGCTCGCACCGGTCTATCTGTCGTGGCATCAGCGCTACGACACCGACCACGCCCACGTCTGGTTGCGCGGGCTGGCGCGAACCGCGCTGACCATGCGCGTAGCGTCATAGTCGGCGCCGTCCGGCCGCTTCAAGCCGTGACGTACAGCGCCACGGCGACCGCGACGTTCTCCGGATGGCTGACGTCGCTCGGACGTGCCAGCGCCAGGTACACCGTGGCTGGCAGCCTCCAGCCGCTCCACGCGACCATCGAGCCCGATCCCAGCCACGCCAGCGCAAGGAGGAACGGATAGGGCAACCAGGTCGACCGGCGCCGGACGAGAGCCAGTACGGCGGCGGCCGCGGCGAGAGCCCAGCACGCGCTGACCCCAACCAGTACATGCCAGCTGGCCGGCCGCTCATCGCGGTGTGCGATGCCCAAGGGGCCACCGGCCGCCCAGTAGAGCCAGGCTGGCCTGTCACGGCGCCGCTCACGGCAGCGAGGCCGAGGTGCACGAGCTGCCGAAGCCGAAAATGAAGGCCGCAGCCCAGAAGCAGCCCGCCAAGAAGGCCCCGGCCAAGAAGACGGCCACGAAGAGGGCGAGCAGCAGGAAGCCCCGCAGCGCCTATCCGCGGTCCTGCTCGGTGGTGCGGCAGGCCGCACAGATGACCTTCTCCAGGGGTGGCCGTGTGGCGCGAGGCGAGTGGAGGACTCTTTTCGCAGTTCGGGCCGGCGTCGATGACCATCTCGTGTGCAACACGTCTGGTGCTACTTGTGATGGGACTCGATTCGTGGGGCCGCGAGCCTCGTTCGGTGAACTCCTGTGCCCGGCCGCAGTAGGGTATGCCCCACCCTGTTCCCGGGGGTTTGTCGGAGTGCCTGAGTCCGGCACGGCGTGATCGGCTGTCCGCACGGGATTCGCGTGGCGGAAGGTGGACAGGTGAGAGTCCGGATCGGGTACTCGGCATGGACTGTGGGCGTGGTGCAGTTCTTCGTCATCCACTGGATTGCCGAGTCGGCTTGGGCCAGACCGTATAGCTGGGCACGGAACAACCTCAGCGACTTGGGTAACGCTCACTGCGCTCTGCAGTCTGAGCCTGAGCCGCGCTACATCTGTTCCCCCGAGCACGGGCTGATGAATGTTTCGTTCGTCGCCCTGGGAGTGCTGCTCGTTGTCGGCGCCGCGCTGACCGGTGGTGTCCTGTGGGACAGAGGCCGGGCCGCTGCAGTGGCCCGTCTGCTGCTCGCCAGTGCCGGCATGGGATTCGTGCTGACCGGGCTGGCTCCTGCGGACGTCAACGAGAACCAGCATGTTTTGGGCGCCCTCTTCATCATGGGAGCGGGCAACATCGGTCTCGTCGTGGCGGGCTTCGGCCTGGCAGAACACGTACCGACCCCCCTGCGGTGGGGCACCAGCCTGCTGGGAGTCACAGCGATCACGGCCTTCGGGCTGTTCCTCTCCCACCACTACCTCGGTCTCGGGATGGGAGGTATGGAACGCGTCGCCGCTCTTCCTTTCCTGTTCTGGGCGCTGGCTGTCGGTGCTCATGGCCTCATCCCCCGGGCAGGTCGTATCCAGGAGGCAGCGCCGGTCGAGCGTCCCAGCCGCGTTGGTTGAGAGGCCACGGTGTGTTCAGCGGCGGCGGGTGGCGGCGGATGGGCGGCGAACTGGGCGGTGGCAATGGGCGCAGGCCGACCTAGTGGGTCGGCATCCGAGGAGAAGTGCCGCGGTGGTGCGGTCCGTGGTGGGGGCGATACGTCTGGGGCGCATCGTTCATGCTCGCGACGGTACGGCGCCGCCGCACTGCCCGCCCTGAGCACCGATCGGGCGGGCAGTGCATACGCTCGCTGTATGAGCACGGAGGAGATTCCTGAGCCCGTCCCGGCTCGCCCGTGGCGGCCGGAAGACGACCCCAGGCCCAAGGTCACCACCTGGCCCGCCGTTAAAGAACCGATCCTGAAGGTGTGGTCACAGGGGCGGTGGCGGCCGGCCTCGGCATGGCACGCCAGGACTGGGCCGACGGCCGGATCTTCTACCAGGTGCACGTGGACCTGGTCGGCGACAGCGCTGCCAGTGCCCGCCTCTACCAGCGGCCCCAGCCGGGGCTGCGAGCCGGACGCGGCCCGGAACACCGCACCGGGCCTGACAGCCCACATGCCCCGCGCTCCCAGGCAAGGGAACTGAGGGCATCGTCAGCCATCGTGAGAGGGCGGGGCGCTCCGGCATCTCGGGACCGTCAGGCCGCCGGCAGCTTCCCTGCCTGGTCCGGGCAGTACACCAGCACCGCCGCTGACACCAGGGCCGCGGCCTGCTTGGGGTCGAAGTTGCGGAAGATGGCGTACTGCATCGCGTCGCCGTACGAGCCTCCTTTCAGCGCCACGCATATGTCCGTCCCGTTCGAGCCGAGGGTGTCGGCGAGCTGGTCCGTCTCCATATCCCCGAAGTCGTAGGGGTCGGCGGCCGCGACCGCGTCGGCGTACTTCTCGTCGTCGGCGGACGGCCCGCTCGACGAGCAGCCGGCGAGCACAAGCCCGGCGAGCAGGGCGCCCGCCACGGTGGTGATCTTTCGTCTCATGGGATCATCGTCGCTGCCAGGATGATTACGCAGTGGTGACGTGATGGATCTGTGACGACTAGGACGAGGGATGAGCGCTGTTTGCGGACAGCGAAGTCCGGTCAGGCCGCCCCAGGTTGTCACGGTCCCTCGTTCGCGTGCGGCCACGCTCGACCGCCTCCGCCTTTGGCGGCACCTCGCCCACGTCACGGCGCCGGGTGCCGCGCGGCCTTCTTCACATCCATCTCGACGTCGTACCTGCCGCGCCCCTCGGCCTGCGCGAAGGCGGTGACGGCCGCCTGGACCGTCTCGGCACGCTCCCGCCACACCCGCCAGGCCTTCTCGTACAGCGCGCTCTGCTCCTCGGTCCACTCGTGGGCGGCGGGTCGGCCGTACTCGTTACGCAGGGCAAGGACGTGGGCGTGAGCCTCATCGGCTGTGCGCTGCAGGTTCACGAGGTCTTCGAAGGTGTGTGCCACGCCAGGGATCCTAAGCGGGCCCACCGCACGCGCCGACCATCGCACTTAACTCCCGATCGGGTAGAGCGATCGCCGCCCGGGCGCGTCACTCTCCAGGGCCCTCGTGCGCTTCACCCGTACTGCCGCCTTCGCCGCCGCGTTCACAGCCGTGCTGCTTCCCGCCACCGCCCACGCGGCTCCGGCCGGCGCCGCTGTGCGCGATCCGGTGCAGACCTCACTGCGCCCGTGCGCGATGTTCTGGCCCAGCTGCCCATCGCCGTGGAGGACCGCACCGGCTACCAGCGAGAGGCGTTCAAGCACTGGGTCGACGCCGACAAGGACGGCTGCAACACCCGCGCCGAAGTCCACAAAGCCGAGGCCGTCATCGCGCCCGATCAGAGCCAGCGCTGCACTCTGACCGGAGGCCAGTGGTAGCCCGTACGACGACCGCTACATCGACGGCCCGCAGGGCCTGGACATCGATCACCTGGTCCCGCTCGCGGAAGCCTGGGACTCCGGCGCCTGGCACTGGTCGCCCGAGGAGCGCGAGGCGTACGCCAACGACCTGGGCGACGACCGCGCGTTGATCGCGGTGTCGGCGACGTCGAACCGGTCGAAGGCGGACCAGGACCCCACCACGTGGCTGTCGCCGGCCGAGGGCTCGACCACTTCGTCGCCGTCGACCGGCGCGAGACGGGCAGCAAACACCACTCGATCTGCCGGGATGATGCCGCTCGGGATCCGAGCTGCGCCCGCGGGTCAGCGCATCGGCAGGGGGATGGGTGTCGCGGCGGGCCGGCGACGGGCGGGACCTTCAGCAGTTACACGGTGGTTGATCGCCGAGGGGCTGGAGCAGGCGCGGGATCACGGCGCACAGTGCGGGCATCTCGACGCTGCGCACGTCAGTCTGGAGCGGTTGGGGTTCGATCTGAGTCGGTGGCTTTCCAGGTTGCCCGGTAGGTCTGCGGGGTCGTGCCGGTGACGCGCTTGAACCGTTCGCGGAAGGCGGTGGCGGATCCGAAACCGGCCTGTACGGCGATGCGTTCGACGGAATGATCGCTGTTCTCGAGTAGGTACTGGGCGTGCCGGACGCGTGCGCGGAGCAGCCATTGCAGCGGGGTCGTGCCGGTCTGTTCACGGAAGCGGCGGCTGAAGGTGCGGGTACTCATGGCGCAGCGGGCAGCCATGGCCTCCAGGGTGAGGTCCTCGCCGAGGTGGTCCTGGATCCAGGCCAGAGTCGGTTCCAGAAGTGAGCCGCGAGGCAGCGGCGGGGGTTCGTGGACGATGTACTGGGCCTGGCCGCCCTCGCGTTCCAAGGGGGTGACGGCCAGTCTGGCCGCGTCCGCCGCGACGGCCGAGCCCAGGTCGCTGCGGACCAGATGCAGGCACAGGTCCATGCCGGCGGAGGCCCCGGCAGAGGTGAGCAGTTGACCGTTGTCCACGTAGAGGACGTCCGGGCGCACTTCGATTGTCGGGTACTGCCGGGCGAGCTGATCAGCGGCGATCCAGTGGGTGGTGGCGGCCAGGCCGTCCAGCAGGCCGGTGGCGGCCAAGGTGAAGGCGCCGCCGCAGATCGAGGCGATGCGTGCGCCGTGGGCGGCGGCGTCGCGCAGAGCCTGAAGAGCCTCGACCGGGGGCGGCCCCGCACGTTCCTCCCGGCCGGGCACGATGATCGTGTCGGCGTCGGCGAGGCCGTCCAGCCCCCAGGGCGCACGGATGGTGAACGTTTCGGTCGGCACCTCCGGTCGGGTACCGCAGACGCGCACCCGGTAGGGGCGACGCCCGTCCGGCAGGCGCACGCGTCCGAACACCTCCACCGGGATGGCCATGTCGAAGGCCACCGTCCGATCCAGCGCAAGAATCGCGACCGTGTGCATCCGCGCAGACTACGCCCCCTTCCAGCCGCACCACATTGCCCTCGCCCGGAGGTTGTACGTCGGGAAAGCGCTGGTCAGCGAAGTGGCGAGAACTCGTTGATTTGTGTCATTCAAGCTCATGGGCGGGGCCTGTTGTGACGCCTAGCGTGAGCGCGGCAGTCAAGGACCCAGGGAAATGAGAGTCGCCGATGCTGGCCCAGTTCGTCCTCTTCGATGGTTTCGACCCGTTGGACGTCATCGCCCCGTTCGAAGTCTTCAGCGCCGCCCGAACCTTCACCGATCGGGTGACCGTCGAACTGGTCTCCGCTGAAGGAAGCAGGCAGGTGCCGAGCGGAATCCCCGGCGTCGCGCTGCCGGCCGCCGCTTCTCTGGCCCCGGACCGCGCGGACCTGGTCGTCGTCCCGGGCGCGGCCGGCAGGCTCCCCGGGCAGGGCGCGGACGGCTCCGCCGAGGAGATTCCCGCGGTCCTCGGCCGTGCGCTGACCACCGAACTCCCGAAGTTGCTGGCCGCGGTGCTGGCCGCAGAGGGCACCACGGTGGCCACGGTCTGCGGCGGGTCACTGGTGCTGTCGATGGCCGGACTTGTGCACGGCCGCCACGCCACCACCCATCACCAGGGTCTGGACCTGCTCGGCGCGGGCGGCGTGCACGTCGCCCCGGGCCGGGTCGTCGACGACGGCGACCTGGTCAGCGCTGGCGGCGTCACCTCCGGCCTCGACCTGGGCCTGTATCTGCTGGACCGGGAGATCGGGCCGAAGGTCGCGCTCGCGGTGGAGCAGCTGTTCGCCTATGAGCGCCGCGGCGTCGTCTGGCGCGACCAGGGGCCCGCGCCGGTGTCCGCCGCCGGCGGCGCGGAGCAGCCGCGATGACCAAGCTCCTGCTCATCCTGCACGTGCTCGCGGCGATCGTCGCCGTCGGCCCGGTGACCGTGGTGGGCAGCATGTTTCCCGCCGCGGCCCGCCGTGCCGCCGGCTCGCCCGACCGGAACGAGGCGGTCGTCACGGTACGGGTGCTGCACCGCGTCTGCCGCGTCTACGCCGCACTCGGTCTGGCCGTTCCCGGCCTCGGCTTCGCCACCGCGAGCGAGCTGCACGTCCTGGGCAGCCCCTGGCTGATCACCTCGATCGCGCTGACCGGTGCCGCCGCACTGGTGCTGGCGCTGCTGGTTCTGCCGGCCCAGGAACGCCTCCTCGCCGACCTGGCCGAATCCGCGCCTGGGACGGCGGTGGTCGAGCGCGCGCAGACCGCGCGCCTGGCCATGCTGACCGGCGCCTTCAATCTGCTCTGGGCGACGGTCACCGTCCTGATGATCCTCCGCCCAGGCTCCACCACGGGAGTGTGACTCATGACCGCCGACTCCGCAGCCGCGCCACGGCTCGCACGCAAGCCGCTGCGGGCTACAGCAACCATCGAACTGGTCAGCCTCACCGTGTTGTTGCTCAACATCGCCATCGGGAACGCCCAGCAGATCGCGGCGCTGTTCGGTCCTGTACACGGGATCGCCTGGCTCTTCGGCGTCCTGGCCACCTGGCGCGACCGGCAGCGCAGCACCGGCGCCGCGCTGCGCGCCGTCATTCCCGGCATCGGAGGCCTGCTCGCACTCCGCGCCCTGGAGCGCACCGGTACACAGCCCGCTCCGGACGCGGTGGCGGGGGCACGATGAGAGCCCGCCTGCCCACGCTCGCGGCCACGGCCGCGCCCGCCCTGGCGTTCGTGACCGCCTACGGTGCCGACGGGCTGCGGACCGCCCTCGTGGCGGCCACAGCGGCCGGGGCGCTCGTTCTCGGCTGTGGTCTGTGGATCCGTCGGTACCTCCGGCACGCGGCGGTAGGCGCGCTGCTGGCGGTGACCTGCGCGGCCGTGGCGGTCGGTACCGGGCAGGCGCGAGGCTTCTTCCTGCTGCCCATGCTGCTGCCCGCAGCGTCGGCGGCGGCCTGCCTGCTGTCGGTGCTGGCAGGCCGTCCGCTGGCCGGCCTGGTGGCCAACCGGGTCGCGGGCGGCCCACGACACTGGCGTTCGCACCAGCCCCTGCACCGCTTCTATCGTTGGATGACGGTGCTCATCGGCCTGGTGTGCGTGGCGAGCCTGGCGGCGCAGGCCGCCCTCTACAGTCGTGCGCAGATCGCCTGGCTCGGCGGCCTTCACATCGTCATGGGAGTGCTGTGGCCCGGGATCACCGCCATCACGCTGGCTCTGTCGAGGGTGGCCGTCGCCCGCCACCGCGAGTCGGCCCCGGGTACAGACCCGGCATCCAGACAATCGAACGCGGTCCGGGCACAGTAGGCATCGTGGACCCTTCTGTACGAAGAGGTGCTCTCGGAAGCCATCACGTACCACTTCACTGGAGCGGGAGGCAGGCGAGCAGGCTTTTTCCCCACAGCCCTGCACTGAGACCGGGAGAGCGGAACGGCGGTCCCCGCATCGGCGCTCCTTCTTCTTCCCTGCGGCTCAGGGGCTGAGCGGCAGCTCTCACCGCCCGCGTCCGTGGATGCGGTGCGGGCCACGGAGAGGGCGCCGACGACTGGGCCCTCCTGGCCACCTGGAGGTGCGGCGACGACGTCACGGAACTGGACTCCGGTATGGCCCACTGGGTGATCCGCCACCGGGACCTGGCGACCCGGCGCTTCGACCGGGTCCACCGCTACGTCGAAATGGCCTGACCGTGTGGGGCGGGGACGACGGGTACCCCAGGGATCATCAGCCGCCCGCCCCGCCCACGCCACCTGGTCCGTGCCGCCAACGTGACGATCGGTCGCCCGGAACGGGTGCCGCCCCCTGCCCCGGCGTTCACCCCGCCCGCGGAAGGGTCACGGCAGTAAAACCCGTGAAGCACACACTCATCCGAGACGATCAAAACCGATGGTTTGTCGGCGGCCAGTTGCTGGAGTGTTGTTTCGATCCAGTGGTTGGTGCGCTGGAGGGTTGGGTGAACCGGGTCCAGCGACTCGATTTCGAGGTGCTTGGTCTTCTCCCGCTTTGCTGCAGGTGTTCACCCGCATGTGCAGTTGCTCGCGGGCGGTGTCGTCGTCTGGGCGGCTTGGGATGGGGCGGGGGAGTGCGCGGCATGTGGTGGCGTGTTCGTTGGCGGTACGGTTCACACTGGGATTCACACCGGCGGCGTCGACGTGACCGTCACCCTCCACACCGAAAGCTCCCCAGCCCGACGGCAGTCAGTGGGACGAGATCGTTGAGACGTCCCTGCACTCCACGTCGGCCCAGTTGATGGTGCGAGGCCTGATGGGCGACCAGGACGAGGAACTGCCTGCCCTCTCCTTCGCAGGGCTCGGCGACTACCGGCTGCGCATCCATGCCCGCGGCCGTGACTCCGCAGTCGACCTCGCCTCCGACGAGACCAGGGAGTGGTATGTGATCCAGGCCGGGCCGGCAGCCGCACAGGACATAGCGATCCTGCGAGCCACCGACAACTACGGCGCCACCGTCCGTACCCGCTGAGCGCCAAGCTCCGAGTTTTCAAGCTCATCGACTGCCCGGACACCTGCACCAGCCGGTGTCCGGGCAACGGCTCGCACCTGAAGGTCATTTCCCGCTCCCACGCGCTGCGCGGCTTCGACTGCTCGGCTTCGGACGCAGTCGGGTAGGTTCGACGGGTGTCAGTCGTCGTCGGCGATGAAGTCTGTTATCGCGGCAGTGATGGCTTCGGGCTGCTCGTCGGGGATGAAGTGTCCAGCGTCGGGCACGACGATTCCGGTGGTGTTGTCGGCCCACGGGCTGATGGAGGCGGCCATGTCCGGAACGGAGCCGTGGCTGCTGGAGATTCCGAGGATGGGCACGGTCAGGTGCCGCCACTTGAGCGCCTCGCGGTTCTTGCGGGCTGACTCCGCGGCGTCTCGGTAGTACGCGAGGGAAGCGCGCAGGCCGCCGTCGACGGCGACGGCCGCCGCGTAGTGGTCGAGCTCGGCGTCGTCGAACGTGTCGGGAGACAGGGCCTTCATCTTCAGGAACCAGCCGACGTACTCGCGTTCGCGGCCGGCAAGCAGCGTCTCGGGCAGGTCGGGCACGATGTGGAACGCGAAATGCCAGGTTTTCCACGCTCGATCCGGGTCGGTGGGAATCGCCTCCGGGAGAGTGATACCGGGAATTCCGGCGTCGAGCAGAGCGACCCCGCGCAGGTGGCTCTCGAAGTTGAGGGCGAGGGAGAAAGCGACCCAGGCGCCGATGTCGTGGGCGACCAGAGAGTAAGTCGACACTCCGAGAGCCTTCACGGCGGTGTGGACGTGCGCGGCGACCGCGTGCGTGTCGTAGCTGCGCTCCGGACGCTCGGAGTGGCCCTGACCCGGTAGGTCGATCGCGATGACGTGGAACCGGTGGGTGAGGCCGGGCATTACCTTTCGCCAGGCCCACCAGGTTTGCGGGAATCCGGCGAGCAGGACGACGGCCGGGCCGCTCGGCCGTCCGCCTTCGACGGCATGAAGGCGGACGCCGTCCGCGTCGACCCAGCGGTGGGTGAATCCGGCCAGATGCTGCAGGGGCAGGTCGCGGATGGGGTTGCTTTCGGAGACCTGCGGCTTGCTGGTTGCTGGGCCGGTCACGGGGATCCTCCGTCGGTGTCAGGTGTGCGGTTGGGGTGGTGGAGCGGACGGCGGTGGCTGGGACCACGTGGTGTGGTTTCTCGCGCGGTCGCGAAGTGCGCGGTATGCCTGGCCATGACCACGCTTGAAGGTTACACATCTTGAACTGGTCAGTTCAAGATAGAATGGTGCGCAACACAGTCCGAACCATCGACGCATCGGCAAGGAAGTGCCGCGTGGCAGGCAAGAAGCAGTTCGACATGGACACGGCGCTCGACGCCGCGATGATCCAGTTCTGGCGCGATGGCTACGCCGACACCTCATTGGACGATTTGTCTCGGGCAACCGGCCTGAACCGCAGTTCCATCTACTCCTCCCTCGGCGACAAGGACACGCTCTTCCTGCGCTGCCTGGATCTCTACGCCGCGCGCTATGGCGAGAAGTACGACGCCGCCCTGTCGTGTGCGGCCTCGGAACCCGTTGCCGCCGTTCGTGCGTTCTTCGACGTCACCCTCGAGCGCATCGCCGATCCCGAACTGCCTGACGGATGCCTGATTGCCCAGTCAGCCATGGCAATCCCAGTGCTGAGTCCGAGCGTCGCAGCGCACGCCAAGCAGGCGCTCGCCTTGCAGCGCCTGCGCCTGTGCACGGCGCTGAAGGCCGGCCGACTGACCGACCATGACGCCGAAGCCTTCGCTGTACACGCGGCGGCTGTGAACCAGTCGCTCGCCGTCATGAGCAGGGCCGGGGCGAGCCCGGCGCAGCTCCTGACTATCGTGGGTGTGACCGTGGACGCGCTGTCGCAGGCGTTGCGCGTAACCTCACGGTGAAGGACCGGACGCTGGGACGTCCTGCTGGCCGTGAGGGCGGGGGCCGGCGAGGCGTCGTACTGCGTGTTCCTGACCGACGTGCTCGCGCTGCCGGGCTGGATCCTCAGTCCCGCAACAGATCCGGCACCCCCACCCCGTCCGGCTCATCCCGCTCCGCCGACTGCTGCGTCGCCCGAGTCAGCGCGACGTACAGCATGCGCAACCCGCAGGGCTCTCGTGGGCGATCTCCGCCGGCGGGACGACGACCGTCGCGTCGTACTGCAGACGCATGCCAGCCTCGGCGCGCTCGGCCTGCGGGGGCGTGCAGATGCTGCAGGCCCCCTTCGACGCCGCGCGTGTCCACAGCACCAAGGTGCGCCTTATGCCCACGGCGGTCCCGGCGTACGGGGATGGTCCCGTCTTCACGCGGGGCCCTGGCATGGCCGCCCTGTTGGAGGCGCAGGCCGACCGCGGCCGGCTCCTCGGTCAGTTGCCCCTGGCCTGGGGAGCCCCTGCGAGTATCGGCCTGAGCGCTTGTCCATGCACAGGGCCTCAACTGCTCACTCTGAAGCGGCGGAACCTCTCAGGGAGGAACTGCCGCAGAAGAGCCTGGGCGGCATCGAGACGCTTGAGCTCATCGTGGCCAAAGCGGAAAACTTCATACCCCCTGAGCTTGAGATCCCGGTCAGCGGCGACCATGTCCGCGTACTTGCCTACTTCCCGCTCCAGGAGGCGCGGCGCTCCCCGTCGCCGACTTCGTCACCCACCCCGGTGCGCGGGTCCTGATCCGTCACCTTCCGCCGCCGCGGCCGCCCGCACTCGCTGCTCCTCGCGAGCAGAGCCGACGTCCCGTTCCAGGGGTGTGCGGCTCACGGCCGTCGCGAGGTCCTCCAAGGCTTGCTTCTGCAGTTCCGCCTCGCGCCGCAGGACCGGGCTCCGGTCCCCGGCGGCGCCCTCCCACGCGTGGAGCGCCTCCTCCACGCGCCCCCAGTCCGGATTCCTGTGCTCGCGCACGTCGACTGCCGCCTGCGCCGTGTCCGCTTCCAGGGCCTCGGCGAACCGTTCCGCCTCGGGGACGACACGGCTGTCGGCCCGCGGGACGTGGCTCTCCATGAGCATTGCTGCCCGGCCGAACCTCTTGAGCGCCTCCTGCGCCTCCTGCGCCTCGCTCGACGTCAGCCCCCTGGGGCGGACTGGTTCCTGCCTTGCCCGGTCGTATGCTTCCTGCCAGGCGGCACGTGCCTCCCTGCTCGCCAGGAGTGCCCTGCGCATGTCGGCGTGATGCTCCCGGGTCGGTTCGGCGTAGTTGCGGAGCACCGCGGCCGCGTAGCGGCCGTTGACGGCGAGCCAGTCTGCAAGCCGGCCCGGCAGCCGGGGTGTCTCCCATGCGGGGAACACCACGTACGCCAGCATTGCCAGGGCCCCGCCGAGCAGGGTGAGCACCACCCGCTCCGGGACCGTCTGCTCCCATGCCTGGCCGCCCATGCCGAGCAGGAAGACGACGTACGCGGCGGTGAAGCACTGGGAGTAGGCGTAGCCGGTACGGATCAGCGTGTAAGACAGGCCCGCCGAGACCACCGCCAGCGCGCCGAACACATGGGTGTCCGGTCCCAGGGCCCGCACCATCCCGGTGGCGAGCGCGACCCCCGTGAGGGTCCCGGCGAGACGGGCCACCGCGCGCGCGTAAGTCCGGTGGAAGTCCGGCCGCATCACCATCACCGAGGCGATGGGCGCCCAGTAGCCGTGGCCGAGGGGGAGCCGGGCGGCGATCAGATAGCCGAGCGTGGCCACCGCCGCCAGGCGTACTGCGTGCCGGAACACGGGCGAGTCCCCACGGAGCTCTCGGCGGACCGCCCGGACGACGACCGGGAGGAGCCGGAACATTGTCGGGCGCACCAGGAACTGGGCGCCGGCGGAGCCGGACAGCGTGGGCGTCCTCCCGCGCGCGCCGCCGCTCTCGGCGATCTCCAACGCCTCGCCGAGCAGTTCCACGAGCCGCTCGGCGGCTTGCCGCGCGGGGCCCTCCAGCACCTCGTGCTCCTCGTCGACGCGCAGGACGTCCGTAATCCCGGGCCGTACCTCGGCGGGAGCGCCGCGTCGGATCGAACGGGCGGCCGCGTCCAAGACGTCGGCGGCCGCGTCGAGCAACTCCCGCGCGCGGTCCCGCCCGGGGCCCTCCGCCGGGGCGCCGACGTCCGGGTCGGCGAGCGCGGCGACGACCGGCCGAATGCGCTCGGCGAGTCCCCGGGGGCCGTGGAGGACGTGGGGACGGGTGCGGGCCTGTGATGGCGTCACGGCAGCCGCGTCCCGGGCCGTCATCAACGGCTCTGGGTCGAACGGCGCGGTCGGGTCGTGCCGCAACCGGCGGGTGTAGTCCGCCACGGTGGCCAGGGCGTCGGCGAGGGCATCACGATGCGCCCCCCAACGGCGGATCGGGAACAGCAGGATCAGCACGGCCTGCGTCACGCCCCCGAGTGCGATGACCCCGGCGTGCTCCAGGGCTCGCCCGATGCTCGTGGGCAGGGTGATGGTCACCAGCATGCTGCCGACGGTCGTCGCTGCGACGATCCCAGCGGTCGATCCGACGGCCCACGCCATTCCCGCGGCAAAGGCCCATACGGCCAGCAGTGGGAGGAACGTCACGAGTCGCCCTGCCGCCAGGTAGCCCACGAAGGTGCTGAGCGCCAGGCCCGCGCCCGCGCCGAGCGCGATCACCTTGCGTGGACGCCACGTGCGCTGAAAGGTGGCCCCACCCGCGGAGTAGGCACCGAGGGCGGCGGATGCGGCAAACGCAGGGGAGACCAGCCACAGCGCCGGCCCGATGACGATCGCCACCCCAGCGGCCGTGCGCAGCGCGAGCAGGGGCTCCAGCCGCGTCTCCTCGATCGTGAGCCCGGATCGCACGACCTCCCCGAAGGCCCGCAGCCACGTCACGGCGTGGGCCTGACCGGAACGCCCTGCCGGGTCGCGTCGGCCGCGCCGCCGCCTGCTTTCATGAGGGCTTCCTTCGGTGCTGCGGCATGACAGCAGCACGACGGTGATGGAGACGGCGCACAGAGCCTGACTCCCGGGAGACGGTGCGAGGGGGTCCGCGGCTCCGGCCTGCCTCTGCGGGCCGTTCACCCGGTTCAGGTGGAACGGCAGTGCCGCCGCCGACCGCCAGGCGGAGCTTCGGCGCTCCGGCGGCGTGCCGCCCGGGTCCCCGCCGGTCCTCGACGCGAAACAACCACGCACGATCGATCAGCGGAATCTCCGGACCCGGGCGACCACCAACCACCGACGCATCTCCGACTCAGGTCACCAGCTAGTCACCGCCGTCGTCTTGGAGCAACTGGCGACGTTCCTGTTCGCGCTTGGAGTAGGCGGCTGCCCGGATCGCCTCGTCGCTCTCCAAGCCTGATCCCAGCGCGCCCCCCACCGTGGCAACCGAAGCGACGAACCAGGACAACGTCCAGTACTCCGTGGCGTGCAGCGGGGTTCGTGTCATGGAAGCGAACACTCGGTCGTTGAGGATGAACAGGGCCCACACGAAGTTGATGACGATCAAACCCACGTAGCAGACGAGCACCCCGAGGCCCACGGTCACGACCGTCGAGGCGTTGTAGAGCCTCGCCCTCTGCCTCGCCTCCCGCGAAACCTCATCCGTTCGATGCCACAGCTGCGCGTCCACGATCAGCCAGCCGATCATGAGCGCGACAGACCCGACCATGGCGATCACGAGGCGTGGCGTGCTCAGGGACGTGGCCAGGTTCCAGATGGTGGAGTTCACAGTGGCGACTGCTCCCGTGGCGAGTGCGGCCGCCAGGGCTTTCGACAAGCCCGGCACCAAGCGCCACGGCCGGTTGGCGCGGACCATACCGAGGAGCACCCTCAGGTAGCCGCGCGGCCCACTGACGACGTACCGAAGATCGGCGGTCTCCTCCTCACCGACCGGGCCCGGGTCAATAGGTGCGAGACGACTGACGAAGGGCCCCAGAAGCGGCTGACTCTCCGGAGTTCCTTCGGTCCCGGTGGCCCGCGGACCCGCCAAGCCAAGCACGGCTTCTTCAACGGCCTGCCGGGCCCTCGTCTGCAGACGCAGGCCCCCCAGCGCAGGAAGAGACAGCAGCGCCAAGCCGTGTTCGTGACTCAGATCCACAACGAGCTTGCGCCCGTGTGAGTGCAGCGGAAGGTCGGTGAGGGCCACGACGATGTCCCAATTCTCCGCTCTTCCGCGGTCCATGATCCGGCGCATCAAGGTGGGCAGGTCCTCGGTCCCTGCGGTGAAGGGCTCACTGACCACCTCGACGTCGAACCGTCGCCCCTGGCCTGACTTGTCGGCGAGCCGCGTGGGAAGTGATGGGGCCATGCGCTGCGCGATTTCCGTGGGCGCGTCCGGATCCGCCAGGAGAGCTACGGCCGTAACGCCATGAGGCGACACCCGCATGATTAAGGCCCTTCTCGTCAGCTGCTCCCGCGATCACAAGTGCCCACAGGATGCCCCCGAGGTAACGTCGACGCCGCGTGACACGCTGACCCCCGCCGGCAGGTGCAGGCGGTACGGCCAAGTCTGCTCGTCTTCCCAGCACAGGGCCTGCTCCCACCATCCGGCCACGATCGCGTGCGCCGCCGCGCACACCCGCTCCGGCCACGCCTTGGCCCCACCGTACGCCGCGCCACCGGCCGCCCCGCTTCGGTGTCCGGCCCGGAAGTAACGGCTCGATCAGCGCCCACTGCGCGCCGGTCAACGGCGCACCGGACCAACGATGGCCGGCTTCCAGCCGTCGTAGTAGACGCCCCTGCCGATGGTCGGCAGCTGGGCGCCGAACTGTACGCCCGTCTCGGCCGGGAGACGATCCCGGAGCGGGTGCAGCACGGCCCGAAGTGCCGTGTACGACTGCTTGCGCCGTTCTTTGGGCCATTCGAAGACCTCCTCGACGTCCTTGAGGAGCCGGTTGGCCTTGTCCACCATGGTTTCGAACGAGGAGAAACCTGTCTCAACCATCTTCATGGGCCCTTCGTTCTGGGCACCTGACGGGCTCAGTCCGCGAGGTCGGCCTTGCCGAACAGGACCGCGTAACTGGAGGGGAGTTGGCTGATGATCTGATTAAGCTCCCCGCCGGTGACAGTGTCGGCAACGGTGGTCAGGACCGCGCTGGCGTCCCACTGCGCCGTACGCGGCCGGGCGTGGGTGCGCTCGGCGACCCGGCGGTAGAACTCCTCGATCCCGAAGCTCCTCGCCTGCTCCGGCGTGGCATGGTTCAGAACTTGTCCCAGCGGGCCGGGCAGCTGAGATGCGAGGTCCTTGACCTCTCCCGGGCTGATCCGTTGGGCCAGCACTTCCAGCACGGCGTTGGTGACGTCCGCGGCTTCGTCCTGGTCGTTGTATTCGCCTCGCTCGCGTACACGGGCGAGAAATCCGTCGTATTTCATCGCTGCCTTCCTTCTGCCCCGGTCACCTCTGGTCACAGGGGTCGCCTGGTGCGCCGTCGGGCATGCCGGGTCCGTGCGTCGGCGCGTAGATGCCGTTCGCAAGGCCCTTGGCGCGGGACTCACGCAGGGCACGGCGGAAGCGTCCGGGGCCCCAGGAACGGCCGCCCACGGCCTGTTCGAGTCGGTCCCGGCTGGTCGGGCCGGCATCTTGGAGCACGTGGGTGATCTGTTCGATCTCATCGTCGAGGCGTTGTTCGGCCATGGCGGACGTACGGCTTGCCGTGCCCGCGGTGCCGGCCGTCCCCGGCGAGTCCAGGGTCCTGCCCGATCCGGTGCCTGGGCGATAGCGGCGGCCGGCGAGCACCGCTGGGTCTGCTCCCACCCCTTCGGCTGCCGCGCGCCTGGGGCGTGCGGCGCCGAAAGGAAGCCGGTGGCGAGCCACGTGCCGTGTCTCCACCGCCGTGAGGGGTTGTGATATCGGACGTCATTCATGAGTCACCCCGGGTGTCATGCCTCGCCCATCCGGCCGCGGAGCCGGACGGGTGTCCGGAACCGCGGCGTTCGCGTCTCAGCCGCTGCTCCCGGTGCTTTCACTCGCGTCGCTGATCTCGACGTGCCGCGGCTTTGCGACCTCGGCCTTGGGGACGGAGATGGTGAGCACACCGTCCGACATCTGCGCATTGATCTTTTCGGTGTCGACCTCTCCGGGCAGCCGCAGCCGATAGTCGAAGGCTCCGGTGCGGCGGGTGCTCCGGCGCAGGACGCCTTTGCGTTCCTTCTCCTTGATCTCTCCGGTGACCACCAGCTCCTGGCCGTTCGCTTCGACGTCGATGTCCTTGCTCTTGACTCCGGGCAGTTCGATCTCGACGTGGAAGGCGTCGTCGGCCTCCGTGACATCCGCCAGGGGTGTCCACGCGACTGCGGGCGCCGCGCCTCCCACCGTGGATTCGATCAGTCCGCTCATCTCGCTGAGCAGTTGGTCGAACTCCGTCAGCGGATTGCGTGCCCAGCCAAGGGGCCTGTCCTGCATTGCGCCACCGCGGTGGCGCCGGACGGGCATGGTCATTCCCATCGCCGCCTTCTCCTTCTCGTGATCCCGTGGCCCACTGGGTGTCATGCGAGCCAAGCGGACTCCTTCGGACGGGTGTGCGGGGACCTGTCGGTGCCGCCGGGCGCGGCCGCGTGGTCCAGGTAGCGGTGCACGTAGTGGATGCTCATCGCGCCTTCGCCGACCGCGGAGGCCACGCGTTTCACCGAGCCGCTGCGGACGTCGCCGGCGGCGAAGACGCCAGGCAGGCTGGTCTCAAGCGTCAGGCAGTCGCGGCCCTGGCTCTGCCATAGTTCGGGAAGGGAGCAGGCCTGCGCCTCAGCGCCCGTGAGTACGAAGCCGCGTGCGTCGAGGGCGAGCGCGCCGGACAGCCACTCGGTGTGAGGGTCGGCGCCGGTGAAGACGAAGAGGGCCCGCACCGCGAGGTGGCGGTGCTCGCCCGTACGGTGGTCGACCACGGTGATTGCCTCCAGCGCCTTGTCGCCGAGTGCCTCGGTCATCTCGGTGTGCAGCAGCACGCGCACCCGCGGGTGACGCTCGATCTGATCGATCAGGTAGCGGGACATGTGCGCCTCGAGGCTCGGCCCACGGACGAGCAGATACACCTGCGGTGCGTACCCGGCCAGGAAGAGCACGGCCTGCCCCGCGGAGTTGCCGCCGCCGACCACCGCCACCGGGTCAGTACGGCACTGCTGGGCCTCGTAGACGGTTGCCGAGTAGTGGACGCTCGCGCCCTCCAACGGCTCGATGCCGGGTACATGGAGGCGGCGGTAGCGAGCGCCGGTGGCCAGGACGACGGTACGGGCGGTGATCTCGCTGCCGTCGGCGAACCTGACGGCGTAGTGGCCGTACCGCCGTTCGAGCCGGGCCGCCTCCGCCGGGACGCTGATCCGGGCGTCGAACTTGCCCGCCTGGAGTACAGCGCGCTCGGTGAGTTCGGCGCCGGAGATGCCGGAGGGGAAGCCGAAGCAGTTGTCGATGCGGGAGGACGTGCCGGCCTGGCCGCCGGTGGCCATCGCCTCGACCACGGTCGTGCCGAGGCCCTCCGAGGCGGCGTTGACCGCGGCGGCGAGACCGGCCGGACCGGAGCCGACGATGAGGAGATCTCCGCGGCCGTTGCCCGACGGCAAGGGCGGCAGACCGATGAACCGGGCCAGTTCCGCGTTGCTCGGATTGCGCAGCAGGGTCGTGTCCCGCCAGATCACCAGCGGTGTCTGCTCCGGACCGACCGCGAAGCGGCGCAGCAGCGCCTCGGCCTCCTCGTCCGTCTCCAGATCGATCCAGCGGTGCGGCAGCCGGTTGCGGGCGGCGAACTCTCGCAGCCGCCGGGTGTCGGGCGAATAACGCGAACCGATGATGCGGAAACCGGCGCCCTGCCCGACGAGCAGAGCACGGCGACCCAGGCAGGCGCGCAGCACCACATCACCAAGGATGGAGTCCCGGGTCACCAGGTCACGCAGCTGATCCATGGACAGGGCGAGGATCTCGCCGGGGTTCCTGACCACGGCGGTGTAGAAGCCCACCTGTCCGTTCAGAAGGCCGAGTTCGCCGATGAAGCGGCCAGGGCCGTGCACACGCAGCAAGCGTTCACCGGGCGTTTCGTACCCCTCGACGATGGCGACCGAGCCACTGAGGACGACGTAGAACGTCTCACACCGCTCCCCCTCCCGGATCAGCACGTCACCGGCGTCAACCGCGTGCCTCCGGCCGTGCTCCGCCAGACGGGCCATCTGGTCGTCCGACAGACGGGGATAAGCGCCGTAGATGTCGGGGGTCTCGAAGGGGACGCTCTCGGCCGCCTCGTCCGGCACAGGCGCTGCGCCCGGCCGTGTCTCGTCGCCGGGCATCACACGAACGCCTCATGGACGAAGCACCACCGCCAGTCCTCGCCGGGCTCCAGCGACGACGCGATCGGATGGCCGTCGGCGGCGGAGTGACGGCGGGCGTGCCGGTTAGGGGAGGAATCGCAGCAGCCGACGTGGCCGCAGGTCAGGCAGAGCCTCAAGTGGACCCACGGGGAGCCGAGCAGCAGACACTCCTGACACCCTTCTGGGGTCAGCGGCTGGACCGGCCGGACGAGCGCGAGGTGGGGGTCTGCGTGCAGGGTCATCCGGATCACCCTTCCCGGGCCGTGATCGACTGTTCCACCCACTGGCGCAGAGCGGGGGCGGGTGCCGCCCCCGCCTGCCGGGCGACGGTCTCCCCCTTGTCAAGGACCAGCAGCGTCGGTACCGCCTGGACCTCGAATCGCTGCGACAGCCGCGGGTTCTTGTCGACGTCGACCTTGACGAGTTTGATTCGGCCAGCGAGATCGGTGGCCACCTTCTCCAGCGCGGGGCTCACCATGCGGCAGGGGCCGCACCAGGTGGCCCACAGGTCGACCACGACGGGGACGTCGGCCCGCTCGACGACCTCGGTGAAGTCGTCGTCGCCCGCGTCCACCATCCACGGCAGAGGTTGCTTGCAGTTACCACACTTGGGGCGGCCCTCCGCGGCCACGGGCACCCGGTTGGTACGCCCGCAGTTCGGACAACTGACGGTCGCCGCTTGCATCGTGCTCATGCCGCCCGCGATCCCTTCCGGTTCTCGGGCTGGTCGTAGGTGACCACCAGCTCTCCGTGTTCGGCGTCGACGCGGACCGTCGCGCCGTCCTGGACGTCGCCGCGCAGCAGGGCGCGCCCGACCAGTGTCTCGACCTCGTGGGAGATGTAGCGGCGCAGCGGTCGTGCGCCGTACACCGGGTCGTAGCCCTGGTGGGCGATCAATTCCCTTGCTGCTTCGGTGAGTTCGATGGTGATGCGGCGTTCGGCGAGCCGGCGGCGCAGCTCGTCGAACTGCAGCTCCACGATCCGCTCGATCTGCCGCTCACCGAGCGGCTTGAACAGCACGATGTCGTCGACGCGGTTGAGGAACTCCGGGCGGAAGTGCCCGCGCAGCTCGCCCATCACCAAGGCGCGGGCGTCGGGCTTGATCTCACCCTCGGCGGTGGCGCCGTCGAGGAGGTGCTCGGAGCCGATGTTGGACGTCATGATGATCACGGCGTTGCGGAAGTCGACGGTGCGGCCCTGAGCATCGGTGATGCGGCCGTCATCGAGGATCTGCAGCAGGGTGTTGAAGACGTCGGTGTGAGCCTTCTCGATCTCGTCGAACAGCACGACCGAGTACGGCTTGCGGCGTACGGCCTCGGTGAGCTGGCCGCCTTCCTCGTAGCCGACGTATCCGGGCGGTGCGCCCATGAGCCGGCTGACGGTGTGCCGCTCCTGGTACTCACTCATGTCGAGGCGGACCATGTTCTCCTCGGAGTCGAACAGAGCCCGGGCGAGGGTCTTGGCCAGCTCGGTCTTCCCGACGCCGGTGGGGCCGAGAAAGATGAACGAACCGATGGGGCGGCGAGGGTCGCGGATGCCGGAGCGGGCGCGGATGATGGCGTCGGCGACGAGCTTGACGGCCTCGTCCTGGCCGATGACGCGCTCGCGCAGGATCTCGTCGAGGCGCAGCAGTTTCTCGCGTTCGCCCTCCTGGAGGCGGGCGACGGGGACGCCGGTCCAGGCGGCGACGATCTCTGCGATCTCCTCCTCGGTGACGACCTCTCGCAGCAGCCGGTTCTGCCCTTGTTTGGTGGCCAGTTGCTCCTCCTCTGCGGCGAGTCGGCGCTCCAGGTCCCGGAGGCGGCCGTAGCGCAGTTCGGCGGCGCGGTTGAGGTCGTAGGCGCGTTCGGCCTCCTCCGCCTCGTGGCGGACATGCTCCAGTTCCTGGCGCAGGTCCTGTACGCGGCGGATCGCCTGCCGTTCGGCCTCCCACTGGGCGTGTTTGGCGTCCGCCTCGCCGCGCAGGTCGGCCAGTTCCCTGCGCAGCTCCTCCAGGCGGGTTTTGCTGGCGGGGTCGGTCTCCTTGGAGAGGGCCGCTTCCTCGATCTCCAGGCGGGTGACGCGGCGGGTGATCTCGTCGAGTTCGGCGGGCATCGAGTCGATCTCGGTACGCAGCCGGGCACACGCTTCGTCGACGAGGTCGATGGCCTTGTCGGGCAGGAATCGATCGGTGATGTAGCGGTGGCTGAGGGTGGCCGCGGAGACCAGCGCGGTGTCCTGGATCTTCACGCCGTGGAAGACCTCGAGGCGTTCGCGCAGTCCGCGCAGGATGGAGATGGTGTCCTCCACGCTCGGCTCGTCGACCACGACCTGCTGGAAGCGGCGTTCGAGAGCGGCGTCTTTCTCGATGTGCTTGCGGTACTCGTCGAGGGTGGTGGCGCCGATCATGTGGAGTTCGCCGCGGGCGAGCATCGGCTTGAGCATGTTGCCCGCGTCCATAGCCCCTTCGGCGGCGCCCGCTCCTACGACGGTGTGGAGTTCGTCGACGAAGAGCAGGATGCGCCCCTGGGCGGCCTTCACCTCGGACAGCACGGCCTTGAGTCGTTCCTCGAACTCGCCGCGGTACTTGGCGCCGGCGACCAGGGAGCCCATGTCGAGGGCGAACACCGTCTTGTCGCGCAGGCCCTCGGGGACGTCGCCGCGGACGATGCGCTGGGCCAGGCCCTCGACGATGGCGGTCTTGCCGACGCCGGGGTCGCCGATGAGGACGGGGTTGTTCTTGGTCTTGCGGCTGAGGATCTGGGTGACGCGGCGGATCTCCGCGTCACGGCCGATGACCGGGTCCAGCCGCCCGGACCGAGCCTCGAGGACCAGGTCGCGGCCGTACTTTTCCAGCGCCTCGTAGGCCACTTCGGGGTTGGCGGAGGTGACGCGCTGGTTGCCGCGTACCTGGGTGAGCGCGCTCAGGAACGAGTCCCTGGTGATGCCGGCCTGGTTGAGCAGTCGCCCGGCGGCGGTTGAAGAGCCCTCCTCGGACAGGGCGAGCAGGAGGTGCTCCACGGACACGTACTCGTCCTTGAGGCGTTTGGCCTCCCGCTCGGCGGCATCGAGCAGGCGGGACAGGCGCTGAGTGACGAAGACCTGGCCGGGTGCCGCGCCGGGACCGGTGACCTTCGGGCGGCGGGAGAGTTCCTCGCGCACGGCCGCGCGCAGCTCCCTCGGCTCGGTGCCGGCCTGTTGCAGCAGCCGTGGGATCAGACCGTCCTCCTGATCGAGAAGCGCGAGCAGCAGGTGTTCCCCGTCGACCTCGGTCTGCCCCATGCCGACGGCCGCGCTCTGGGCCTCCTGGAGGGCTTCCTGGGACTTCTGGGTGAGACGGTTCATGTCCATGGGGGTGTTTCACTCCTCGTGCCGCGGCCGCGCAGGGCGGCTTCGAGCAGGCTGATGCGGTCGAGCAGGTCGAGCACCAGGCCGATGGATGCGTAGTTGAGGCAGAGCCCGGTGCGCAGCCGCTGGATACGGGCGAGAACCGCCGGGGCCGTGGGGTCGAACACCAGTCGCCCCGCGGAGTCGCGTTCGGCGTCGACCAGGCCGAGGGCGACGAACCGGCGGATCAGATCGGGGTGGAGGCCCGAGCGACGGGCCACGGCGGCCAGGGAGAGCCTGGGGACGGGCACGAGCGCGTACCGGACAGCCGTCGAGGCGGTTATGTCGGCGCCCGTTCGTACCGGACGGGCGCCCACGCCGCGGCCGATGCCTCCCGCTCCCGCGGGTCGGTCGTTCATCGCGTCCTCCTGGGGTCGAACGAGGAAGTGGCGGCGAGCTCCTCGAATAGTTCGCGCTCCCGGTCGCCGAGGGCGGGAGGCACCATGACACGGAGTTCGGCGTACAGGTCGCCGTTCGCGCCCCGCGGGTTCGGCATGCCCTCGCCGCGCAGCCGCAGCCGCCGGCCGCTGGACGAGCCCGCGGGCACCGTGACCTTGGCCGTGCCGCCGCCGGGCGTGGGCACCGGCACGGTCGCACCCAGGGCCGCCTCCCACGGGGCAACCGGGACCTGTACGTGCACGTCACGGCCGTCCAGCCGGAACCGGGGGTGGGGCTGGATACGCACCCGCAGGTACAGGTCGCCCGCGGCTGCGTCACCACTGCCCAGGCCACCCTCACCCGCCAGCCGGATGCGCTGCCCGTCGGTGACGCCCGGCGGCACGTCGACCTCGTATCGCCGCGGCTGCCCGGTGGGACCGGCGAGTGTGACGGTGCGACGGCCGCCTCGGTACGCCTCCTCGACGGTGAGCGGCAGCCCGGCCTCCTGGTCCGCTCCGGGGACGCCGCCTCGGGCGGCGCCGGCTCCGAACATGGAGCCAAGCAGGTCCTCGATGTCGATGCCCTCCGCTCCGAAGTCGTCTCCGAAGCCGGTGGCGTACCGGACACGGGGGCCGCCCGCGCCCGCGGTCCTCCGAGCGCGGAAGCCGCCCGCTCCGGCCGCGACCCGTTCGTCGAAGTCCTCGGGGATCTTGCGGAAGTCCTCGCCGAAGCGGTCGTAACGGGCCCGGGTCTTCGGGTCCGACAGGACGCTGTGTGCGTCGTTGAGGTCCTTGAAGCGTTCCTCCGCCCCCGGGTCCTTGTTGACGTCGGGGTGGTACTTGCGGGCGAGCTTGCGATATGCCTGCTGGATCTCGTCCTGGCTCGCGGTCCGCGACACGCCCAGCACCTCGTAGAAGTCCCGTGCCATGACCGGTCACTCCCGCTTCGCGACCGTCACGGCGGCGGGCCTGAGCTGCCGTTCGCCGTCCCCGTAGCCGGGGCGCAGCACCTCGACGACGGTTCCCGGTGGGGTGTCGGGGTCCTGGACGACACCGACCACCTCGTGCCGGGCCGGGTCGAAGGCGACGCCGGTCTCCGCGTGCCGCGGGTAGCCGAGCAGGCCGAGGACGTTCACCGCCTGGTCGCGGACCGCCCGGACGCCCTCCACGATGGCACCCGGATCAGCGCCGGCATGGGTCAGGGCGAGCTCGAGGTTGTCCAGGACGGGCAGGAAGGCGGCCGCCGTGCGGGAACGCTCGACCGTCCGCTCCCGCTCCAGTTCCCTGGCGTGGCGCTTGCGAAGGTTGTCGAGGTCGGCGAGCGCGCGCCGCCAGCGGTCCTCCAGCTCCTGGATCGCGGTCGTGTACTCGTCCTCGGCAGGTGCGGGGCGGGCGGCGTCGGGTCCCGGTTCGTCGTTCGCCGCTTCCGGCCGGGGCGGCGGGCCCGGTTGCGGCAAATCCCCACGAGGAGGGCGTACGGCGCCTTCCGGGACCGGTTCGACCGGCTCCGACGCGGCCCGGTCGGGTTCCTGGGGGCGGCTGGGCATGGCGCGCCTCAGTCCTTGTCGAACTCGGCATCGATGACGTCGTCGTCGCCGCCGCTCGGGCCACCGGTCGCGCCGCCCCCGGTGGTGTCCTGGCCGGGACCGCCTGTGGTAGCGGCGCCCTGATGGGCCGCCAGCCCGGCGAGCACCTGCTGGAGTTCGGAGGTCAGGGGCCGCACGCGCTCCACACCTGCCTCTTCCTTGACCGCCGCCCGGGCGTCGGACACGAGCATCTCGGCGCGCGCCTTCTCGTGTGCGGGCGCTGCGTCGCCCAGTTCGGCGAGGCGCTTCTCGACCTGGTAGGCGACGGCGTCGAGTCCGTTGCGGGCGTCGACGGCCTCGCGGAGTGCCTGGTCCTGGCCCCGGTTGCGCTCGGCCTCCTGGACCATGCGTTCGACCTCACTGCGGTCCAGGTTGGAGCTCTCGCTGATGGTGATGCCCTGTTCCTTGCCGGTGTCCTTGTCGCGGGCCCTGACGTTGAGGATGCCGTTGGCGTCGATGTCGAAGATGACCTCGATCTGTGGTTCGCCCCGCGGCGCCGGCCGGATGTCGGTGAGCTGGAACCGGCCGAGCACCCGGTTGTCGGCGGCCCGCTCACGCTCGCCCTGGAGGACGACGATGTCGACGGCGGGCTGGTTGTCCTCGGCGGTGGAGAAGGTCTCGGCGCGGCGCACGGGGATGGTGGTGTTCCGTTCGATGATCTTCGTCATCACGCCACCGCGCGTCTCGACGCCCAGCGAAAGGGGCGTGACATCGAGCAGCAGGACGTCCTTGACCTCACCTTTGAGCACCCCGGCCTGGATCGCTGCGCCCAGGGCCACGACCTCGTCGGGGTTGACGCTCATGTTGGGTTCCTTGCCGCCGGTCAGCCGGCGGACCAGAGTCTGGACGGCGGGGATGCGGGTGGAACCGCCGACGAGGATGACCTCGTCGATGTCGCTCTCGCCGACCTTGGCGTCGGCCATGGCCTGCTGGACCGGTCCCAGGCAACGCTCCACCAGGTCGCTGGTGATCTGCTCGAACGTGGACCGCATGATCGAGTCGGTGAGGTGCTTGGGGCCCGAGGCGTCGGCGGTGATGAACGGCAGGCTCACCTGCGTCTGCGTCACCGAACTGAGTTCGGTCTTGGCCTTCTCCGCCGCCTCGAACAGTCGTTGCAGCGCCTGCGGGTCCTTGCGCAGGTCGATGCCGTTCTCCTTCTGGAAGTCGTCCGCGAGGTAGTCCACCAGACGCCGGTCGAAGTCGTCGCCGCCCAGGTGGCTGTCGCCGGCGGTGGAGCGCACCTCCACCACGCCGTCGCCGACGTCGAGGATGCTCACGTCGAATGTGCCGCCGCCCAGGTCGAAGACGAGGACGGTCTCGTGCTGCTTCTTGTCCATGCCGTACGCGAGGGCGGCCGCCGTCGGCTCGTTGATGATCCGCAGCACTTCCAGTCCGGCGATCCGTCCGGCGTCCTTGGTGGCGGTGCGCTGAGCGTCGTTGAAGTAGGCGGGCACCGTGATGACCGCCTCCGTGACCCGCTCTCCCAGCTGCTTGGAAGCGTCGTCGG
Source organism: Streptomyces sp. NPDC049915 (assembly GCF_040656475.1). Lineage (NCBI taxonomy): Bacteria > Bacillati > Actinomycetota > Actinomycetes > Kitasatosporales > Streptomycetaceae > Streptomyces > Streptomyces sp. NPDC049915. The sequence continues at coordinate 484,372 of NZ_JBFAMH010000003.1, forward strand.
CGAGTTTGCGCAGCACCTGGGCGCTGATCTCCTCAGGCGCGTACAGCTTGTCGCGCACCTTGAAGCGGGCCGCCCCGCCGTCGCCCTCGACGATGTCATACGCCACCGCCCTGGCCTCGTCGGAGATCTCGTCGAAGTGCCGGCCGATGAACCGCTTGGCCGAGTAGATGGTGCCCTTCGGGTTGAGGATCGCCTGGCGCCGGGCCAGCTGGCCCACCAGGCGTTCCCCGGTGTCGGTGAAGGCCACCACGGACGGTGTCGTGCGGTTGCCCTCGCTATTGGGCACGACGGACGGCTCGCCGCCCTCCCACACGGCGATCACCGAGTTGGTGGTGCCCAGGTCGATGCCCACTGCCTTCGCCATGAGGAACTCCTCCCGGTCCGGCGCCTGCGCCGACTCTCCGGATCACGTTTTTCAGGTACGAGTGGGACCTCCGCCGGTGGTCTGCAGCGCGCCGCTCAGCCGTACAGCCTCGTCGGCGACCGCCTCGTCCACGACGACCTCGTACCGGCTCGGCTGCATCGAGCGGAGCGAGGCGAACCCGGCGACCGCCCTGCAGGGCGTGCAGCATCATGCCGAACAGCGCGCCGACGATCGCTCCGAAGGTCAGCCCGTACAGGGCGAGGAGCAGGGCGGAGACGACGGGGCGAGCCAGTTCACAAGGCCGAACAGCCAGCCGATCAGGACACCGGGGAGCGCTCCGCTCGCCGCTCTGTGAAGGGCGGCCCTGCCGTAGTCCATCCCGGCCGATCACCTGCTCGACCACGCGCAGGTCCTGGCCGGTGATCGCCACGCTCTCCACGGGAAACCCGTGGTCAGAGAGGTGGTCAACGGCGCGTTCGGCTTCCCGGTACGTCTTGTTCGGGGCAACCGGCCTGCGATGCTGCTCGGTCATCGCCCATCCCTTCCTCCCAAGGTGCGCGCGGAGGGTCTCAAACACCCCAGGGTGGCGGGCCGAGTGGCGCCACGCCTGCCCCTGGCGAGTCAGAAATGCACGGGTCCGGTCGCCCCACGAGTACGAAAGAAGGAATCCGAACATCTCGGATGAGCCGGCCTGCGAGCGGGTACCCGAGGCACCGCTCGCCTCCCTGAAGGCTCAGGGAGAACGGAGTGATCCCATGGCCAGCAGTCGGGCGCACAACCTGTACCGCCTGTACGGCCGCTACTCCAACCGGCAGGGCAGCAGCCTTCCGCGGGGCAGCGCCGGGCGGCACTCCCCGGCTGTGCGGAGACAGCCCCGCCCACCCGCTCCATCCCCGGCCGACCATGCTCTCCACGAACTGATTGCGTTCTCCCGCACCCTGTTCGACACCCCGGATGAAGGCGAGATCCTGCGCCTGGCCATGGAGTACATAGCCACCGCAGGGCCATACAGCGCCGAGGCCGGATACCTCAAGGTGGACGGCGACCTGGTCCCCAGCCCGAGCGGGCAGATCCATGCCTCGGCCGTGGACCGGAGGGTGCGGGAGCTGGCCGGGCAGGACGGCCCTGTGACCGTACCCGGCAGCCCCTGGGGCCGGGCCCTGGGACTGCGCGGGCTCGAGAGACTCCACGGCTACCTCGTGGTGACGTCCCGCTCCCGGCCCACCGAGGCCGAGCGATCCCTGCTCGCCGCGCTCGTCCGGCACACCGCTGCTGCACTGTCAGTCGCCTTTTCACACCGCCGCCGACGCGAGGACGCACTGGAGCTGCACCGGCTCAGGGAGGAACGCACAGCCCTCCAGGGGCAGTTGATCTCCGTCGCGGCTGAGCTGGGGTACCAGCGGGCCGTTCACGCGCTCATGGCCGACGTCGCTGCCTCGGGCGGCGGCGAGGAAGCCATCACCCGCGCACTGCACGGGCTCACCGGACTCCCCGCGCTGGTCGAGGACCGCTTCGGTCGGCTGAGGTCCTGGACCGGCCCCAGCCGCCCCACCCCCTATCCGGAACCGGACCCCGTGCGCCAGAACGAAATGCTGCACGCCGTCGCCCGGGAGGTCGGGCCGGTGCGGATAAGGGACCGGCTGATCACCCTGGTCCGCCCGCACGGCGAGATCCTGGGTCTGCTGGCCCTGGTCGATGCCCGGAACGAAGCCGACGAGCACACCGTGCTCGCGCTGGAACACGCCGCCACGTCACTCGCCCTGGAGTTGGCGCACCTGCGCAATCTGGCCGAAGTGGAGCTGAGGCTGCACCGCGAGCTGGTCGATGACCTCCTGGCAGGGGCGGACGAGGCAAGCGCCTATGCCCGGTCCGAGGCAGTTGGACACGACCTGCACCGCAGTCACTACGTCGTCGTGGTGCAGCGGTCGGACCGGACTGCGGACGAGGCCTTCGCGCAGACCGTGGGCCGGGCGGCCTCTGCCGTGGGCATGCGCTCGCTGCTAACCCGACGTTCCGACCACGTGGTCCTGGTCGCCGACGACAGGCCGCACGCCCGCGCGCTCTACGAGGCGCTCGCCCGGGAGACCGGGACACGGTCCGCGACGATCGGGGTGAGCGCCCGTTGCGACTCCCTGTACGACATCCCCCACCGCTACCAGGAGGCGCAGCGCGCCCTGGAAGTGCGACGTCACTCCCGCGAGGGCTACGGCACGACGTTCTTCGACGAGCTTGGCCTCTACCGCATCCTGGGACCTGGTAACGATTACCGGGAACTGGAGACGTTCGTCCACGAGTGGCTCGGGCAGCTCATCGACTACGACTCCCAGCACCACGCGGCCATGGTGGAGACCCTGTCCCGGTACTTCGACTGCGGCGGCAACTACGACGAGACCGCCGAATCCCTCGCGATCCACCGCAGCACGCTGCGCTATCGGCTCCAGCGCATCCGCGACATCAGCGGCAACGACCTCGCGAACGTCGAGGACCGGCTGAACCTCCAGGTGGCGACCCGAGTGTGGAAGATCGTGATGGGCGGACCCGGCTGATACCCCGCTAGAGCCATTGTGTGAGCGATACCGGGCGGCAGTTGGCCGGGCTGCGCTGTGACAGCGCTGCAGTAGGTGGGGGTGGGTAGCACTAGGACGACCATGTCGTCCCCTCGCGCGGCGCGAAGGGATGCAGGACGTCGACGCCCCGCGTGTCGTTCAGGTCGTTGATCATCCGGTCCTGGCGCCGGCGGACTTCCCGGTTCTCCTGGCGCAACCCGGTGACGCCCGCCTGGAGCTGTTCCATGATCTTCATACGGCTCTGTGCGAGGCGCCGTGCAGGATCGTCGACATCGACATGACCAGCCGTGAGTCGGCGCAGGTGATTTCCACCCCACGGTGACCCTCTGGTTACTCCGAGCGTGCGACCCCCCATTTCTCCCCGCAAAGGCTTCATGTGGCGCGATGGCTTCCAGCCCTTCCCTGGCCACCGCTCCTAAGTCCATCGAACGCGCTTCGTACGTCATTCGTACGGTAAATGCACGCGGAACGTACGGTCTGTGGGGTAGAGTGTGGGTCAGGAGGTGTCCATGTCCGAGTTGTTCGACGCGGTCGACGCGCTGGTCGCGTCCCGCTCTCCGCTGCCGCCGGCGGAGGAGCGCAAGCGGCTGCGCACCGCGCACGGGCTGACGCTGGACGAAGTCGCCGCGGCGCTGAAGGTGCGGCGGGCCACGGTGTCCGGCTGGGAGTCGACGAAGAAGTCGACCGAGCCGCGTGGCCCGGAGCGTGAGGCGTACGCGAGGCTGCTCAAGCAGCTCGCGGAGCTCTACCCCGCGCCGGAGGAGCCGGCCGCCCCGGTGCCCGACACGTTCACCGGCGCGTCCGACCCGATGGAAGCCGGGACTCTGCCCAAAGACCGGGCCTCCGAGGCTGCGGCCATGACTGCAACCGAGAACCCCCAGACCTCTGCCCCTGCTCCCGTCGCCGCTGCTCCCGCGGCCGTGACCCGCCCGGCGCGCACCACCAGGCCGACGTCGACGTCGCGCCGGCCGGGTGCGAAGAAGGCGGCCCCGGCCGGCACTCCGGCGGGCGGTATCGACCCGCGGTTCGAGAACGGACCGCTCGCGGTCGTCGACGTCGACGACGACGGCCAGGTCCTCGCTTACTGCACCGGTGGCCTGGTCCTGGACGTGCCCGCCAAGTCCATCCCGGCCCTGGTGGACTGGACGCTGCGCGAGGCGAAGCTCGGGCAACCGAAGCTGTCGGGGCCGGGCAAGGACGCCGATCCGCTGCTGGTGCTCACCGAGGCCGCCCTGGAGCGCTACGGCCTGCCCATCACTCTCACCGACGAGGAGCGGCTCGCCGGGCGCCTGCCGGAGGGCCACAAGGTCATCAAGCAGCTGGCGCGTGCGGAGTGGAAGCTGACGAAGCGCGGGTTCGGGCCGTGGGCGCGGATCTACCGCCCCGCCACCGGCTCGGAGCGGGCCTGCGTGCAGCTGTGCATCCCCTCCTGGAACGCGCTGGACACCCGGCACTGGGGGGAGGCCAGGCAGCTCCCGCCGGCCGAACTCGCCCGCGTGCTGGGCGTGTACGCGTCCCGGGTGATGACACCGCGCGGCTCCACGGCCGTGACGGGCCTGGAACTGATGACCGCGCTGCACCCGCCGACGCGCGCCTCCGAGCCGGACGCCGACGGCAAGCGGCACTCCGAGCACAACCCCGGCTCCCTCGGGAGGGACCCGGTGGACTGCGCGCCGTGCGAGGCCCCCGACGGACACCCGCTCCTGAAGGACCTGCCGCGCTTCCACGTCCGCGGCCCCGGCGAGAAGCTGTTCGAGGAGGCGTACGACTGGGCGCGGCCGATGACGGACGCCGAGTGCACGCTTCGGCACCTCGTCGGCATCGACGTCAACATGGCCTTCGCCGCAGGTGCCAACGGCCTGGTCGTCGGCCTCGGCGCACCGACACACGTCAAGAACCCCGTGTTCGACCCGAAGCTGCCGGGCTCGTGGCTGGTGGACCTGAGCCATGTCGACCTGTCGCGGGTGAAGGTCGGCAAGGAGTGGGTGGAGCTGGACGGCAGCCTGCTGCCCTCCCCGTTCACGCCGAAGGGCGAGCACCCGGAGGGGCCGGCCTGGTACGCGACGCCCACCGTCGCCTACGCCCAGGAGCTGGGCTACGAGGTACGCCCGCTGGAGGCGTGGGTGCGCTACGACAACGGCCGCTACCTGGACGGCTGGTATCAGCGGCTGCGCGACGCCTACCTGGCCACGATGGCCGACCTCGGCGTACACGCGGACATGGAGCCGGCCGACTTCCTCGCGGCGATGGACGGCTGCAAGGAGCGTGACCCGGAGCTGGCGATTGTCGTCTCGGCGATCAAGGCGACGGTGAAGGGTGGCCTGGGCAAGCTCCGTGAGCGCCCGCGCGGTGAGGGCTGGCGGCCGGGCGAGCCGTGGCGGGCTCTGTCCCGGCCGACGTGGCGGCCGGACATCCGGGCGGCGGTCATCTCCCGTACCCGGATCAACCTGCACCGCAAGATCGTCAAGCACGCGGCGTTCACCGGGCAGTACCCGGTGGCGATCCTGTCCGACTGTGTCGTGTACGCGGCCAACGGCGAGAGCCCGCTGGACTTCCTGCCCTACCGGGACGGCAAGCCGCTACCGGGCGGTTTCAAGCTCGGCATCAACCCCGGCCTGGTCAAACACGAGGGCACCCAGAGTGTCCTGTGGGGCGAGGAGGTCCGGGAGCGGTTCAACGCGCCGGAGCTCAACCTCGCCCGGTACATCAAGGACGGCACCGTCGCCGACGTCGACAACGGAGAGTAGGAGTAGGTGATGAGCCTGTTCGGCGACGGCCTGGAAGCCGCGGTGCAGAAGGCGTTCACCCGCCCGGCGCCCAAGAGGCCGGGCGCGCAGATGCGGTACCTGGTCAAGCAGCTCAAAGGCACGAAGGCGGTAGCCCAGATGCTGCGGATCTCCCAGCGCACCGTCGAGCGGTACGTGAAGGACCAGATCAAAAAGCCCCGACCCGACCTCGCCAGGCGCCTGGAGCGCGAGGTGAAGGCCCGGTGGCAGCCGCAGATCCGGGCGAAGGCCAAGGCGAAGGCGGCGAGCACGGGCGGCATCGTCATCGACACCCGCGCCCGCATGGGCTACACCGCGCCGATCGGGTCGACGGACCAGGACCGCATCCGGCACCTGACCGTCGCCCTGCCGCCCCGCTACGCCGCCCGCCTTTTCGAAGCCCAAGAGGCCGGCGCCAGCGACGCCCGACTGCAGGAGATCGCCGCCGAAGCGCTCAAGGAGGTCTACTTCCAGGACGGCGGCCGCCGCGCCGGCAGCCTGGAAGAGGTCCGCTTCACGGACATCGAGCACCTCGAGTTCGACCTGTAGCAGCCGCGCCCCGAACAGCCTACGAGCCCCGGACCTGAGCGGAAGCACGATAGTTGTCACCAAGGCAGGCATGTTGTCACCAAGCTCCCGGCTGAGGCGCGCCTGGCTGAGCCGTGACACGCTGGTTGGAACCTGGTCACGAGAGTTGGAACCAGTTCGGCCGGCGCCGACCAGGCTCACCTCCGACCGGGGGGCGTGAGAACGGTGGAGGTCACTGGGTTCGACGGAGTCCGACGGCGGAAGCGATCGGGACGTGGCTCGCCCGGACGGTGAGCAGACCCCGGCTCCCGCCGCTGACGGCCGGCCGTCAGCGGCGGGTTTCGATCCGCAGGCCGCCCGTGGTCACCCGGCGGATGTGGTCGCTCGCCAGCAGGTCGTGCGGCTGGCCGAGCTCGATCGCGCTCGCTGCGTCCAGGCGGGTCACCTGGGCGGCCGTGAACTCGACCTCCAAGGCGCCCAGGTTCTCCTCCAGCTGGGCGGGAGTGCGGGCCCCGATCAGCGTGGTCGCCACGCCCGGGTTCTGCAGGGTCCAGGCCAGCGCGACCTGGGCCGGGGTGCGGCCCAGCTCGGCGGCGACCTCCCGGGCGACCCCGGCCACGGCCAGGTTGCGTTCGGTGAGCGTGCCCAGGGCGAGGTTGAGGCCCCTGCGGGTGCCGTCGCCGGTGCCGGCGCCCGTCGCGGTCACGTCGTCCCGGCTGTACTTGCCGCTGAGCACCCCGCCGCCCAGCGGTGAGTACGGGACCACGCCCAAGCCCAGTTCCTGGGCCATCGGGATCAGGTCGCGCTCCGCGGTGCGTTCGATCAGGCTGTACTCGAGCTGCAGCGCGACCAGCGGCGACCAGCCGCGCAGGTCGGCGATCGCCTGCATCCGGGACACCTGCCAGGCCGGGGTGTTGGAGATCGCCACGTACAGCACCTTGCCCTGCCGGACCAGGTCGTCCAGGCCGCGCAGGACCTCCTCGACCGGCGTCCGGAAGTCCCAGACGTGCAGGTACAGCAGGTCGATGTACTCGGTGGCCAGCCGCTGCAGGCTCCCCTCCACCGAGCCGAACAGGGCCTTGCGGTGACCGCCCCCGGAGTTGGGGTCGCCGGGGCGGCGCAGCGTCGAGTATTTGGTCGCCAGCACCAGGCGTTCGCGCTCCTCGCGGGCGAACTCGCCCAGCAGGCGCTCGGAGCTGCCGTCGGTGTAGGTGTCGGCGGTGTCGAGGAGGTTGCCGCCGAGCCCGACGTAGTGGTCGAACAGCTTGCGGGCCTCGGCCCGTTCGGCGCCCCAGCCCCACTCGGTGCCGAAGGTCGCCGTACCCAGGGCCAGCGGTGAGACCCGCAGTCCCGAGCGGCCCAGCAGCCGGTAGGCGTCGAGGGTCAGTGCCATCAGGTCCTCCTGTGCTCGTGGTCCGTTGCCGGGACCGAGTCTGTGGCGGCGGCGGCCCGGGGGTAAGGGACGGCACTTCCTGGGAAGACCGGTCCCACCCTGGCGGTTGGACCGGTCATGACGACCCGAACCCTGAACAGTGCCCAGGAGTTGGCCGCCTTCCTGCGGAGCAGGCGCGAAGGCCTCGACCCGGACCGGCTGGGCCTGCCGTCGCACCGGCGGCCCCGGCGGACGCCGGGGCTGCGCCGAGAGGAGGTCGCCGAACGGGCCGGGGTCAGCACCGACTACGTGGTCCGGCTGGAGCAGGGCCGCGGGCTCCGGCCCTCGGCAGAGGTGCTGGCGGCGCTGGCCCGTGCCCTGTGCCTGGATCCAGGCGAACGCGACTACCTGTTCGACCTGGCCGGACGTCGCCGCCCCGGCACCACCGGTGGGCCGGCCGCCGGTGCGGCGCCATCGCTGGCCCGCCTGGTCGGTGACCTGTCGCCGCTGCCGGCCATGCTGCTGGACCACCGCTACGACATCCTCGCCTGGAACCCCGAAATGGCCCGGCTGCTACCGGGCTTTGAGGCCGTGCCGCCGTCACGGCGCAACGCGATGTGGCTGTGCCTGCTGCACCCGGCGATGCGCGGCTTCTACGCCGACCGGGAACAGGTGCTGCGGGACGGGATCGCCCACCTGCGCGCGGCATGGGCCGCACACCCGGAGGACCGGGAACTGTCCGGCCTCATCGCCGAATTCGCCACGCAGGACGAGGACTTCGCCCGCTTGTGGTCGGAGCGGGAGGTCGCCGTCAACGGACGCGGCCGGAAGTTGCTGCGGCATCCGGTCGCCGGTGCGATCACCGTCGACTTCGAAGTCCTGCTGCCGCTCCAGGACCCGGAACTGCGCCTGCTGGTCTACCGCGCCGCGGACGAGGAGAGCCGCGCGTCTCTGGACCGGCTGTGCGCGCGGTGACTGGGCCAAGAAGACCGACAACTCACGGTTGGTTGCAAGAAGCGTGACCAATTGGTGCCAACAAGCGTGCCCCACGGACCAGGAACCACAGCTCACCGACCCTTACTGGTTCCACCTAACGTGTCCAGGCTCACTGGCTGAGTCGCCATGCAGCTCAGGCGACCGGCGGACAGCCGTAGCCGGTGACAACCACCGTGCTTCACCCGCACCGAAGTCGCAGGTCGTCAGGTGCCCCGGTGACAACTATCGTGCTTCGGCTCAAATCGGCGGGCCGTCGTACAGCGCTCTGTCGGCGGCCCGTTCCCGAATCCGCACCACGCATACGAGGCCGATGATGACCATATCTGATCCACTCCAGCGGCCGAAATGGGAGTCGGCCCATCTGGGTCGCCGAGAACATTCGCAGCATGTCCCCCCAGCAGCGCCTGGACACGATCCTGCGCGAGGAGAAGTTCCGGGCCTTCTCGCCCTTCGGAGCAGTGGAGCCCGGCAAGTCGGGCGTCCCATGTCTATATGGACTCTGACTCGGTGCCTTCGCCCCTGCCCACGCCCTGCGCAGTTCCTCGGCCAGTTCCGCGGGAGCGTCCTCGGCGATGTGGTGACCGCTCTCGATGCCCTTGGCAATCAGTTCGCCCGCGCTCCAGTTCTGCCAGATGGCTTTGATGTCCTGGTACAGCAGAGGTAGGTCGCTCTTTGTGCCCCACAGCGCGAGGGTGGGGCATTGCACGCGTCGTCCGGCTGCTCGGTCCTCGTCGTCGTGCCGGCGGTCGATGCCGAGTCCGGCCCGATAGTCCTCACACATGGCGTGGATGGTCCGCGGATCGCTGAGCGCGCGCTGGAGGTCCTCCCAGGATTCCTGGCCCATGTCCTCGGGGGTTTCTGGGTACCAGAGGCTGAGGTTGATACCGCTGACGGTTTCCGGACCCGGGCTGGGTTGGGCGCGGAAGAACCAGTGCCACCACCGGGTGGCGAAGTCGGCGTCGCAGCGGGCCCTGGCCCGCGCGTTCCTCGGCCGAGAGGGCCTCGACCCAGGGCCTGGTGTCGGCGAGCGTGGTCTCCCCGCCCGGCCCGTCGGCCGGCGTGACGCACCACAGCGCGATGTACCGCGGAGGGGCGACCGCAAAGTCGTATCCCTCCGAGTGCGGGGTCAGCGGGCGGGTGTTGCCCGCGTGGTAGACGTCGTCCATGCCGGGCTCTGGACGTACGTCGCCGACGACGGCGCCGGTGTAGTTGGGCACGAAGCGGCCCAGGTTCCGGCAGAACCTCACTGGGTCGAACGCCTCCGGCACGTTGCACATCAGGACGTAGCCCTGCTCGTCCATGAGCTGGTGGAAAGTCTTCATCAACAGCTCATCGGTCAACGGATCGCCGTTGAAATCGGCCTGAGAGAGAATGCTGAGAGGCGAGTGCGCCATTTATTCCTCCGACGGAAGTGGGCGGAAGTTTGCACCCATGCGCATCAGTGCAGGCGGCTATGAATTACGCACGGGTATTGCAGATGGCATGACGAAGTCGGGGCCCTCAAAGGGCCGAGGACTCGACGGCATAACCGGTGACGCGTCGTCACGATATTCAGGGCAGACAGAGGCATGTCAAGGGCCCGAATAATTTAACGTTCTGTATACACGCATGCCTGCGGCTTCAGTCACAGTCTGTAATTTTCGCTGTTCAGCGAGGGGTGAGATGTGATCGCTGGCGATTGCTGAAAGTAATTCTGTTTGCTCGTAAAGCTGCCGGGTACCCAGGAGCGGATCTTTGTGTCCGCATCCGCAGAGTCACACCGGAGGGCGTAGGGCGAGGCTGAAGACGGCTGAAGTCATGCTCCTTGATCGGGGCTTGAAGCGAGCTGTGAAGCGGCCACAGGTCTCCGGCATCCTGCGGCAGGAAAGGGTTGACGCAATTGAGCCAGATTCGTGCCGAGAAAGCCCAGAAAGATCGCTTAACTGTTCGCCGTCTTCTGTTCAGTGAAGGTGCGACCGCCCTGGGAGACGGACTTTGGTTCAGCATGTGGGCGGTCTACCTGACCTCCGTTCAGGGCGTCCCCGCCGCGACGATGGGCCTCGCGATGGGACTGGGCGGGGGGCTCGGCCTCCTGGCCGCCTTGCCCTTCGGCACGCTGACCGATCGTCTCGGCGCCCGCGAGACCCTCGTGGCTGTCACCGTTCTGCGCGCCGCTTCCTCACTCACTTTTCTGGCCACGCACACCTTCTGGCCACTCATGGCCGCTGCCACCCTGTTCACCTCGACGGAAACGGCCGCCAAAGGCAACAAGGTGGCGCTCGTGCACCTGATGGTGCCCGAACGGGACTGCTTGCCTGTCCTCGCCCGGGTCCGCGTCGTGCAGCACCTGCTTTACGCCGCCGGCGCGGGCGCCGCCGCCTGGGTGCTCGCGCGCCAGTCGGCCGCCCCTTACCACGCCGCCGTCATCGTCAACAGCTTCACCTTCGTCGTCTCGGCCGCGATCCTGGCCCGCCTCCCGCACGTCCCGCCGGTGCCCGCCGCAAGGCGTCAAGTCAGCACAGCGGCACTGCGCAACGTCCCCTTCACAGCGATCATGAGCAGTACCGCCCTCCTTGCCCTGTGCTGGGCACTTCTGTCCAGCGGCCTGCCTCTGTGGCTGAAGGAGGACACCATGGCACCGGTATGGATCGCCCCACTGTCTGTGCTGGTCAGCTCCCTCCTGATCGCCCTCTTCCAGGTACGCGTCACCCGCACCGGACAACGACTGTCCGGAGCCGTACGCTCCTCATGGCGCGCCAGCGTCGCGCTCGCGGGATGTTGCCTGGTTTTCGCGGCAGCCGCCTGGCCCACCAGCCCGGTGGTGGCCGCCATCGTCGTCCTCGCCGGACTGGGCCTGCACGTGATGGGGGAGCTGTACTACGTGGCAGCCCGGTGGGGACTGTCCATCAAGCTCATGACACACGGAGCCCAAGGCCAGTACCAAGCTGTCGCGGCCACTACGGAAGGCGCCGTGGTGGCGGTTGGGCCCGCGCTGGTCGTCACGCTGGTCAGCGGCGTCGGGGGGGCGGGCTGGGGCATCCTCGCACTGGTCTTTCTCACCTGCTCCCTACCGGTCGCGCCTCTCTGTCGACCGGCACTGCGCCGCACAGTCACCCGCCCGGTAAAGGAGAGTTCATCCGCCTGAGAAGTACGATCGGCGAGCAGGATGCTTGCTCGTTTCTTGCCTGCCGACAGGAGTGACTTTGAAGGTGAACCGCGATGCCGCTGGCCACCCTTCTCCGCCTGCCGCCTGCCGCCTGCCGCCTGCCGCCTGCCGCCTGCCGCCTGCTGACAGCCGCCTTGATACGTCTGAGCCACGTTGTGCAGTCGTCATGGCAGTGAGAGGCCTGGTAATGCTGTCGGCGTCGACCTCGGTGAGGATGTCGAATTCCGGACCCTGCTATAAAACGACTCGTGAGCCGAAGCACGGTAGTTGTTACGAAATTGTCCTTTCTTGACCGTCCTGTCGCAGTGCGGCCAGTAGGGTCCCGAGAGGCTACGGCTGATGGGCGGCTGGTCGCGCGCGAGTGAGTCCGCTCCACCGCTCCAGTTCGTCCGTGTGGCTGCCGACCGCTGTTGCCCGGGCGACCTCTTCGGCTTCCTACGGTGTCGGCTCACGATGGCGGGTGAGCAACTGCAGCGGCCAGGTCGGAGTGCCCGACTGCTCACCGTCGAAGGGGTGCCAGTCCCAGGCCGCATCGAACCGCCAGGCGCGCCCCTTCTGGTCAGCAACCTCATCACCCAGTTCAAGGAAGGCGTACGGACGGAAGAACAGCTCAATGCGTATTGGTTCGCCGCCGGCCGGATCGATCGTGTAGCCCTGGTCCTCAAGGGAAGGATCATGGGTCTCACCTTGCTGCAGGACCTCAAGGTAGGACGCGGGCCGGGGCAGCATGCCGGTGACCAGAGGCGGGTCGAAGCGGTGGACCGCCTGGACGTGCACCACGGTCGCGGGGATGCCCCCCAGGCAGGTATCGCCCGGCTTCAGTGAGCCGTTTCAGCGCGGCCACCGATCGGGTGATGCCAGTGTGGTGGAGGCGGGGCCGCAAGGCACGAGGCTCCCGTGCCGTTGAGGGAGATGTTCGAAGTCTCAACCCATCGGCTCAGGAGCCTCGTTGGTTCCCTGTCCTGCCGCACTCGAGCTGCCCCACGCCCTGGTCGAGTGGGTGACGATGCTCATCGTCGCCCGCGAGGGTGACCGAAGGTGCAAACTCCCGCCGCACCAGCGGGCGCTCGTCGCTCTCGTGTACTTGCGGCGCCACGACACCCTCGCCCGTATCGCGGCTGGCTTCGTGATATCCGTCGGCACCGCCCACGTCTACGTCACCGCCGTCACCGGGCTACTCGCGGCCCGCGCACCCGGCCTGCTGAAAACCCTGCGCGAGAACGACCCCGACTTCGTGCTGCTGGACGGGACCCTCGTCGAGTGCGACCGCGTCGGCGACAGCCGGGCGGACTACGCGGCCAAGCACCGCCGGCACGGAGTGAACATCCAGGTCGTCACCGATCCCGCTGGTGAGGTGCTGTGGATCTCGCCCGCGCTGCCGGGCCGCACCCATGACCTGACCGCGGCCCGTACTCACAAGATCATCCGAATCTGCGAGCGACAGGGTGTCCCGCTCCTCGCCGACCGCGCCTACCAGGACGCCGGCCTCTGGGTCGCCACAGGAGTCAAACGCCCACCCGGCCGCGAACTCTCCCTCACTCAGCGCACGGTCAACCGCGCTCTCGCCCAGGCCCGAGCGCCCGTCGAGCGCGGCATGGCACGGCTGAAGTCCTGGCAGATCTTACGCAGAGCCCGTATCAGCCCCAACCGCATGACCGCCATCACCAAGGCCGTCCTCATCCTGGAGAAGCGACGCTGAAAAGGCTCACTGAGCGACGAGTAAAAACCCCCGCTTGCCGTGGACTGCCTCAGCGGGGTTCTGGGAAGCCGGGCAGTTCCAGCGGCATGGGAGTCCACCCGTTACGGGGTGCGGTGTTTTGCAGCAGGAGCCGGAAGCATTCGCCGTCGACGGGCCGGACGGTGACCTCGCGACCGTCGCCGCGCCCGGTCCCCAGGGCGGCCAGCGCCTGCCGGCCGTCTTCCTCGTCGACGGTGATGTGGGGGTGGTAGGAACGCACGGGGCTCAGGTCCAGATGCCGTCCGGCGACAGTGATCACGCACGTAGGGGTCCCATTTTGGATCGCATGGGGCTCACCGCTGAGCAGGACCCGCAGGGCGGGGGGAGTCCTGCCCGGTCAGGGTGAAGCGGGCCCGGGGCAGGAACGGGGAGATCACGCAGTGTCCCTGGATGAGCAGGCGCGCCATGAGCAGAGTGATCGGGTCCGTCGGGGTGAGCTCCCCCGGAACGGGGAAGTACTGCTCGCAGTGGCGCTGCACCACCTCCAGGTCCTGCAGCAACTCGGCCAACTGGGCCGCCTTCTTGCGCGCGGCCTCGGGGCGCGGCGGCAGCTCGACGCCTCCGATGGCCCCGGCGCTCGCCCGGACATCGAAGGCGCCGCCGGCCGCGATGCGCTCATAGATCTCCTCGACGGCGAGCAAGTCACCGCCTGCTACCCGGGGACGCTGTCGCATGTGGGGCGCGGCAGTGTCGGCTGGTCGGTCAGGGTAGAACTGGCGGGCAGCAGCATGCAGCTAATGATCCCTGCGGCTTCCGGTACTCCGGCCACGCTCCAGTTCACGCTCTCGCTGGAGATGCTGGAGCCGTTGGCGGCGCTGCAACTGCTGCGAGCGGCGCTCAGCAGTTGCCCTACTTTCTTGATCGTGGGTTCGAACTGATCATTCGTAAGATCAGCGGGACCCAGGGGCTCTGGGTATGGCTGTCAAGCGGTTAGCCGTCCGATGGCTGGAAAGGCTTGGCCGCCCGGAGCCCCGCGACGACTCGACCGCCAATTGGGAGATGCGACTCGATCGCTGTGTAGGGCAACGTCGGCGAGGTCGTCTGCTGGGCTGTGAGAGCGCGACGAGCTGGCGGAGGTGACCGTGCCCCGGATATGGGCCGGAGTGGACATCGGCAAGGAACACCACCACTGTGTGGTGATCAACACGGACGGCGAACGGCTTCTGTCCCGCCGGGTCCTGAACGACGAATCGGCCCTGTTGGAACTGATCGGAGACGTCCTGGCCCTCGACGACGACGTGCTGTGGGCGGTCGACCTCAACCACGGTGGCGCTGCCCTGCTGATCGGCTTGCTGCTCGGCCACGGCCAGCCGATGGTCTATATCACCGGCCTGACCGTGCACCGGGCCTCGGCGTCCTACCGGGGCGAGGGCAAGACGGACGCCAAGGACGCCTTCGTCATCGCCGACCAGGCCCGCATGCGCCGTGACCTGGGCCTGCTGCGGCCCGGCGACGAGATCGCCGTCGACCTGCGCACCCTGACCACCCGCCGCACCGATCTGGTCTGCGACCGGACCCGACAGATCAACCGGCTCCGAGCCCAACTGCTGGAGATTTGCCCGGCGTTGGAGCGCGTCCTGGACCTGACGAACAAGGGCCCGGTCATGCTGCTGACGGGTTACCAGACCCCGGCGGTGATCCGCCGCAGCGGAGCCAGGCGCATCGAGACGTGGCTGCGCAACCGCAAGGTCCGTGGTGCTGCCGCGCTTGCCAAGACGGTTACAGAGGCCGCAGAGGCTCAGCACACGGCTTTGCTCGGCGAGCAGCTGGCCGCCGCCATGGTCGTGCGGCTGGCGAAGGGGGTCATGGCCCTCGACGAGGAGATCGCTGAAGTCGACGCCCTCATCGAGGCCCGGTTTCGCGAGCACCCGCATGCCGAGGTGATCCTGAGCCTGCCCGGCATGGGCAAGCAGACGGGGGCCGTGTTCATCGCCGCCACCGGCGGCGACATGGACGCCTTCGGCAGCGCCGACCGACTCGCCGGATACGCCGGCTTGGCCCCGGCCCCACGCGACTCTGGCCGCGTCAGCGGCAACCTCCGCAGGCCACGCCGGTTCCACCGCGGCCTGCTCAATGCGATGTACCTGTCGGCCTTGTCGAGCCTGAAGAGTTGCCCGGCCTCGAAGGCGTACTACCAACGCAAACGCGCCGAGGGGAAGGGCCACAAGCAGGCGCTGCTGGCACTCGCGCGCCGTCGCGTCAACGTCCTGTGGGCCCTGATCCGCGACGGAGCGTGCTACCAAGCCACACCGCCTGTCACAGCAGCGGCTTGACTTCAGCATTGGGAAGCCTTTCAGCTCTCCTTCGCCAGCCTCGCCTCTTGCATAGGCGTGGCTGCCACGCCCACGTGGCGCCGACTCGTGCGTGAGGCGATAAAGCTTGCGCGTGGGCAGTTGGCCGATGCGCTTGGGGTCCGTCCGTCGATGGTTGGCGACTGGGAGGCAGGCGCCGATCCGAGTGGAGAGGTACGTGAACGTTACGCGTGCCTCCTGACAGCGGCGCTGGCCACCATGCCCTTCTTGGATAGCGCCGCGGTCGGCAACGCAGCCGTGGCTGAGCGGATCCAAGATGGAAACCGACTGCTCCGTCCATGAGGCCGCAACGAAGGAGGCCAGTCGGCGAGGAACTTCAGGGCTTGCCCGTGACCGGAGGGCCGTCGGGGGTGCTGAGGCTGGGGCCGGCCGCGGCGGTGGTGCGGCCGGACCGTAGGTGTGCCCAGTGAGGCACACGTTTATCCTCCCTGCCCAGACGATGGCTGGATTGTGCTCGTGCGTCGGTGGCCGCTGTTGTGCAACGGGCTCTAACCTGCCAGGGATTTGAGGGCTGATTGCGCTGCCCGCCGGTCACGCCCTGGATCGGTAGGTGCCTGGTGGAGGGGTATATTCCGTCACCAGATGACCCGACTGATTCATACGTCACTTCATTTCATTGTCGCTCGTCTCGAACAGGTGCTCTATCACGTCACGCGGTCAAGGTTGCTCGGCAAGGCGGGGTGTTTCCGCCAATCAGTGCTGGCGATCTTGGCCGAGATGGATCGATAAGGCGACAATCACACAAGGGTCTGCCTGGAGGCGGAGAACCACTGCCGAGGGACGTCCCCCGCATCCGAGCGGGTGCGGAGGCAGCATCGAGGAGGGGCCTGTGCAGGGGTACTTCACCAAGCAGTGGCATGAGGATCTGCGACAGCGTGTGCGTGAGTTCGCCGAGCGTGAGGTGCGGCCGCGCATACCGGAGATGGAGGCGACTCGGGGCGTGGCGCATGAGTTGTCCCGGCTGATCGCGCGGCAGGGCTGGATCGGCGTCACGATCGACCGGGCGTACGGAGGCATGGGGGCCGGGCACCTGGCCAAGACGATCATCATCGAGGAACTGTCCCGGGTCTGCGGGGCGATGGGCGCGATGGTGCAGGCCTCGCAGCTCGGTGTGGCCAAGGTCATTCATTTCGGCAACGATGTCCAGAAGAGAAAGTGGCTTCCGCGGATCGCTGCGGGGGACTGCCTGCCGACGATCGCGACCACGGAGGAAGGGTCGGGCGGCCACGTCCTGGGCATGGTCACCACCGCGGTACGCGACGGTGACGAGTACATCCTCAACGGCCACAAGGTCTTCGTCGGGAACTCCCACGTCGGCGACGTGCACGGCGTGGTGGCCCGGACCGGTGAAGGGTCAAAAGGCCTGTCCGCGTTCCTCGTCGAGAAGGACCGTCCTGGCCTCACCCTGGCCGTGCACCAGCCCGCCATGGGACTGCACGGCTTTTCCTTCGGCAAGCTGATCTTCGACAACTGCCGGGTGCCTGCTGCGAATCTCCTCGGGGCCGAGGGCGAGGGCCTGGCCGTGGCCTACTCGTCCAGCGTGCTCTACGGCAGGCCCAATCTGACAGCGGTCTCCCTCGGCATCCACCGGGCCGTCGTCGAGGAGACGACCGCCCTGTGCATCGAGCGCGAGCGCTACGGCCAACCGCTCGGCGAGCTGAACAGCATCAAACTCAGGCTCGGTGCGATGCAGCAACGCCTGATGACCGCCCGGCTCGCCGCGTACCACGCCGTGCACCTCCTGGACCAGGGCAAGCCCTGCGACGCGGAGCTCATGAACGCCAAGTACCTCAACGTCGAAGCGGCCATCGAGTCGGCCGAAGACTCCATGAAGATCCACGCCGGGAGCGGCCTGTTCACCGACCGCCCCGTGGAGCGCTATCTGCGCGATGCGCAGCACATCTACGCGCCGGCTGGCACGTCCGAGATTCAGCTGCTGCGCCTGGGCGAGTTCGCGCTGGGTAGGGCCAAAGGCCAGTGGTCGGAGCGCCTCGCCGACGTGGTGAGGCTCCGGCAGAGGGATCAGCTGGACGACGAGCGGCTGGAGCCGGCTGCCGTGTAAACACGGGGAGCCGCGGACACAGCGTCGTGCCCGCGGCTCCCCGCCTCGTGCCTTCGTGGGCCCTCTCCCGCCACCGTGGGCATTGGTGGCGTCAGAGTCCGCCCTGATCCTCTATCTGGTGCAGCCGGTCGACCATCCGCTGTGCCATCGACTTGATGGTTTCCAGGCCCTGCCGGCCCCAGGGGGTGATGTCAGGGGCGATCGCGCAGACCGTTCCCAGAGCGATGCCCGTGTTCCAGTCGATCAGTGGCGCGCCGATGTACGAGCGGATGCCGATCTGGTTGATGACCGGGTTCCCGGCGAACCTGGGGTAGTCGCAGACGTCTTCGAGCACCAGCGCCTTCTTGCGCACGACGACGTGCGGGCACCAACCGTGGTCTTTGGCCATCACTCGGCCGGTGCTGGCCTGTTGCGGCGCCAGGTCGACGCTCGGCTGCCCGTCCGCGGGGGTGAACAGACCGGCGAAGTACTGCTGGTTCTCGTCGATGAAGTTCACCATCGCGTAAGGAGCGCCTACGCTGCGGGCCAGATCGCGGGCGAACTGGTCGAACTCCGGAACGGGGAGATTGCCGACACCGATCTGGCGCAATCGGGCTACGCGAGCGGGTGCGTCCGGGTCGTCGGGCGTCACCAGCCGGGGGGCTGACGGGTCGTTGAGCGGTGTGTAGGGGACAGGCGCGGACATAGAAGGCTCCATTCGGTGGCGCTGGCCGGGGCGTCAGTGCAGCAGGGTCGGCTCCGCGGACGGCGTGCCGGGAGCGGGGGCAAGCAGGTACTCAAGGAGCGCGATGAGTACCTGGGTGCCGGAGGCGCCCAGACGCGCGTCGCACAGCACGATGGGTACCTCGGGCTTGAGGTCTATGGCGGCGCGGATCTCTTCCGGTGTGTAGTGGTAGGCGCCGTCGAACTGGTTGACGGCTACCACGAAGCTGATGCCGCGCCGCTCGAAGAAGTCGACGGCAGCAAAGCACTGGTCCAGCCGGCGGGTGTCGGCGAGGACGACCGCGCCCAGCGCTCCGTTGGACAGTTCGTCCCACATGAACCAGAACCGTTCCTGCCCCGGCGTACCGAAGAGGTACAGAACGTGGTCCCGGCTGAGGGTGATACGGCCGAAGTCCATCGCCACGGTGGTGGTCGTCTTGTCCTCGATGCCCACCAGGCTGTCCGTGCGGGCGCTGACCTGAGTCAGCAGCTCCTCGGTGCTCAGCGGTGCTATCTCGCTGACCGAGCCGACGAAGGTGGTCTTGCCTACGCCGAATCCGCCGGCGATGAGGATCTTAACGGCAGTGGGAAAGGGGTCAGATCCGCTTACGAAGGCCATCTAGCACCGCCTCCAGGAGGGCTCGGTCGGTCGGGGAGGCCGCCTCGATGGGGCGGGGCGCCTGGGTAACGAGCGCTTCATGCCCCAGCAGGTCGGACAGCAGGACTTTGGTGATCGTGGCCGGCAGCCGTAGCCGCGCGGCGATCTCGGCGACAGAGACGGGGCGGTGCTCGCACAGGGTGAGGACCTGGTCGTGCTCGGCACCGAGGTATGCCTTGGGCCGGGTGCCCGTCGCCATCACGAGACTGAGAAGGTCGAAATGGATGGCGGGCTGGGTGCGGCCGTTGCTGACGGTGTAGGGCCGCACTAAGCGTCCGGCCTCATCGTCCAGCCACATCCCTTCCTGCGCGTCCGTCATCCTCAATGCCCCATCGCGCCCGGCGACGCCGGTGCCTCGTGCCTGGCAGGCGTAGCGAGATAGGCCCTGACGCTCTTGATCAGCATCGCCATCTCGTAACCGAGCACGGCCGCATCAGCTTCCCGGTCGGCCAGAACCGCCAGGCAGGTCCCAGAGCCTGCCGCGGTCACGAAGAGAAGGACCGTGTCGAGCTCCACAACGACCTGCCGCACATCGTCGCCGCCGGCGAAGCGGACCCCCAGACTGCGGGCGAGCGAGTGCATTCCGGACGCCAGAGCCGCCATGTGGTCGGCTTCATCGTTTGTCAGCCCTTCGGAAGCTTTCCTGATTCCGTCGGCAGACAGCAGAAGTGCGCTGCGGGTATGCGGGACCCTCTGGACGAGGCCCTGCAAGAGCCAGTCGAGGTCCTGGTTTCGACCAGTACGCGTGTCGCTCACCATGGTGCGTCTTTCTCCTCGGGGGTGAGTGCGAGATCTGCAGTTAGCGAGAGTCGTCAGCGGGGCTGTCGACGGATATCTCCTCTGCGAGGCGGTGTCCTCGCTGGAAGGCCGCCATCAGTCCCGGATCATGCTCGCCCTGGGACATGCCCCCCGACATCCGCGTGGTGGGCGCTTCCTTCAGCTCTGGCACGAGGTGCTCTTGTGCCCGGCGCTGCGGCAGCTGCGGCTTCCCGGAACGGGAATCTCCATCGAAGCGTCCGGGACCCTGGGGCGCTGGGTGTCGGACGGGGGCCGTGGGCTGCGGACTGGGCTGCGGAGCGTGCTGCGGTGGGGCGGGGGTCGGGGCGCCCATCGGCTGCGTCTGCGGTATCGGCTGTGGCTGAGTAACCGGCTGGGCGGTGTCCAGCGCCGGGGGGACGTATCGCCCCACGGGCTCCACCGGAAGAGGAGGATGCTGAGACACCGCATGCTGTGCCGGCTGGGGCACCTCGGCAGCGGCCTGCGACGGCGACTGGTCGCTCTCGTCACCGATGAGCGTGTGCGGCAGGATCAGGACTGCCTGGATGCCACCGTAGATGTTGCTCTGAAGCCGCACCACGATGTTGTGGCGCCGCGCGAGCTCGGAGACTACATACAGGCCGATACGGCCGTCCGCGAGCAGCTTGCCCAGGTCGATGCGGTCAGGCTGGGAGAGCAGCGAATTGAGCCGGGCCAGCTCTTCCGGGAGAATGCCAAGGCCACGGTCCTCGACTTCGACGGCCAGGCCGGCCGTCACCCGCTGGGCGCGCAGCAGTACTTGGCTGCCGGGGTCGGAGAACGAGGTGGCGTTCTCCACCAGCTCGGCCAGCAGGTGGACGACGTCGGCGACCGCGTGGCCGCGCAGCGATCCTTCGATCGGCGGCACCAGCATGACACGGGGGTATTGCTCAACTTCGGCGATCGAAGAGCGGAGCACCTCCATCAGGGACACAGGGCGAGTCCACTGGCGACGCGACACCGACCCGCCGAGGACCGCGACGTTCTCCGCGTGCCGGCGGATACGAGTGGCCAAGTGGTCGACGTTGAAGAGGCCCTTGAGCAGCTCAGGGTCCTCCACCTCATTCTCCAGCCGGTCCAGCATGGTGATCTGGCGGTGGATAAGGGACTGAAGGCGCCGGGCGAGGTTGACGAAGACCTCGACACGTTCCTCGCTGCCCGGCGCACCGCCCTGCGCGAGCTGCGCCGACCGGGCGATAGCGGCTTTCGCTTCGAACTGCAGGCGGGCAACGGCGTACGCGAGACGGCCGAAGCTGTCGGTCTGGGCGGGGGCCTGCGGCGTGAACTGGGGCAGCGGCACCCGCATGCCCCGCTCCAGCGCGACCACCGTGTCCTGAAGATCGTTCTGGCCTGCGGCGACGGTGCTCAGCAGCGAGACGTAGCGCCCGGCCGCCCGACGGGCCTCGGCCGTGGCGGTGCGCGCGGCGACGAGCAGCACCGCGGCACCCAGAACGACAGCAGCAGTGAGGACACCCCAAGTGGCGGCGGCGACTGAACCGGACTGGGCGGACAGAACGAAAACGACCAGCGCGGCCGCGAGCAGTGCCATGAAGGCCGCAGGAAGGACCGTAAGGCGAAGCATCCGGGAGCGCGTGGCGGGATCTGGCGCCTGATTCCGCGCCGGCGGCTTACCGTGCCTGGTTCGCGCCGAACCCGCAGCGGTCGGCCGACCGGTTCCCGAGGGCGCTGCATATGTCGGTGGTTCAGACATGAGAGTCCTCTCGATCAGCCTGGTGGTGCCCAGCAACACGCCACCGAGAAACCGTCAACTCAAGGTAGCGACCGGGCAGTTAATAGCTCGGCCACCCTACGCCAACCTCATGCCATTGCAGTAATCACATCGCGACCCTAATCACTGCAAAAGGGGCGGATTGATTTTTGGAGGAATCGTGACCCGCAGCCGGTCCGGAGACAGTCACGGCCCGGTACCCAGCCAGGTCCTCGCTGACCTGGCGTAGCCCAGCGCGGCACGGACAGCTGGTGTTCACTCGCAGCGCTCCAGCCGGGCCAGGGCGACGTCCACCAGCCCCCGCTGTCACGCCCTGGGCAGCCGCGCCGCCTGCTGCCCGGACAGCTCGCCGTGGAAACCGGCGCATGACCTCGGGGTTTTCGGGCCCGATCGGGTCGTAGGAAGGGCAAGGCCCGCACGGGCCTGCCGAGAGCGGCGGGGCGGGGCGTCGGCGGCTGCAAGGCCGGGCCCTTCAGGCCATAGTCGCCGCTGCGCCTGCCGCTCAGGACTCGCTGTCCGCGTACTCGTGTGAGTGGCCCTGGCAAGATTTCCGTGAAGCTCGGGTCTGCCACCGTGCGACGGTGACGCTCCGTCATGGGTAGCGGCACTGTCAGCGAGCGTGATGACTTCGTACGGATCGCGCCTCCGCACCTCGACGCGGTGCGGGTGGAACGAGTGTGGGTGGCGGGCGGCGTGGTCCGCATCGCGGCCCGAACCCGCGAGGCAGAGCGCGAGTTTCGGCTACGACACCGCGAGGCCCCGATCACACACGGTCCTGCACGACCCGACCGGACTGATCGAGCGGCCCAACCTCCCCTCGACCGCCCCCCTACGAGGCGCTTGTCACCGCCGTCCTTGCATGGCAGAACCCGAACCTTGCTCGCGCGTCCTGAAGCAGCTCGCGCTGCAACTGACCGGCCCCGCCACCGCGGTGGCCGCCGACGTCAAGCGCCACGCCGCACAGCTTTCTCCCGACAGCGGCCCGAGGGCCCTCGCCGAAGTCGTCCTGGCCGAAGCCGAACGACGGCTGTCGGCCCCGCCTCAGGCCACCGTGCACAGCGTCCAGCACCGCGCCCGGCTGGTGCGCGCCCTGTACGAACGCCTCGACCGCATCCAGGCAGCCGCGCCCGCCACCGTCGCCGGCACCTGTTGAATTCGGGTCGCACTTGGGCGCGACCACGGATTCCCGTGTGCGCGACGCCACCACTGCCCTGGAGCTGGTGGAGGCCGAGTCGGAGCAGCACGCCGACCGTCGTGCACCCGCGTTCCCTCACGGGCGGGCGGAACGAGACCCTGCACGTCCACGGCAAGGACGAAATTGGCTCCCGCTCGCAAACCCTGTGGTGTGTTGCGCGTGTCCTGGTCGCCGAACAGCACCAGATCCGACACCAACGTCATCCCACACCCGCCCCGCCGTCGGTTCGCAGCCTGGGCGCTCACGGAACCCGCCGCTTCCTTCACCAACGCCACCAGCGGCCCCCCAATGTCAGACAGCTTCGGTGGCGAACATTCGGCGGAAGTCGTGCGGGGTGTAGCGCAAGGGCTCGCCGGAGGCGTCGCGGTGGCCGGTGGCCGGTGGCCGGTGGCCGCGAGGGTGCGGTCGAGGAGGCGTTTGATGCTGGTCTCGTTCAGGACATGTGCCCGCCAGTAGGGCCGGCGCTGGAAGAGGTGGGGGAGTTGCGGGCCGGTGACGCGCTCGTGGTGGTCGTAGCGGGCGCCGGTCACGCGTGATCGGTGAGGACCACCCGGAAAACAGTCGGCGGCAAGGAGGCCATGACTCGCCGCCGCCTGGTGCGGAAGAAGGGCGCGGAACTGCTTGATCACCATCGACGAGCCTCACGGCCGATCCAGGCCTTCGTTCCGGGCCGGATGCTGGCGTGTTTTCGCTGGCGGCTTCCGTCATGCCGTTATAGCGTTGTGATCAGCAGTCGTGGTTCCGAAGTTCCGTTCGCCCGTGATCGCCATCACGGGCGTTCTTGCTGT
The DNA here is from genome assembly GCF_040656475.1 of Streptomyces sp. NPDC049915. Lineage (NCBI taxonomy): Bacteria > Bacillati > Actinomycetota > Actinomycetes > Kitasatosporales > Streptomycetaceae > Streptomyces > Streptomyces sp. NPDC049915. The sequence goes on from NZ_JBFAMH010000003.1 coordinate 508,088, forward strand.
TTAGCGCCTCTCCGGACCAGGGCGATCACCTCCCGGTCGCGCAGGGTGCGTGCCCGGTTTCCCTCAAAGGAGACAGTCATGGCCAAGGGCACAGTGAAGTGGTTCAACAGTGAGAAGGGCTTCGGCTTCATCGAGCAGGAGGGCGGCGGCCCCGACGTCTTCGCCCACTACTCCAACATCGCCAGCCAGGGCTACCGCGAGCTGCA